>JAXDME010000196.1:0-8027 GCA_034666285.1 Gemmatimonadaceae bacterium | reverse complement strand
GCCCGGCCCTTGAGCCTGAGGAGTGGTGACGGTTGAACTCGAGGATCTCTTCGCCAGCCGAGTGTACATCGTCGGCTACGAGGACGCTCAGTCTCCACGGCTCAGAATTCCGGTCTCGTGGGAAAAGATCAGTTCCGGCGTCCTCCAGCTCCTTCAATCGGCGGAGGGGAACAATAAATCTTCCCAACGCACTTCGATCAGGGCTCTCGAGATACGATGCATAACTCTCGAGCGCAGGCCGCATGTCTTCGCTGGCCGGGGGAAACAAGCCCGCGTAGTCGACGAGCCCATCCAGAAGCGCGGCTATCGCCTTCAACGGTGTCCTTCGCGCTGCGTGTTCATAAGGAAACTTATCGCCAACAGGATCCGCGCGAAAAGTCAGCGATCGACGAGCCGCCTCACGAACTTTAGCGCGGACCATGTGGAATCGACCGCGCACACCTTTACATCTACGAGTCCAAGCTCCAGGCCCATCGCGCGAACGATGTTCTCGGTGAGATCGGTCGGTGCACGGGAGATCTGCTTGGGCCAGGAGATCCAGAGCATCCCGTTGGACGCGATTCTATCTCGGAGGCGGGGAAATCGTTTTGAGAGCTCCGACTGTCTGGTCACGAAGAGCATCGCGAAATCCAACTGAGCTCGCGACGGCGACGTCACGCCGTCGGGCAGCTTCCCGAGCGTCTCCCCGAAATCCGCCGGCGGATTCACGATCTGAATTCTTGCACCGGGTTTGATCCCGAGCTTGGCGACAAGCGGAGCTCCGGAGTACCCAGCCGGATTCTTTACGGGCCCCATATGCTCGAACGCTTCATCTCGCGCGCCGCCTCGAGTCGTGGAGCGTGCGCGCGCAACAAGTCGCTCCTCGAAATCATGCCTACCACGATACGCGAGTTGTCGCGACGGACGACTGGCAGGCGTCCGACACCTTCCAACACCATGTGATCGGCCGCGTCCCGGAGCGTATTGTCTTCGTAAACAACGGCCGCTCGCCGCTTCACCAGGGCCCCGACCTCCAATTCATCAGATTTTTCGGCGTCGAGCAGATCGCGACGCGTCACGACGCCGACGAGCAAGGAATCCTCGTCGAGAATCGGAAATCCCTGGTGAGATGCCGCACCTTTCTCATTTCCCATGGACCCGAGCCAACTGCGGACTTCGCCGAGTTTCTGAGAAGAAGGAATCGAGATGACGTTACGGCTGGCGGCATCGCGAACCAGCACGTGCGCGAGGTGATCCACCGTGTACTCCGTGTGCACCGCACCCTCTCGTCGCGCGAGTTTCTCTGTAAGAAGAGAAAACCGGCTCGAGAGCAGAGCAACGAGGTAAGCCGCTGAACATCCGAGCAAAAGCGGGAGAAGGCCAACCGGCTGCCTGGTTGTCTCGAAGGCAAATACGATGGAGGTGAGCAGAGCATGTGTTGCACCGGCAAAGATCGCCGCCATTCCCACCAGGCCCGCGATTCGAGGGTCGATCCCCACAGTTGGAAGCAGGTCCGCGCCCACTCCACCGAGCCACGCGCCGAGACCACTCCCGAGCGTGAATAGGGGTGCGAGAATTCCGCCCGACGTGCCACTCCCCAAATAAAGAGCCCAGGCGAGAAACTTGAGCACCACCAGTGTGATCAGCGCCCGGCCGACAATGGTACCGGATAGCGCACCGATAATGTTCGAATAGCCGACGCCGAGAATGCGTGGCTCGACCAGTCCGAGACTCCCGACTGTCAGTGCGCCGATCGCTGGCCACCACATCCAGTGGATGCGCAGCCGCTCACCGACCCGCTCGTATACGTCTTCCGTGGCGTAGACAAACCGAGATACTCCCACGGCAGCAAGCCCCACCAGCGCCCCCACCAACGTATAGAAAGCCAGCGCGGAGTCACTCGGCTGGTGAAGGTTGGCGATCGGAAAAACCGGGGCCGAGCCGTTGAACAGCACCCTGATGCTGGCGGCAACCGCCGAAGCCAACGCGACGGGAATTATCGAGCGCGGGCGATACTCGAACAGAAGCAGCTCGATGGCCAACAGGACGGCTGAGACGGGACTCCCGAACGTCGCAGCCATTCCGGCCGCTGCTCCGGCTGCGAGGAGAGTCTTCCGCTCATCGGCCGTCACGTGAACGATCTGGCCAATAACCGAGCCGAGCGCGCCACCTGTGGCGATGATCGGACCTTCCGCACCGAACGGGCCGCCCGTGCCGATTGCGATGGCCGCAGATGTCGGTTTAAGAATCATCAGGCGTGCCTGTATTCGGCTCTCGCCGTAAAGAACACGGTGCATCACCTCCGGAATGCCGTGTCCGCGAATCGCCGCCGAACCGTAGCGAGCCATCAATCCGACGACGAGTCCGCCGATAACCGGAATGAGCAACAGCGTAATAACGCTCCGGTGCGCGGCAGCAGGACTGACGAATTCTGTGGAGAACCGACTGTAATACGCTAGGTTGGTAGCAAGGCCGATCAGTCGCAGAAAGACCTGCGCGACAATGGCGGCGAGCGCTCCGATCAAGATCGACAGCGCCGAGACATACACCGTCCGCCAGCCGACGATTTCGTATTCGCGGGGCGCGACAACGGTCGCATTTTCGTCACCGTCGTCGGCGATTGCCATCGCGGGCGCCAAGTCCGGCGCGACCGGGAGGGATGCGTCGTCGCGCGAGCCGTGTCCGAGATCAGCGATCAATTTTCAGTATGGCCGATGTGTGTTTCTTCAAAACTTTCCGGCCCATGCCGGAAAATCAATCTAGAAGAACGATTCGACCAAGTGGAGTGCCGCGGCGGAGCGAGCTGCGCCTTCGACTCCGCCGCTACTGCGTCAGATCTTTCGCGTCGACCCGCGTATCAGCCGGAGGACGAACAGCAGTACGACCGCGCCGATAAAGGCAACGAAGATCGTGCCGCCCATTCCACCGAATGGAGTGGCGATGCCGAGCATGCTGAAGAGCCAGCCACCAATGAACGCGCCTACAATGCCTATGATAATGTCACCGACGATGCCGTATCCGGTGCCACCCATGACGAGCGAAGCGAGAACTCCAGCGACGAGACCAACTACGATCCAGGCCAGGATGCCCATGGTGTCTGTCCTCAGAAGATTGTTGTGGCCCTACGGCTGGCGCCGGTTAATTGTTGCACCGCGTCAGCGCTTCCTCATGGCCCGAAGATACGCGTCTAGCCGCCGAACACCAGTTGCTTTAAGGACCTCGAGACCGCCAAGGTCTCCTGCCGTACACCCTTGGCGAGCGCGCTACCGATCAGGTACATCGGAGTCCCACCGCTGAACGCGCCCGCAATCGCATACAGATCGCGTGGTGAGAACGCCCGACCCTGTCCAATGGCGTAAATCGGCTCCCAGACTTCAGGATTGAACTTCGCCTTGAAGGAGTCGAGACCGGCGAAGTTATAGAATCTCGCTCCATGCAGGCGTACCCAACGGAGGACGAACCGCAGCCACGGCGGGTGGCGGAGCACGACCGGCGCGTGCTGCGACAACGGAGACAATCCGAGTGTCACGTAGCTGGATCCACCGTTCGCAACGTTACGCATGGCGGAGTCAAGCAGCAGCTCCGCGGTTCCGTTCGGAGCTCTTCGACCCCTCACTATCTGCTCGACGAGCCAACCGTCGCGCGCAGGAACCGGAGAAAGGATCGTAAATCCCACAACCTGATGAGCGCCGCACTCCGCTACGAAAACGCGACGATCGCGGAGCTCGCTTAACGTTTCGGGCTCGACCATGAAGTGAAGAGGCGGAAGATGCCGCGTCTCGAGCCATTCCCCAAGACAGCGTCGGAGCTCCGGGTGATTCTGTGCGACGCCTGACGGCCATTCTGTCACGACCAGACCCTTGTTCCTCGCACGATTGAACTGCGCTCGGAGTGACCCACGCCGGTTCACGGCGGCTGACCAGCGCTTCGGATCCCAAACCGGCTGGGCGCCGAGAAGGACCCGCGACCAACCGGATTTTGCGCCGAGTGTGCTGTCGAGTCTGTCGCCAGCGCCGAAGTAGCAGACGCGCTCCCCACTCTCTCGCGCGTCGTCGGCGAATTCGCCCGCAATAGCAGCGAGCAGATCATGATCGCAGACCGGCGCGCCCCCGACGACTCGCGTCCGACCATGCTTTACAAAACCGATGACGCCCTCGGCAGCACGCGAAAACCACAACTCGATTCCGGGATTGAGAATCTGGTATGCGGTCGCGTTCCACCCGTGCCGAAGAATCAGCTGGCGCGCTCGGTCGTGCTCCTCGTCAGTTCGCATCATTCCCTTCACCGCCCCGTACAAGTCGCTCGCCCCTAAGACACGTCCCTCCGCCTTCGACTGACTCGACCGTAATACCGATTGACGTACTTTCGAACGCATCACGAACGACCACTTCGGGATCTCGCAGATCATCATGAGGTCATAAAGGCAACGACGCCGGCAGATGTCCTAACCGTCGTCGGGGGTAGCAGGATCCTCGTCGGCCTGCTACCCCAGCCAACCCGTTCCGGCCAAATTCAAGTGATGCAGTTATTCACCAGATCCTCATTCGCGCCACCGCCCAGTCTTCGCCTCAGGCGCGACAAGGCGGAGCGAATACTCAACGGGCTGAGGGCCGCCGTCGTCTTTCTCCTTACGGCGTCCGCCCTGATGTATGCGCCGCACCTGTCTCGCGCACTGAACATCGCAAATGTAGTCGTGCTCGGGCCGATGCTCGCGTGGACGGTCGCGCAGTATCTGACCTGGTATCGACGCACCGAGCTCCCAAACTGGCTGTCCGCGGTGAATCCGATCGTCGATGTGACCGCGGTCACGGCCATCATCGGCGGATACGCGGTCGCGCAGTCGGGTGTGCTGGCGCTCCGGTCCCCGATCTTCCTGATGTATTTCGTGGTCCTGGCTGGCAGACCGGTGGCGTCCTCCGTACGAAAGGCGGCATTCATTTCCACGCTCTCCTGGCTCGAGTACGGCGCGCTGCTGTTCTGGCTTTGGACGACGAATCGCGTTCCGCTCGTCATCAATCCAATCGATGCCGTACAGCTTGCGCGAGTCACTCCGCTGGATGAAGCAGCCAAACTCGTGCTGCTGGGCATCTTCGGGCTCGTGTCGACCTACGCCACGTACTGGGTTGAGGACGTGGTCCGTGAGGCAAGCAAGGAATCTGCCGAGCGTCAACGCGTCGTGACGCGGCTGGTCCAGGCCGAGCTTGATACGCTGAAGCTGCAGCTCAACCCGCATTTCCTCTTCAACGCCCTCAACAGCGCCATGGCCCTGATCGCTACAGATCCACCTGCAGCAGAGCGGATGGTGTCGGAGCTCAGTGATTTTCTTCGCCTGGTGCTCTCGACGTCAAGTGAGCAGGAAGTCCCGCTCGAGCGCGAGCTTGGACTTCTTGACCGCTATGTGGCCATCCAGCGGGTGCGCTTTCAGGACCGCCTCACGGTCAACTGCGAGATCGACGATGAAGTACGATCGGCGATGGTACCCAGCCTGTTGCTTCAGCCGCTCGTGGAGAACGCGATCAGACACGGCATCGGACCTCGAGCCGGCGCGGGCTACGTCCAGGTTACGGCGCGCAGAGTTGGCGACAGGCTGACGATTACGATTCTCGACGACGGCGTCGGCGTCACGGCGCGCAGGTCGCGCGAGCGCTCACGCGGAACAGGGCTCGGCCTAACGAATACGAGAACGCGGCTCACCCATCTCTACGGCGAGGGCCACGAATTCGAGAGCGGTCCGCGCAACGAGGGAGGCTACGCCGTCAGAATTACAATCCCGTTCCGGCTCGGCCGCGTGTTGCCGGCGCGCAATGGGACGCAGTCGGCTGACAATCTCACCACAGTGGGGCAGGTGTAATGGAAAGGTCTTTCCGTGTGTTGATTGTCGACGACGAGGCGCTTGCCCGCCAACGGCTCGTTACCCTGCTCGCGCGCGTTCCCGACGTGGAGATCGTTGCCGAGTGCCAGAATGGGCTCGAAGCCGTTGCGGCGATCAGGGCGCACCAGCCCGACCTGGTTTTTCTGGACGTGCAGATGCCGGAGCTCGATGGGTTCGATGTGATCACGGAGGTCGGGACAGACAAAATGCCTCCGGTGATTTTCGTCACCGCGTTCGACGATTACGCCGTCTCCGCATTCGAGTTCGGGGCGTTTGACTACCTGCTCAAACCGGTGGACCACGTCCGCTTTCACCAGACGCTTGACCGAACGAAGAAGCGACTCAAGGATTCGCCGGGCCCGAGTGTCTCGTCACAGCTTAGCGCGCTGCTGAAGTATGTCGGGCAGCTCGACGCCCCAAAGAACAGGATCGGGGTGAAGGTAAACGGCAAGGTGCTCTTCCTGGATCCCGACGAGATCTTCTGGATACAGGCGAGGGACGATCTCGCGCGCATCCACCTGGCCGAGGTCGCCTACGATGTGAGGGAGCCCCTTAGCCGGCTCGAGGCCAGACTCCCGAGCAATCGCTTTTTGCGCGTCCACCGCTCCACCATCGTCAACACCGCGCAGGTTCGCGAGGCACAGCCTTTCGATCAGGGTGACCAGCTCTTGATCCTGCGCAATGGCAAAAGAATCACGACCGGGCGAAGCTACCGGAAAGCCGTGCAGGAATTTCTCAAGCGGGCCACTTGAGGTTCATTCTCGCGGCCGAAGATTGCGGGATGCCTCTAGTGCTTGCCCGCCCTGAGAGCACGGATCGCAGCACCAAGCTGGTCGATTTCGCGGCCGTACTCCGCCCAATTTCCCGCGCGCTGCGCGGCGATCGCGCGGTCGTAGTGGGTCTGCGCCTGTTGCAGAAGTGCGGAATTGGCGATTGACGGTGGTGGCGCGGGCGTGATTCCTCCGCCTGTCACCGCCGGTTCTCCCTGCCCGAGAGTACTCAAAGAATCCTGAACGCTGGTCGGTGTTTGCTGCGCGGCACCGGAGCCGAACAACGCGTTCAGCCCCTCCTCGAGCGTCTCGCCCATGACCACTCTGTTCTCGTGGGCCACGACGACGCGCTTCAGCTCGGGAATCGTGCCGCCTTCGGCCCGCAGATAGATCGGCTGAACGTAGATCAGCGACTCCTCTATCGGTATAACCAGCAGCTCGCCACGAATGACCTCCGACCCGCGCTGATCCCAAAGCGTCAGCTGTCGCGAGATTTCAGTGTCCTGGTTGATGCGATTGGCGATCTGCTTGGGTCCGTAGACGAGACTCTGCTTGGGGAAGCGATACACGGAGAGTTTGCCGTAGTTGTCACCATCCATGCGCGCGACCATCCACGCCGCCAGGTTGTCCTTTCCGCGGGGCGTGAACGGCGTCATGAAGATGAACTCCGGGTTCCTCTCTCCCGGAAGCTTCATGATGATGTGTCGCTGGAAAGGATTCTCGCTCGTGCCTTTCGCGAGGCCACCCGGTATCTGCCACTGATCCTCGCGGTGGTAGAACGTCTGGGGCTCCAGCATGTGATACGTGGCGTGCAGCGCGGTCTGAACCCGAAAGAGATCGCCCGGATACCGAACGTGGCGCCTGATGTCGGCCGGCATTTCACTCAGTGGCTTGAAGATCGGGCCAAAAATGTGGGCATAGGTCTGCACCACTGGATCGTTTGGATCGGCTATGTAGGCATCGACAGTTCCGTCGTACGCATCAATCACGACCTTGACGCTGTTGCGCATGTAGTTCGTGCCATCCGCGATGCGCTGGGCGTACGGATACATGTCGCTCGTCGTGTATGCATCGAGAATCCACTTCAGCTGCCCGGCGTCGTTGATGGTCAGGTACGGATCGTTGTCGAAGTCGAGGAACGGCATTGCGCTGGTGGCGCGATCAATCACGTTCCGACGGTACAGGATCTTCGCACCGCCACGGATGTCATCCGAGAGAAGGATCTTGAGCGACCCGAGCTGGAACGCGTACAGCACTCGCCGGATGAACGATCCGATCGGGACGCCGCCGCGCCCGGTGTAGTTCGTGTAGATGTTCGCCTCCCCAGCGGGATAGTCGAACTCCTTTTGCTTCGTTCCAACAAAAACGTAATCGTTGGTCAGCTCGCCGTAGTATATCTGCGGCCG
>JAXDME010000195.1:0-4362 GCA_034666285.1 Gemmatimonadaceae bacterium | reverse complement strand
AGTACGTCCAGAGCTTCGTCATACTGTCCTTCGTTGTACAGTTGATGTGCTCTCTCGTCGTACTCTTCAGAACTCAAAAAAGGTGTTGGCATGACGACGCACCCTCCAAGGAGTCGAGTATAAGTCTATTGTACTCTTTAGACACCACTATGTTCAAGGGAGTAACATCCGATGGATCACGGCTCAGGTGACCACCGCGATCTTCTCCGCGAACCGCTGCCAGCTCCCACTCCTGATCGAAGCGTCGATTTCATAAAACGCTTCGTCGAGCTCCTCCTCTTTGGTAAAGAAGTGAGGGGCAATCCTGATACCAGCGCCGACGCGATAGTCGACCAGGATGTTCTTTGAGAGAAGTTGCTGGGTCACTTCATAGGCGTGCGGAACATCCACAGCGACCGTTCCACCTCTCTGCGCCGGGTCGCGCGGCGCGTTGACGCGGTAGCCCCGTTCGTCGGCGAGCTCTATCAGCTTCGATGTGAGGCGCACGCTTTTCTCTCGAATCGCCGGGATGCCGGCGCGGCGAAGGATCTTGGGTCCTTCCGCCGCCGCGTAGAGGGCGGGAATGACCGGAGTTCCATTCAGCCAGCGAAACATACCCGAGGTGTATTCCATGGTCTCCTCGAATGCGAACGGGCGCGCATGCGCCTGCCAGCCGGTGAGCGCTGGCTTGAGGTCGTCGCGCACGGAAGGACTGACATAGAGGAAACACCCACCCGGTCCCCCACACAGCCACTTGAGGACGCCTCCCGTGAGGAAATCGACGTTGCTTCGTTTCACGTCCACCGGGACTACGCCGACGGCGTGGAAGGAGTCCAGCGAGACCAGAGCGCCCATCTCGTGCGCGCGGCGGCAAATCGCGTCGACGTCCATGAGAAACGCGCTGCGAAATAGAACGTGCGACACGGCGACGATGCGTGTCCGTTCGTCTATCGCCGCAAGAAGCTCGTCGCGGTCAATGCTGATTCCGTCGCCTGATCTCACCACGACTACCCGTGCGCCAAACTTCTCCGCCATTTGAGCGTACGCGTAGCGCACGGATGGAAAATCGAGCTCGGTCATGACAATCGTGTCGCGATCCCTGGGAAAGTCGATCGCGGAGAGGACTGCCGTCTGAGCGATGGTGACGTTGGGCATCATCACCACTTCGCCGTCGCCCGCATTGATGAGCGGTGCGATCTCGTTTCCAACGTCGAGGGGTTTTTCCCACCACCCGCGGGCCCACGCCCTTACGCCAAGCTCTCCCCAGTCGCGCCCGTACTCGGCGAGCTTGTCCGGGACGGTGCGCGGCATCGGGCCGAGCGAATTGGAGACGAGGTAGTTCGTCTTTTCGAGAATCGGAAATTCATCTCTGAAAGCAAGCAGCGGGTCACGCTGCCGGCTGCTGACCGGATTCACCGCCAATCTTTGCCCGGCAGGCTCACTGGCCTTTTCGGGAAGCTTCGCGAGCGGCTTTGAACTCAGCATCCGCGTTCCAGGTCGGGACCGTTCGGGCGTTGCCTATAGACTGTCCGAAGCGGTAGACGATATCCGCGAGCTGTGCGGCGCCGCTGAGATCGAAATCCGACCGATACTCATCGGACGGCTGATGATAGCGGTGCGCCGTGTAATCTTCCGCCTGCTTGAGTCCCCAGCCGGCCGGTCGTCCCATGTAGTCGGTGCCACCTCCGATCGAAACCGACGGAATTCCGGCAATGGCAAAGGAAAAATGATCGGACCGATAGAAGTGTCCCTGTTCAGGATGAGCATCCGGTGAAAGTCGAACGCCTTCGGACTTGACCAGCTGGGCGAGTGAGGGGCCGAGCGAGCTCTTGCTGTCACCCGTGACATTGAGGTCGCGTACGCGACCGTTCAGCGGAACGATATCCATGTTGAGCGCCGCAACGATCTTCGGCGCGGGAACGGTCGGATGCACTCCGAAGTACGCTGACCCGAGCAAGCCCGATTCTTCGGCGGTAACGAAGACGAAGAGCTGCGAGCGACGCGGCTTTACTCCTTCGGCGGCGGCGTGAGCGATTGTGAGAACCGACGCTACGCCCGAAGCATTATCCGCCGCTCCGTTGTAGATAGAATCTCCGTTGACTACGGGGCCGATGCCGAAGTGATCCCAGTGCGCGCTGTATGCGACGTACTCGTCTCGGACCTTGGGATCGATGCCCCGCAGCACGCCGACGACATTGTTCGCCGACATGTGCTTGAGGCTGTTGCTCATCGTCTCGTCGATGATTATTCCCGTGGAGACCGGGCGGAAATCACGTGACTCTGCCCGTTTGCGCAGATCGGTCATGCTGAGGCCGGCCTGGGCGAGCAACACCGTCGCTGCGCTGTCGGTGATCCAGCCGCGCACGCCAATAGGAGCCGGAGCAGCAGCATCGCGCGGAAGCAGACGGTGTTCGGTTGAATTCGAATTGACGACGACGTGCCACGGATACCCTGCGCGCTCGGTCGTGTGGACGATCAACATTCCGGCCGCTCCCCGTCGCTCCGCTTCCTCGTACTTGTAGGTCCAGCGTCCGTAATACGTCATCGCCTTTCCGCCGAACAGATTCGGTTCGGCGGCGGTGGCGGGCGGATCATTGACGAGAACGAGCAGGATTTTTCCACGCACGTCGGTGCCCTTGAAGTCGTCCCATCGGTACTCGGGTGCGGTCGCTCCGTATCCAACGAAAACGAGCTCACCGTGTGCAGAGCTCGCATCGGTCGCCGACCCTGGCCAGACGACGACATCATCCGTGAAGCGGAGGTTGGCGTTTGCCTTGCCCGAAGCAGTGACCTTGATGGTTGCAGCGTCTGCCTTCACGACATCGATCGGAACGCGCTGGAAGTAGGAGGTGTCGCCTACACCTGGCTTGATGCCGAAGGCCTGGAGCTGTGTCGCTATGTATTCTTCCGCGATCCGTCCACCGCGTGTTGCTGGCGCCCGACCCTCGAGAAGGTCGGAGGAAAGGAAGCGCAAGTGTGCGTCGATCTCCTGCGGAGTTATCCGGCTGGGGGCGCCGTCTGTCTGCGCATCCGCTTTCGACGCGTAGATAATGGAGATGAGTGCTGCCGACAGCAGCACGATGGGACGAGTCATCGATTTACTCTGTGTGGTTGGTGTACGTCAGTACATTATAACCCTTCCCGCACTTGACCTCGCATGCCCCGCAAGACTCCACGAAGCCTGAAACGACCATCTCCCTCCAAGCAGCGGCGCAAGACGCACAGGATCGCGCTCGTGCTCGGCGGCGGTGGGCTGAAAGGGTTCGCGCACATTGGGGTTTTCCGCGCGCTCAAGGAGATGGGTATCGAGCCTACCGTTGTAGCGGGAACGAGCATCGGCGCGCTCATCGGAGCCGCTTACGCGCGGGGGATGGAAGTGCCGGAGATGGTCGACCGCGCCCGGGCGCTCAAGCGGCGTGATCTTTTCCGGCTCAACCGAATGGGGATGCTGCTCGAGCGGCAGCACTCACCTGCGATCTATCTCGACGAGCCGCTGAAGAACGTCGTCAAGGCCGTGGCGGGAGAAAAGCGGTTCGACCAGCTGAAAAGAACGCTGCTCGTGAACACCGTGGACATTCAGCGGGGCTCGCAGATCGTGTGGGGATTGCCCGGACTGCGCGACGTAAGCGTGGCCGACGCGGTGTATGCGTCGTGTGCGCTGCCGGGGTTTTATCCTCCGGGCTCGATCAACGGAAAGCTGTGCGTCGACGGTGGCGTCCTCGACAACCTTCCGGTCTCGGTGGCTGGGCGCGGCATGGACGCAATAATTGCGGTTGACACCGGGTCCAGCGATCTGGAGCCGGAGAATGATATTCTCACCGCTGGATTCGCGTCGATATACGTGCGTGCGGCGACGACGATGATGCACGCGCTGCAGCTGGCCCCGTTCGCCAACTGGACGCGCCCGCCGATGATTCTGATCCGACCAAAGGTCAATCACATCGGTTGGTTCAGCTTCTCGCACACGGAGGAGCTGCTGGAGGCGGGCTACACGGCAGCGATGGAAGCCTGCAAGCACTACGAGGAATGCATCACCTGGGGGCTCGGCGTGTTTCCACGCCGCGCGATGGAGATCAAGGTCGATCGCGAGAAATGCATTGGCTGCACGCTATGCACGGCGTTGGCGCCCGACGTCATGGCGATGGACTCGAGCCAGAAGGCGTACCCGCTTACGCCGGTGGTCGAGTGGTCGCCAGCCGACGGTGACTTCGTGCACCACTGTCCGACTTTCGCCATCGAGGCGACGCGGCTGGATAGCGCGGGCAACGAGGGTAAGACGACCGTGGATCCGACCAGCGAGCCGACGACCAAGACCGGTTGAACATTAGGACAGGTCTCAACTCATGTTAGATTTACTTAGCCTGTCGAGCCGCAGATCGCTCG
>JAXDME010000194.1:0-6421 GCA_034666285.1 Gemmatimonadaceae bacterium | reverse complement strand
CGAACCCGCCGAACGGAATGAAGATCGGCAAACAACCGCCACCGCCGCATCCTCCGCTGCCGCGCCGACGCGCGTTACTCAGCAGAAAGAGCACGACGACGAAAATGATGAAGATCGCGAACGGAGGGATTCCGCCGCCTCCGCTCGTGGGATAATTCTCTGGAGCTTGAATCACCGGCAACGGAGCAAGCGTGGTGTCGAGCGAAAAGTGGAATTCGTTCGCAAACCGCTGCGCCGTGCGCAGCGTCACCAGCTCAAGCCCGCTACTATAGTCCTGCGCCATGAATGCAGGGGTCGCCTCTCGGCAGATGTCACCCGCGTCAGCATCAGTTATGAACCCTTCGGCGCCGCGGCCCGTCGCGACGAAGCAATGGCCTCGGCCGTCCTTGCTCGTTTCTTTGGGCACGAGCAAGATCACCGCACCGGCATTTCTCGTCGGATCGCCGGGATTCCCGATCTTACCCAGCTTCCATTCGCGGCCGATCTGGAGCGCTACTTCCTGGACGTCGCGCGTCCCGATGTCGGGCATCGTCACGATCGTCATCTCACCCCGCGACTTTGACCTCACATCCTCCGCAATGCGCTCCATACGCTGCACAGCGTCCGGCTGGAGCACGTGCGCGAAGTCGTTCACCAGACCCGTCGGCGGCGGAATCTGGATGCCCTGCGGAAGAAGGAAGAGCGCTGCAGCCCGTAACACGGCAATCAGTTTTGCCGTAGACGGAAAACCCACCAGCCATACGTTCAGGATTCGCGCTCCCTTGATTTCATGGTTCGAGAGGAGGTCTATTTAGCAGATGAATCGCTTTCAAGTCAATCGCCTCGGCGCGTTCGCCACTGTCGTGCTTTCAGTAGCCTGCGCTCCGGCAAACAGCAGCAAACAAGGAGCCGAAACCAGCGGCACTACGCTCAAACACACCACGCTTGTTTCAGCAGCGCCAGCAGTGAAGGATTCGGACGGCGTGAAAGCGGACCTCGCACGCATTCAGGGAAATCCCGCTGCGCCGGTGTGGGTGATCGAGGTAAGCGACTTTCAGTGCCCGTACTGCAAGCAGTGGCACGATGAAACATACCCGGTTCTCCGCAACGAGTTCGTGCGCACCGGCAAGGTGCGGATGGCGTACATCAACTTCCCTCTCGCGCAGCACCAGTTCGCATGGCCCGCTGCCGAGTCTGCAATGTGTGCCGGGGCGCAGGGCAAATTCTGGGAAATGCACGACGCGCTCTTCAACAGTCAGTCCAAGTGGGAAGCGCTTCCGTCGCCGGCGACTTTCTTTGACTCACTTGCGCGCGTCCAGGGCGTCGATGTCAACCGTTGGCGCCAGTGCGTTCAATCCGGAAAGATGAAGACGTGGATCCAGGCCGATCACGATCGCGCTCAAACCGCAGGCGCGGAGTCCACGCCAAGCTTCATCATCGGCGACAAGCTGCTGGTCGGCGCGCAGCCGATCGAAGAGTTCCGCCGCGCGATCGATTCCGCGCTGGTGAAGAGCAAGAAAGCAGCGCCCTAACCCCAACAAAAAGCCGATCGTGAATTCGCTGCTGCGAATTCCCTACACTGTCGCTGGAAGCCTCGCCCAGGCACTGGTTCGCGTGGTTCCTCCAGGCGACTCCAAATTCCAGCGCGCGTTAAACTCTCGACGCGGAATAGTCGACCGCTATAAGCAATGGTCAGCGATGGCGCGCGACCCTCGCCGGCCACTTGTTTGGTTTCACGCGCCGTCGGTGGGTGAGGGTCTTCAGGCGCAACCCGTCGTGCAGCTGCTCCGCGCGCGCCGGCCTGATGTCCAGATAGCCTACACTTTTTTTTCTCCGAGCGCGCAGGCGTTATCACTGTCACTCGACGTCGACTTTGCCGACTACCTGCCATTCGATACTTTCGGGGATGCGGACGCAATCATCACCGCGCTGAGGCCGACCGCGCTCGTCTTCAGCAAGCTCGACATCTGGCCCGCGCTCACCGAGCGGGCAGCGGCAGCAGGACTTCCCGTCGGAGTCATCAGCGCGACCCTCGCCGAATCTTCGGGACGCCGTGGACTCCTCGCGCGAGCCCTGCTGGGTGACGCATATCTGGCAATCCAGCGCGTAGGCGCCATCGACGAAAAGGACGCCGAGCATTTCCGCCAGATGGGGGTGGGTCAGGGAAGAATCGAAGTGACCGGCGATACCAGGTATGACCAGGTTTGGGCACGCGCTCAGCGCGCTCCTTCCGCTCTCGTTCAATCGATGCGGTCCTCCCGGCCCACCGTTGTCGCCGGATCCACCTGGCCAGCTGACGAAGAGAATCTCTTCGACGCGTGGAGCAAGGTCCGCGACAAAATTCCCGATGCGCGGCTCCTCATCGCGCCGCACGAAGTCACCGCGCCACATATCGCTTCCATTGAGAATTGGGCTCGACGCAGCGGCTCACGTCTCGCGCGCATCACCGCGGGCGACGCATCCAACGCCGATGTCGTGTTGATCGACCAGTATGGGATTCTCGGCGACCTCTACGCGCTCGCGGACGTCGCCTATGTCGGCGGCGGGTTTCACTCCGCTGGATTGCACTCAGTGCTCGAGCCTGCGGCATTCGGTGCGCCCGTACTGTTCGGCCCCCGCAACGAAAAGAGCCGCGACGCCCGCAAGTTGATTGAAGCAGCAGGAGGTGCCGCCGTCACCGGAGTGGCGGACTTGACCCTGCGTTTGAGCGACTGGCTCGGATCCTTGCCGGCGCGTGATTCAGCGGGAGAGGCAGCCCGCTCGATGGTTCAGGAAGGCACCGGCGCCGCGGAACGATCGTTCGCGCTAGTCAGCGCGTTACTGGGTCGGTGAGAACCGGGGCCGGATGAACCGGAGGACGAAAGCCCACAGCGTTCGCGCTCGGCTTGTGAACAAAGAACCCCTGAACGAGATGGACGCCGAGTGATTTCACCATGTCGTACTCTTCTTTTCGCTCGACGCCTTCGGCGATAACCATCGCGCCGTGCTCGTTCGCAAAGCGGACCATGGTCTCCACCAGATTCTGCTTGATGAAATTCTGATCGATGCAGTTGATCAGAGACATATCGAGCTTGATGAAATCGGGCTCCAGGTTAGCGATGGAGCCGAGACCTGCGTACCCACTCCCCGCGTCATCGACTGCGAAGCGATAACCCATATCGCGAAACTCCTTGAGGCGTCCGCGAAATTTCGGATAATCCTTGATCGCCGTGCGCTCGGTGATCTCGATCACCACCCGCGTCGGATCCTTTACCTGGAGCGTTTTCACATCGAAGGACGGATCAGCGAAATCCGCAGGATCGACATTCATGAAGAGGAGCTCGCCATCCTTGAGGAGTTTTCCCATTCCTTCGATGGCTCGTTCACGGCATAAGCGGCTCAGATCCCAGATGAGATCGGACTGCGCCGCAATCTCGAACATCACTTCCGGGCTGCGCATGCTGCGCATGGTTCCTCGAGCAAGCGCTTCGTATCCGAATACCTTCTGGTTGTCTGTAATGACTATCGGATGGTACTCGATGTAGAGTCCGCGGTTGCGAAGGGTTTCGCGGAGATCGGCGACTTTCTTTGCCTCCTCCCGGTGCTCCAGGCTTTTCGATGCGTTCGCTGCTTCGCGCATTCCGCGATAGATCTGCCTCTCCAGCCGAAGCTTTGGATTGTAAACGACGAGCGCGCGCCCGACGAAGATGTCGAACAGCGCCGCGATGTCCTCGCCGTGAACCCGCTCGATCTCCGATGACACGGCTTCCTTGAGACCAGCTGTCAGATCAGTGATCTCCGCATCAGTCGCGGCGGGCGCATCGTCCTGCGGCACGTGGAAAAAAATGAAATCGTCGTCGTTGGGGAACGAGACCATGAGCTTGGAGGAAGCAAGCGGACTCTTGCTTAGAAAGTCCCGCATGGCGTCACCGGTAGTCTCCAGCACGCTGTCGAGCTTCTCCCATCCATACACTTCTTCGACTTTTGAATAGCGGTCGAAATTGAAGTAGAGCACGACCAGCTCGCCGCGATCCTGGACTGCCTTTCGAATGCTGTCGATAGTCGCGGCGACCGTCGGCAGGCGCGTGAGCGAGTCGCGCAACAGCTGATGATAGTCCACGCTCAAAGGGTGGGTGTGGTGGCGGAGCCGGCGGTTTTGGCTTTCGGGCCCAGCAACTTGAGATTCCGTTCAACGGTCGCCGCTAGCTTCGCCAGCTCGAACGGCTTCTCAACGAAATCGTCCGCACCGGTCTGAAGAGCTTGCCTCTTGTTAACCCAGTCGTCGAGCGCGGTGACCATGACCACCCTGACGTTGCGGCCGAGAGTCGGGTGTTGCTTGATGTCGCGACAGACCTGCCAGCCATCGCGTCCCGGCATCATCACATCGAGGAGCACGAGCGAGGGTTTTACTTCCTCGAATGCCTTCAGGGCGTCGTCACCGTTGTAGGCTACGGTAATCGGGTATCCGCGCGCCTCGAGATAATCCCGAATGATGTGTGCATTATCGGGATTGTCGTCGACGACGAGGATCGGTGGATGGCTTGTCTCAGGCATAAGCGATTGTCTGCGATGATGTTACGCCTCTTGCCGCGCAATTCGCAAGCCAGCGTCAGCATCCCAAACAATCAGCGCCGGTTATCCCGCCGGAGTTGCCTGCTCCGTCACGACGCGCACGTCGTCATTAATCACCTGAAGAAAGCCACCGCTGACTTTGAACTTCTGACCCGATTCGCCCAGTCGGAGCAATCCGCTGCCAAGGAGCGCCATCAAGGGAGCGTGGCCGGTCAGGATGCCGATCTCTCCGTCGTATGCCGGCGCGACGACAGCATCCGTTTCACCCTCGAAGAGAACGGCTTCCGGAGAGATCACCGAGACCTTGAGCATTCCTACGCGCTGGCCAGACGCTGCGCAGCTTCGACGACTCCGTCGATGCCGCCCTGCATGAAGAACGCCTGCTCGGGATACTGATCGAACTCCCCCGCGACAAGGCGCTCGAACGAGGAAATCGTTTCTTCGAGCTTGACGTACTGTCCCTTGATTCCCGTGAACTGTTCGGCGACAGCGAACGGCTGCGACATAAAGCGCTGGATTCTGCGAGCACGACCGACAACGAGCTTGTCGTCCTCCGACAGTTCGTCCATGCCGAGGATTGCGATGATGTCCTGCAGCTCCTTGTAGCGCTGAAGAATGCGCTGCACGTCGATCGCTACCTTATAGTGGCGGTCTCCGATGAACTGCGCATCCAGGATTCGGGACGACGAGGCAAGCGGATCCACAGCGGGGTAGATGCCGAGCTCGGTGATGGCGCGCGACAATACAACGGTCGCATCGAGGTGAGCGAAAGCAGTCGCGGGCGCTGGGTCGGTGATGTCGTCCGCCGGAACGTAGATCGCCTGCACCGACGTGATCGATCCATTTTTCGTCGATGTGATTCGCTCCTGCAGATCACCCATCTCAGTCGCGAGAGTCGGCTGATAACCCACGGCGCTCGGCATCCGTCCGAGAAGTGCCGATACCTCGGAGCCAGCCTGCGTGAAGCGGAAGATATTGTCGATGAATACGAGAACGTCCGCGTTCTCGACATCGCGGAAGTACTCGGCTACAGTGAGGCCGGTAAGGCCGACGCGAAGTCGTGCTCCCGGTGGCTCGTTCATCTGCCCGTAAATCAGCGCCGTCGAGTTAAGAACACCCGACTCCTTCATCTCGAGGTAGAGATCGTTTCCTTCGCGCGTCCGCTCACCGACACCACAGAACACGGACTTTCCACCGTGCCCCTTCTGCACGTTGTTGATCAACTCCATGATCACGACGGTCTTTCCGACGCCGGCGCCACCGAACAAACCGATTTTTCCGCCCTTTACGAAGGGTGCGATAAGGTCGATGACCTTGATCCCGGTCTCGAACACTTCAGTCTTGGGCTCGAGGTTCGCGAACTCGGGAGACGGGCGGTGGATCGGCCAACGTTCGACATCAGCGGGAATTGGCGGACCGTTGTCGACGGGGTTTCCGATGACGTTCAGAATTCTGCCGAGCGCGGCGTTGCCAACCGGCACCGTGATAGGGCCGCCAGTGTCCTCGACATCCATTCCGCGAACGACTGCGTCGGTTGAGGACATCGCGACCGCGCGCACCTGGTTGCGACCAATGTGCTGCTGGACCTCGACGATGACGTCGATGTCGACGCCCGCATCGGTCTTGCCGCGGATTCGCAGCGCGTTATAGAGCTCGGGCAGATGCTCCGACTCGAAGGCGACGTCGAGCACCGGACCTATGACCTGCACCACTCGCCCGATATTCACCTTCTTCTCTTCGGGCGTGCGAACCTTCTTTTTTTCGGAACGGACGGCAGTTGCCATGATTATCCCTCTAGCGCAGCTGAACCGCCGACTATCTCGGCGATTTCCTGCGTGATCTGCGCCTGGCGGGCGCGGTTGAATGTGCGGCGCAAAGTGTTGAGCATCTC
>JAXDME010000193.1:0-5723 GCA_034666285.1 Gemmatimonadaceae bacterium | reverse complement strand
CGAACTGCGCGTCGAGCTGCTGCCTCACCCATTCCACGAAATAAGGCGCGGTCTCGCCTGTCGCGGTCTTGTTCGCCAGCTGGAGCGGATACGCCTTCGCTCTGCTCGCGTCCGCGTCGTTGATCTTTCCGTTCTGCCGCATCAGCTCAATGACAGTATTGCGACGTTGAATCGCCCGCTCGGGATAGCGAACCGGATTGTATCTGGCAGGAGCTTTTGGCAGCGCCGCGAGCGTTGCCGCTTCGGCGAGATTCAGGTCGCGAACCGATTTCCCGAAGTAACGTTGCGACGCCGTCTCAACGCCATACGCCCCGTGGCCGAGGTCGATCTGGTTGAGGTAGAGCTCGAGAATTTTCTTCTTGTCGTACTTCGATTCGATCTCGCGAGAGACCTTCGCTTCCTTGAGCTTGCGGACGATGCTCTTCTCGCGGCTGATCTTCTCCGGGAAGACATTGCGGGCGAGCTGCATCGTAATGGTGGAAAACCCTTGCGAGTAGCCGTGGAGGGGTGAGCGGATGACGACGCTGGCGGCGCGGTGCCAATCGATTCCGGCGTGCTGGTAGAAGCGCTTATCCTCGGTGCTGACGAATGCGTCCTGTACCATCTTCGGGATCTCGTCGATCTTCACCAGCGTCCGGCGCTCGAGTCCCAACTCGGCTATGAAGCGGCCGTCTACGGCGTAGAGCTTGGATGTCTGGTGCGGGGTGTACTCCGCCAGGATCTCAATCGACGGGCATTGATTGCCGCGACAGATGAGGGCCCAGCTGCCGTAGATGGCACCGGCGCTGAGAGCGACAAGAAAAGTGAGCGAAAGCAGCACCGCCCTGACGAGCGTTGGGTGGCGCTTGCGGAATGGAAGTTTGTTGTCGATGTCGGAGGTCATGCGGAGTGAAAAAAGATAACTGTGATACACCGAAGGTGACACCGCGGTCGGGCGTCCCTATCTTCCCCGCATGCACTCCAAGAATTCTCTGCTGGACGAGCTGTCCTGGCGTGGAATGGTCTATCAACACACGGACGGATTGGCGGACGCACTCGCAACGGATTCCGTGAGCGCGTACGCGGGATTCGACCCGACGGCGGACAGCCTTCATGTAGGGCATCTCGTGCCGGTGATGGGACTTGCGCATCTGCAGCGCTTCGGACACCGGCCTGTTGCGCTGGTTGGTGGTGGAACCGGGATGATCGGCGACCCGAGCGGCAAGACTTCCGAACGCCAGCTGGCCTCGGCCGAAGAAATCGAGTCCAATTCGCGCGCTATCGAGAAGCAGCTGCGACGATTTCTAAGTTTCGATGGAAAGAATGCAGCGCTGATGCGCGACAATGCCACGTGGCTGCGACCGCTAAAAGCCGTTGAGTTCATGCGCGATGTCGGCAAGCATTTCACGGTGAACTACATGCTGGCGAAGGATTCTGTGCAGTCGCGCATCGAAGGCGGCATTTCGTTCACCGAATTCTCGTATATGCTGTTGCAGGCTTACGATTTTCTGGAGCTGAACCGCCGCGAAGGAGTCACGCTTCAGATAGGAGGCAGCGACCAGTGGGGAAACATCACTGCTGGACTCGAGCTGATCCGGCGGGTCGCGAGTAAGACGGCGCACGCGCTGACGATGCCGCTGGTAACTACAGCGAGCGGAACGAAATTCGGCAAGACCGAGGCAGGAGCGGTGTGGCTCGATGCCACGCGCACATCGCCGTACAAGTTTTACCAGTACTGGATCAACGTCGACGACCGCGATGCCGGCAAATACCTGCGACTGTTCACGCTCATGTCGCGCGACGAGATCGAAGCGCTCGACAAGCAGCTCGCTTCGGCTCCCGAGAAGCGCGAAGCACAACAGGCGCTGGCGCGCGACATGACTACACGTGTCCACGGTGAAGAGGCTGCGCGCGTGGCGGAAGAAGTTTCGCGCGTGTTGTTCGGCAAGGCTGATCCGACGACGCTCACAGAGCCGGTGCTGCGCGCGTTGAGCGATGAGGTGCCGTTCGCGAAATCGGCGGAGACGCCGGGATTGCTGGATGCTTTGGTTACTCTGAAGCTCGCTGCGTCAAAGGGCGCCGCGCGCAGGCTGATCGAGCAGGGCGGAGTCTATCTGAACGGCCAGCGCGCAGCCGCCGACACAGATCTCGCCTCAGCCAAGCCGCTCGCGGGGCAATACCATCTGCTCAGGAAAGGCGCGCGGGATTACGGGTTGATACGCGTCGGCGGATAGCGGGAAGAGGGAAGAGGAAGAGGGAGCGGGAAGCGGGAAGCGCGGGCGCCTGCTACCAGAATCGTCGATTTACTCTTCCTGTCCCTCTTCCCTCTTCCCGCTTCCCCCCTTACTCCTCCGACGCCCGTGCTCTTCTCGATTTGGGTTTCGCATCCTGCGCCTGATCGTACCAATTCTCCAGCGTACGTGACGCGAGGTCGCGGCCTCCCAAGCCAAACGCGAGACCGAGGGCGATAGCCAGCGCACCGACAAATCCGGTGAACAAAGTGTTGATCAGATTCGTAGCGATTCCGAGCTGATTGATCGCCACAACCACCGCGAACGACCACACAGCCGTGCGCGAGATGTTGGCGAGCGTTTCCGGATTGGAGAATCCACCCTCGGCCGTAGCGCCGCGCACGATGTTGCCCAGCGCGCGGGCCGCAATTCCGCCGATGAACAGCACGAAGATCGCGACCACGAGATTGGGCAGCCAAAGCAGGAGCTGTCGCATGACATCCGAGACGGCGGGCAGTCCGAGCGTGTCGAATGCAACAAGCAGCACCACCACACGCACGATCCATTTGACGATTCCGGCGACGATCCCCGCCGAGTCGATTCCCGTCCCCATCTTGGCCATGAAGTCCGAGAGACCCGAACGTTGCATCAGCTCGTCGAAGCGAATCGCGCGCAGAAGTCCCACGACCGCTCGCGCGAGCAAGGTCGAGACGAACCATCCGATCGCGACGATGATGATGAAGGCGAGAATCCGCGGAATCGCGCTCAGCACCATCGAGAATGCATCGCGGAACGATGTTACCAGCGTGTCCGTGAAGGAGGGATGCACGACGACAGTTTGAGCCGGTACTTGAGCAGTTGTCTGGATCAGCATTGTCATCCTCGCTCTGGGAGTGGTCTAGTCGGTCACACCGAGCTGGCCTTTGAGATTCACCAGGCCCGCCCGGGCACGTTCTGCTACGTCGGTCTCCGGATAGGTGTCAACGAGTCGCCTGAGCTCGCGCAGACCTTTCGTCTCGTTGCCCGGCCACGCGAGATAAAGATCGACGAGCCTGTTGGATGCGTAGATGTCGTCCTTTGGACTCACTCTGGGCAACCGCTGCACGGCGCGAAACAGCGTTTCGGCTCTCTCGCGCAGCTTCGACTTGGCGCACAGGTCGGCGGCACGAAGCCGCGGCACTGCATCGTTCGGTGACTCGAGAATGATCCTCTCATACGACGCGAGGGCTCCCTCTACATCTCCGCGCATCACCAGTGCGTCCTCGTAGGAATATTGCTGCTGGTGCGGAGAGTGATCCGGTTGGACGAACGCGCGGAATATCGCGCCCATGTTTTCCGACACTGAAATCACGAGTAGGGCCGAGCCAGCGCCTCCGAGTAGTCCACCGACGAGTCCGCCGGCAAGAACTCCTCCGGTCGAATAGCCCTGATGCGCAAAGTAGGTGATCCCAACCAGGGCACCACCTACCGTAGGAATCAGAAGGAAGCTTGCAATCTTCCAGTGGGCCGCGGCTTCGGGACCATTCCTGTCGAAATACGTTGGCCTGTACTCGTCGCCGGCGCCTCCGCTCATCAAGCTCCTTTCTTGGCCTTGTAATACTGCCGCGGATCCAGAGCATCCCGCAACGCGTCGCCGAGCAGATTGAAGCCGAGCACCGCGGCACCGATGGCGATTCCGGGAAATACGGAAGTCCACGGCGCGGTTTGAAGTTGGTAAAGGTCCCGGCCGTCTGCAATCATGGACCCCCAGCTCGGCGCCGGCGGAGGCACGCCTAGCCCGAGAAACGATAGCGCTGCCTCGGCCATGATCGCGCCGGCGACGCCAAGCGTCGCGGTGATGACGACCGGCGCGATGACGTTCGGCAGCACGTGCTGGGTCATGATGCGGAGGTCGCCCGCACCCAGCGCTCTGATCGCCTGGATGTACTCGAGCTGCCGGACCACGAGCACCTGACCACGAACGATTCGCGCCATGCCTGCCCAGCCGACGATCCCGATAGTCGCAAAGACGACCGCCTCCGACGGCTGGAGCGCCGCGACCATCGCGATGAGCAACAGAAGTGTCGGAAACGCGAGCGTGACGTCAGCCAAACGCATTACTATCTCGTCGACCCATTTACCGTAGAATCCGGCCAGCAGGCCCAGCGAGACGCCGAGCACGAGCGCTATCCCCTGCGAGATGAGACCGACCGTGAGCGATACTCGCGCGCCGTAGACGAGCCGCGACCAGATGTCGCGGCCCTGGATGTCGGTGCCGAGCCAGTGATTCGCGGTAGGACGCTGGAGGATGTGTTGCAGATCGATCGAAATCGGACTCTGGCGCGCGATGAGCGGCGCGAGTATCGCCGCGAGAGTCATGACGACCACGATTCCGATCCCTATGCGAGCGCGATTGTCGCCAAGAAATCTTTGTCGCTGCTTGGGATCGAGCATCGTCTCCTCTTTACGCCGATGGATCTCTCAGTGCCGCCGGCGTGTCCGGAGGCTGCCGCTTCCACCTGCGATGCTGCCAGAAGTACTGCGCGGGCACTATCCGCACCCAATGCTCAAGACGCTCCGTAAAACGTGCAACGATCGCGTCCACGTCGCGATCCCGGTCGCCCGTCTGCCGCGCCTCGATTCGCTCGACGACTATCCGGTAGCGACCATTCGGCTTGCGGATGGCGACGACGAACAGAACCGGGACCTCGAATCGCAAGGCGAATACCGCCGCGCCGCGGGGAGTCTTGGCGGGACGTCCGAAGAACGGAACGAAGGTGGATGCCAGGCCCAGGACTCCCTGGTCGGCGACGAACGCGACGGCGCGACCTGCGCGCAGGGATCGCGGTGTCCGACGCACGGCCTCGGAGTCGTGCACGATGGTCATTCCCATCTCTTCACGGGTGTGGTTGATGTATGCGTCGAACAGAGGGTTCGCCATGCCGCGGACTATTGCGTCGAGCGGAATTCCACGCGCGGCTACATAAGCGCCGGCGAGCTCCCAATTGCCGAAATGGCCGGTAACCATCACCGCTCCCTTCCCTTTCGACATCACGTCTTCGACTTCCTCCCACCCCTCGACCGTTTCGACGAGCGCCTGCAGCCCATCTTTTCCGATCCCATCGAGTAACGCACTCTCTATGAAGCTGCGCCCCAAATGACGGTAGGACTCTTCGGCGATACTGATAACCTCTTCATGATTCAGATCCGGGAACGCCGCCGCGATTTGTTTCTCGACTACGCGCTTTCTGATTCCCAGTGGACGATACCCAAGCGCTCCAAGCCTCTCGCCAACTCGACACGCCGCCTCCCAGCTCAACGCGCGCAGCGCACCGATCGTTGCGCGCATCGTGTAGTATTCGGCCCGATGGGCGAGCGTGGGTCGGCGCTTGGCCATGTCGGGATGCGTCGACTTCTCTGTGGGAGTCACTGCTTGGCAGCCCCGACAACCGCGTAAGTGAAGTCGCGGACATCGCGCGCGACGCGATCCCAGTTGTAATGCGTTTCGACCGCGAGCCGGCCGGCTATCCCCAT
>JAXDME010000192.1:0-3569 GCA_034666285.1 Gemmatimonadaceae bacterium | reverse complement strand
CTCTGCTCCCGTGCGTACTTCGACTTGCCGCCCTGAACCGCACGCAACGAGCGCCACCATCGACAACGAGAGCATGAGGATACGCATTCTGTGCCTCCAGTAATTTTGTTTGATGAAAGAGCTCAGGCGTTGCAAGACATGTGCTTGACACGAAACTGCAAAACCCCCGCGAGAAGAGCCAGGCGGGAGTGGCTCTTATTTGTAGAGCAGGTATTGCCGCGTTCTTTCCCTGAATGCGTATGCCGACTTGTACTCCCGGTCAATCAGTACATCCGGATCGTCGCCGCGAAGCAGTGCCTCTCTCACTCGTGGAGATCCGAATCGGAGATCGAAGCCCCGGTTGTCGATGGTGAGCTTGTTGCCCGCCGTCTTGTTGATCGCCCACAGGAGCGTCGCACCGACGCGAACCGACTGCAGCGCACTTCGGTTCACGATGTGAATCCTGATTCCCGGAATCAGCTGGCCCGGGTATTTGCCGTCTGAGGGCGACACCGGAGTGAAGCTCTCGACGAAAAACCGCACGCCGGGAATCTCCCTGTCCCTCAGAAGCGCCACAGTCGCCGCCGCGTTCAGCCACGGCGCGCCCACACGCTGGAACGCGTCCGGCATTCCCCGTCCCACCGACAGATTGGTTGACTCGAACGCGACTAGTCCCGGATAGAGCATCGCACTCTGAAGTGACGGCATGTTCGGCGACGGCTTCACCCATGGAAGACCGGTAAGATCGAACCAGATATCGCGCCGCCACCCCTGCATCGGAACGACGTGAAGGTCGGCGCGGATCTTCAACACGTCGTTGTAATAAAGCGCGAGCTCCCCAATCGTCATTCCATGACGAAGTGGGATCGGCCAGAGTGCGTAAGCCTGTCCGGGACGCCCGGGCGCCGGATCTTCAGGGTTCGCGAGCGCGCTATCCATCACCGGCCCTTCGATGATGTAGCCCGTGATGGGGTTCGGCCTGTCGAGAACGATGAAAGGCTTGTGCACTCGCGCTGACGCGCGCATCGAGTAGACCATGGCTCCAACGTAGGTCCACGTCCTCGAACCGATGTCCTGAAGATCGAAGACCATCGCATCGAGCGTCCGGAGAATGCTGTCCGGCGGCGCCATCGTCTGCTGTCCGTAAAGCGAATAGATGGGCAATCCGCTCTTCGCATCGACCCCGCTGGCGATGTTCTCCCTGTCCTCGGTTCCGCGTAGTCCGTGCTCTGGCGAGAACAGCTGAACCAGATTGACATGCGCGGCCTTGGCTCTGGCTTCCGTCAGCAGGTCGATGTCGGAGTTTCCATCCTCGTCGACGCCCGTCTGATTGGTGAGGAGCCCGATACGCTTTCCCCGAATCAGTTGTATGCTATCGCGCAACAGCACACTTATTCCCGGCCTCACCTTCGCTTCGGCCAGCTCGTTTGTCGGATCTGGCGACTTGTTCACTACCACGCAGGCGGCGCACAAGAGAAGGAGCAACGCGAGCGGCCGATTGTATCGCATCATCGAGGATTGTCCGGTATTTTTGGTTGTGTCGCTGGTACCATATGATACTCCCTGCAGTTCCGGGACGCTGACAGCCCGGGACAACGCAAACGTCTTGCCTAGCCACCCCAATCCCTGACC
This sequence comes from Gemmatimonadaceae bacterium, assembly GCA_034666285.1. Lineage (GTDB taxonomy): Bacteria > Gemmatimonadota > Gemmatimonadetes > Gemmatimonadales > Gemmatimonadaceae > UBA4720. The sequence continues at coordinate 1,958 of JAXDME010000192.1, read as the reverse complement.
TATGGCGCTGACTGCGATCGACTGGGCGATTGTCGCTGCCTACTTCCTCCTTTCCGTGGGCATTGGACTCTACTTCACCAAGCGCGGGGGCGAGAGTCTCAGCGAGTACTTCCTTTCCGGACGCCAGGTCACATGGTGGCTGGCAGGCGCATCGATGGTCGCCACCACGTTCGCGGCGGACACACCGCTCGTCGTTACTGGTCTCGTTTCCGCGCACGGCGTCGCCGGAAACTGGCTGTGGTGGAACATGCTGATGAGCGGCATGCTGACTGTTTTCTTCTTCGCCCGTCTATGGCGGCGAGCGCATGTCATGACCGATGTCGAGTTTGCCGAGATCCGCTACAGCGGCCGCCCTGCCGCGGCGCTGCGCGGGTTTCGCGCGCTCTATCTCGCCATACCGATCAACCTCATCATCCTTGGGTGGGTGACCAAGGCGATGATCAAGATCCTAACGATCTCGCTCGGGCTCCGTGACGTCAGTCTTCTCGGCTTCAATGTTCCTGGGGAGGTAATCGCCGTCGGAATCTGCTTCATCATCACCGTTGCCTATTCGGCCGGCGCCGGGATGTGGGCAGTCCTTTGGACCGACCTCGTCCAATTCGTCATCAAGATGAGCGCCGTCATCGTCCTCGCGGTGTACGCCGTGCGCGCCGTTGGTGGAATGGATAAGCTCAAAGCTGGCCTCACGGCTCACTTCGGCAGCGCTGACGCGGCGTTGTCAGTTCTGCCCGTGAAGATCACGCCCAATGGAATCGAGGCGTATCCATGGATGCCTCTGCTCGCTCTCGGCGTGTTCCTTTCAGTCCAATGGTGGGCAGCGTGGTACCCGGGCGCCGAGCCTGGCGGCGGCGGCTACGTGGCCCAGCGAATCTTTTCCGCGAAGACCGAGCGCGATGGTGTGCTTGCTACTCTCTTTTTCAATGTCGCGCACTACGCAATCAGGCCGTGGCCGTGGATCATCACCGGACTCTGCACGGTTCTTCTCTACCCAGCCGGAATCGGGCCGACGCACGACCACGAGGCCGCATACGTCCAGGCATTCGTGGACCTGTTACCGACTCCGTGGCGTGGCTTCATGATGGCGGGATTTGCCGCTGCTTACATGTCGACGGTCGGAACTCAGCTCAACTGGGGCGCCTCCTACTTAGTCAACGATTTCTACAAGAGATTCCTCAACCGCACAGCCACGGAAAAGCACTACGTGTCGATTTCGCGGTGGGCTACGGTCTTTCTCTTTCTCGCCTCGGCGGTCGTTACGCACTACCTCGGCACCATCGAAGGCGCCTGGAAATTCCTGCTCGCGCTCGGGTCAGGCACAGGGCTCGTGTTGATTCTTCGCTGGTACTGGTGGCGGATCAACGCCTGGAGCGAGATCAGTGCGATGCTCGCCTCCTTCATCGTCTCAATTGCGGCAATCAACATTCTCAAGCCCCGCTTCCCCGCTGGCGACCTCCGGGCCGACGCCTGGGTCATGATCGTTACCGTAGTGGTGAGTACAGTCGTCTGGTTAGGGGTGACCTTTGCCACCAAACCAGAGCCTGACAGGGTGCTCGAAGCATTCTACCGTCGAGTGCGCCCCGGTGGCCCGGGTTGGGCAAAGGTCTCCGAGCGCGCGGGCTTCGGCCGAGAGAGCATCCCTGGCGGCGCGCTGGCCTGGACGAACTGGATCGCTGGAATCGTCGCAGTGTATTCAACTCTGTTCGGGATCGGTAAGCTGGTTCTCGGCAATATGCTGGAAGGCCTGGTAATGTTGGCGATAGCTGTGGTCGCATTCGCCTGGATCGCGAGATCGTTCCGGGAGGAGCCAGCAACACTGGCCGGAATGGGTGTACCTGTGGGCGATTCCGCCTAACGGCAACACTACCCCGACTAATGGCATCTGCCTAAATTTCAAGCAGGACCGGAGGATAAATGTCAGTTTCGTCACAACCCGAAATCGATCTCGCCGTCACGCCGAA
>JAXDME010000191.1:0-3458 GCA_034666285.1 Gemmatimonadaceae bacterium | reverse complement strand
GCGCGGGGACTCTGTACCTGGTAAGCACTCCCATCGGCAATTTGGGAGACATGACGCATCGCGCGGTCGAGGTCCTCTCTTCGGCCGCGCTGATCATAGCGGAAGACACGCGCCACTCGCGCCGCCTGCTCGATCACTACGGAATCTCGACCCCGCTCAAGTCGTATCACGAGCACAACGAAGCGCAGGAGACCCCGAAGCTCGTGGCGAGACTTCGCGCCGGAGATTCTATCGCATTGATTTCGGATGCGGGAACTCCGCTCATCTCCGACCCTGGCTCGCGACTGGTCGCAGCAGCCGTCGAGGCAAATCTCGCGGTAGTACCAATTCCTGGCGCCTCGTCGGTGTTGGCGGCGATCGTCGGTTCAGGAATGTCGCTCGAACGATTCACCTTCATGGGATTTCTTCCGCGCAAGGGACGCGAGCGGACCGAGATGATCGCTGACGTCGTCGCATCGCACTCGACGGTCGTGATGTTCGAAGCCGCCAATCGCGTTGGCGCCACGCTCGACGCTCTGGCGGAGGCTGGTGCTGGTGAGCGGGCGGCAGTCGTCGCGCGAGAGCTGACCAAACAATTCGAGGAGTTCAAGCGCGGCAGCGTGGGCGAGCTCGCGGGCGTATACAAGGACGTGGATCCAAAGGGAGAAGTTGTGCTGGTGATCGCGGGCGCCGAGAAGCCGGTTGTGTCGGAAACCGATCTGAGGGACGCGGCGAGGAAGCTGCGCGCCACTGGGAACGCTCCTCGCGATGTCATGGAGCACCTGATGTCCGGCCTCGGCGCTCCGCGGAACCTGGCATACAAGCTCGCCCACGAGGGCGAATCATGATTGCGCGGCCGGAGTGGGACGTCCCGATTGTTTACACGCCCATATCTCCAGTGGTCGAGGAAGTCGCCGACCAGCGCGAACGCATTCCGCTCGACCGCGACGCCGTAGAGCATGACCTTGGTCCCACCGGGTCGGTCGCCGGGGTGCTGGCACAGTACGAAGACCGGGAGAGCCAGCGCCAAATGGCCGGCGTCGTAGCGGATCTCTACAACGACGGCGGAGTGGGTTTGCTGGAAGCGGGAACTGGTGTCGGAAAATCGCTAGCGTACCTGGTGCCGGCGCTGCGTTGGGCTGCCAACAACGGCGAGCGGACCGTCGTGTCGACCAACACCATAAATCTCCAGGAGCAGCTTGTCCGAAAGGACCTCCCGTTTCTGGCGAAAGCGTTCGAGGGAGAGCAGGAGGTTCGATTCGCACTCCTCAAGGGATGGCGGAACTACGTCTGCCTGCTGCGTCTCGCGCAGAGCAAGCTCCTCGCGTCCACACTTCTCGCGGATGACTCGCGCGCCGAGCTCGATGCGATTGCCGAGTGGGCGGAGCAAACGACCGATGGATCGCTGGCCGATCTTACGTCGCCGCCGCGCCCAGAGGTTTGGGACGAAGTGGCCGCCGAGCCGGATCTCTGCCGCAAATCGGCATGCCCGCATTACGGCGCGTGCTTTCTCTTCCAGGCGCGACGCGCAGCCGCGAAGGCCGACGTCGTGGTGGTTAACCACCATCTTCTGATGTCGGACGTCGCGGTGCGCCGCGCGCAGCAGAACTGGGAAGATACCGCCGTGATTCCCGCGTACACGCGAATCGTGATCGACGAGGCACATCACGTTGAGGACGCGGCCGCTGCTCACCTCGGCACGTCGGTCAGCCGGCGAGGTCTACAGCAGCTTTTCTCGCGACTCACTCGTCACGGCGCGGGCACACGCGTCAGCCGCGGACTGCTGCATGCTCTGGAATCCAGGCTCGTGGCAGCGCCAGATCTGCTGAACACGGCGAGTCTCGACATCGTCCGAAAGAGTCTGCTACCGAGCGTGGACGCGGCGCGGGAGAAGGGGACATTCCTTTTCGATCTACTTCACAGCTACCTGCAAATGCGGGGTGAGCTGGTCCAACGGCTCACGGCGGATTTTGCACAGGACCCAATCTGGAACGCGGGACTCGCCGCGGCACTCACCGATCTGCTCGGTGAGATCACGATGCTTAAATCGGGACTCGAGATGGTGCGCACCCGAATGGAGGGCGCGAAAAAACCTGACGAAGCGGTCATGCCGCTCATCGCAGAGATGGCAGCAGTCGGACGTCGTCTGGAAGGGGCCGCGCTTGCGCTCGAGAGCACGTTGCGTCCGCCCGCGGGCGAGCCGATGGTGAGGTGGGTAGAGCAGCGGGGGCGTGACGGAAATGTCGCTGTGATGTCAGTGCCGCTGGATCTCGCGCCGATTCTCCGCGAAGACCTGTTCAAGAAAGTCGAGACGGCGATTCTGACGAGCGCGACTCTCACGAGCGATGCACGATTCGATTTTCTGTCGCGCCGCCTGGGACTTGATGCGAAGGACACGAACGTGGTGACGGAGATCTTCCCATCGCCGTTCGAGTATCCGACTCACGCGTTGTTCATGGTGCCAACGGACGCGCCAGCGCCGAACGTCGACTCATCAGGACACATGCAGGCCGTCGTGCGAAGCATCATCGACGTCACCGGTGCTGCGGACGGCGGAGTGTTCGCCCTCTTCACCAGCCACCGCGACGTCAGAGCGGCGGCGAACGAGCTACGCGCACGCGGAGTGGAGCGCATCCGTCCACTTTACGTCCACGGCGAGGACACGCGTGACAATCTTCTCCGAAACTTCCGCGAGTCGGGGCGAGCCGTGCTGCTCGGCACAGCTTCTTTCTGGGAGGGCGTCGACGTTCCCGGTCGTGCGCTCCAGGGGTTGGTCATCGCGCGACTGCCGTTCCGGGTGCCCACCGAGCCGGTTACCGCAGCGCACTGCGAGGCGATCGTCGAGCGCGGCGGCGACGCATTCGCGGAATACATGGTGCCGCACGCGGCGCTGCGTCTGAAGCAGGGATTTGGAAGATTGATCCGCACAGCGACCGATCGCGGCGTTATTGTGCTGGTAGATCCACGCGCGGTGAACAAGGGGTACGGCCGAGCGCTGCTGCGGGACCTCCCTCCGGCTCGTCGAGTGTTCGGACCGTGGAAAACGATCGTCAAGCAACTGCAGGACTTCTACTCGTGACTAACCACTGAGATGCCCACCACGAAATACCGTCCCGGAAAAATCGTCTGCGTTGGTCGCAACTATCGCGAACACGCAAAGGAGCTGGGCAACGAAGTTCCGAAGGAACCGTTGCTGTTTTTGAAGCCCCCATCGAGCGTAGTCTGGGAGAATGATCCGATCAGGCTGCCCGGAGCGTCGTCTAAGGTGGAGCACGAAGGGGAAATCGGGGTTGTTGTAGGGAAGACCCTGTCCTGGGTGTCTGAATTGGATGCGGCACGTGGAATCAGGGGCATAATCGCGGTGAACGATGTAACCGCTAGAGACCTCCAGAAGAGCGACGGACAGTGGACTAGAGCGAAGGGTTTTGATACCTTTTGTCCTCTGGGAGAGGAGTCATCAAAGCTTCCGGACCTCGACA
>JAXDME010000190.1:0-6136 GCA_034666285.1 Gemmatimonadaceae bacterium | reverse complement strand
TGGCTTCGGCGAGAACGTATGGTCGTGGTGGCATCAATGATGGTAGCAAAAAAGAGCTACTCGGCACCAGTAGAGGATGCCACCGGTCGCGAAGGCGGGACCGGGTCAGATGATCTGCGCTTGCGGTATCACCAGGTCCGGCCAACATTCACGAGTCGTCGCGCTTCCCCTCGTGTCTCAGCCGGAGCGACCCATGGTATTCCAGGCTCCTCCCCGTTTCATTCTCGCTATGTTGGGCTCCATGCTAGTCGCGTCAACGCTCTCCTGTCATGGCTCCGGAGAGCGGACCTTCACGCGGCTTGGCGAGGATGTGATCTCGTCCGGCTCGACCTACCTGACCGCGAGTGACACCGTGTCTGGTGACGCCATCATCGTTGGACGGGAGGTGGAAACCTCGACGGGAATCGGCGGGGATTATCTCGGGGTAGCCGGGAACCAGAAGATAGGCGGACGAATCCACGGTTCGATCCGGGCGGCGGGCGGTGAGATTCACATTTCGGGAATCGTGGATCGCAACGCCACCATCGCCAGCGGGAGCGTCACGCTCGATTCCACGGCAGACATCGGGCGAAACGCGTATCTAGTCGGCGGGAATATCTGGATTACCGGTATCGTCCGCGGCAACCTCCTCGCATCGGCCGCTAGCGTCACGCTGAATGGCGCCGTGGGGCACGATGTCGAAGTGCGAGGCGATGAGCTCCACGTTGGCCCGCGTGCAGTCATCACGGGGAACCTTCGCTATCGCGTGCCGGCGGGAAAGGTCCACATAGACCGCGCCGCGCGCATTTCGGGAACTATTACTGCGCTTCCGGTATCGACGAGATGGAGCCTCACTCACTGGCTCTGGATACTCGGCTTCCTGGTTGTCGGCGGTGTTGTGGTGGCTCTCATCCCCCGCTTCACGACTGACGCAGCAGCAATCATTCCCGAGCGCCCATTCCGATCTGGACTCGTGGGCCTCGGATGGTTCGTTCTCGTCCCGCTCGGGATCGTCATCGCGGCGGCTACGGTGATCGGAATACCGCTCGCGATCGTCACGGCTCTCCTCTACGCGGTCGTCGTGTACCTGAGCACTGTTCCTTTCGCAATCTGGGTAGGCCGGCTGCTGCTTGGCGGACGCACTCGCGCTGGACGCCAGGGTGTGCTTCTGAGCTTTCTAATCGGCGGGATCCTGGTGCTCGCGGTGCAGATCATCCCTGTGGTTGGACCCCTCATTTCCCTGATCGCGGCGTGCATCGGACTCGGAGCGATAATGCTTCGGGCCCTCGCGCTACGCAGGGGAGCACAAGTGGTGTAGCGGCTCGCTAGAGTCTTCTGCCCACCCAACCACCAAAGAAGTAGCCAACCGCGGCAACGCCGACACCGACGACGAACATGTCCAATCCCGAGCGGAAAACCGAACGTCCGGTAAAGACTGATCGCGCCGCGCCGACGAGAAAGTGGGAGAGCATCGAGACCGCGAACGAGATTATTATCGCCGTCGTGCCCTGCCAGACGAGAAACGGAAATACAGGGATCGCCGCTCCAAACGCGGTCGCGAGGCCCGTGATCCATCCCTCGCGCAGTGGCGACATGCTGAACTCGCCGATCTTGAGCTCCTCCTGCACCTGCTCCTTGAGCATCAGCGCAGGGTCAGCCATCACCCGCGTCGCGAGAGCGTGCGCGGAGTCGCGGTCCATCCCCTTCGTCTCGTAAATGATCGCGAGCTCGTCGCGCTCGATCTCCGGCATGAGCTCGACCTCGGCCTTCTCCATCGAGATCTCATACTCATAGACCTCGCGCTCGCTCTTGCTCGCGAGATATCCACTCGATCCCATCGATAGAGCATCTGCAATCAGTCCCGCCACTCCGGCAACGACTACCGCCTGATGTTGATTCACTGTCGCCGCGCCAATCACGCCGGCAACGAGCCCGAAGTTGGCCGTGAGTCCGTCGTTGAACCCGTACACGACATTGCGCAGGAATCCGCCCGAGGACGTTTTGTGCCACGGCTCGCCACCCTTTCCGGAAATTTCCCCGAGCGTGGTCGCGTGCTCTGCTGATTCTCGCGCGAGGAGCAGGGCCTCCGGCCCTCCGGGCGCGCCCCGAGGAGTTTCGCGGTGCATGTCGAGATAAGCCTTGACCTCGCGACCCTCCTCTTCGAGCAGCATCGGCAGCAGGAAGCCAGGACCGAACCACCGTCCGAGTCTTGCGAGCAGTCTCGCCCGTCCGCTGGGGCGGAAGTTCGGCGGCGGGTGACCATGCGCCGTCAGGAGGTCTCTCCAGACTACGACGTGCCGATCTTCAACGTCCGCGAGCCTCGAATAGGTGTCCTTCTTCTTCGGGTCGGGCTCCGCGGCGGCCAACAGTCGATACAGGTACGCAGCATCGGCTTCGTCCTGCCAATGATGCTCGAAGGAGTGGACGTCGATCTCCGGGCTCCTGGTCGGCGCTTTGGGGGGCTCGAGCGTCGTAGACATATCTCAATATCGCCGGACTCGTCCCGTTTTGCACCGGCAACCCTTGATCGAGGTTCGATGTCCTATGGCACAGAACCATCAAGGAGACACGATGAAAGCATTACTGCTCGTTTCCGCGATAGCTGCCCTGTCCGCGGGGACACTCCATGCGCAGACGGCCAAGGGCCAGCCCGACTCCACGTGCACGAAATACTCGGACGGGCGTACGGAGTGCCGAGTATTCCGGCGCTTCTCCGGCGACTCGATGTTCGGCAACAGAATGTTCCTGCGAATGGATTCTGCGATGGCCAAACGCGCGGCGCTCGGCATCGAGCTTCGCGCGACGGGCACACTTCGCGATACGCTGGGCGTCTTCGTTGAAGGTGTCACGCCCAAAGGTCCAGCCGAGGCGGCCGGCATAATAGAAGGTGATCGCATCGCGTCGATAAATGGCGTCGACCTTCGTACTCCGGCCGGCGACATCGACGATTCGTATTCAAACGAAGTGGCAACGCATCGACTGAGCCGCGAAGTGCAGAAGCTCACGCCGGGAAACCGGGTGAGTTTGCGGATCTATTCCGGCGGGAGATTCCGAGACGTACAAGTTGTTGCCGGAAAGGCGAGCGAGCTCACACGCTCTGCCAATCGATTCAGGATCGGATTTCCCGGGGGTGAAGGCATGATGCAACTCGACCCCAACTGGCGCCGCAACCCGTAACGGAAAGGGCGGTCAGGGCTCTCGGCGCAAACGCAGCTCGCGGTGCAGCGTCTGCTCCAGGGCAGCTTGCTGCGGACGGAGCTGTCTGGCGAGATCGTCAGTGCTCTCCTTCCAGCGGCTCCCGAGAGACTCCGTCGCGTAATGAACGCGCTGTTCGAGCAGGGTAGTGTCTGGCAGCGCGTTCGTCGTCGCGATCAACGGGTGGGCGTCGATCATCGTCACCGCCGGTGGCGGGCTCGTCGTTACCGGACACCACATCAGGGGAGGATGTCTTGGGTCAGTCGCCGCATAGCCGATCCTCGGCAGCAGTTCGGCGGCGATCAACACCAATCCTGTCAGAACGATGAGTAGCGAGAATGCGTGCATTTTCGGAAGGCGTCCACGCCAGGTGGTGACCGCGACCCATAACCCACCGGCAACGATCACCGCTTCGACGCCTACATAGCCGAACCATCCCCACCCGCACTCGCGCGAGTACGGCCATATGGCGATCGCTGCGCCCAGTGCGAATACGAGAACCAATCGCGCTCCAGCGCCGAACATAGCGGTGCGCTGCTGCGCCCTTTCTTTGGCGCGGCGCTCCGCTTCGCTCTGCATTTTCTGAACTGCAGGCGACGGTTCGGGCGGAAGTCCGTCGAACTCCCGTTCGATTTTCTTGAGCTGGTTTGCCCAGTTGTCTTCGACCATGGACGCACCCCATCGTGGGATCTCGCTTATCTTGATGACTCCGAACCCTTGGCAGGGGCAACGAAGGGATGAGTGAAGGCGACGAAATCAAGGTACGGCTCGACAAATGGCTGTGGGCAGCACGGTTTTTCAAGACGCGGTCGCTCGCTGCCGAAGCCGTCGAGAAGGGAAAGGTCGAGGTCAACGGTGAGAGGGCAAAACGCGCGAAGCTGCTCCAGGCGGGCGATTCGCTCATGATCCGCCTCGGTCCTTACCAGCACCTGCTCAAAGTCCGCGCAGTTTCAGAGCGCCGCGGACCGGCTTCGTTCGCGGCGACGCTCTACGAAGAGAGCGCCGACGGGCGCAAAGCACGGGAAGCAATGCAGGTCCAGGTAAAAGCGGCGCAGTCTGTTCCCGGCTACGATCGCGGGCGTCCGACGAAAAAGGACCGGCGCGAGATCGAGAGGCTGCGTCGAGGCGAGGAGTAGGGTCGCCTAGAACTCCATCTGCGCGCCGAGCTCGACCACCCGGTTCGGCGGAATCCCAAAAAACTCAGTGGCCGGGCGTGCGTTGCGCTGCATGAAGATAAAGAGATGCTTTCTCCAGCTTGCGATCGGCTTCGTCCCCGACGGAATGAGATTCTCGCGGCCCAGGTAGTACGTCGTCTCCGCGGGTTTGGCGATGATACCCCGTTCGGTGGCCAGCGCGAGGACTTCCGGCACGTTCGGCGTCTGCATGAAGCCGTACTTGGCTTTGACGCGCGAGAAATTGTGAGGGAAACAGGTCACCTCCACTCGCTCGGTGATCGGAACCTCAGGCACCTGTGCCACCAGAATCGATAGCAGCACCACGTTTTCGTGCAGCACCTTGTTGTGCTTGAGATGGTGAAGCAGCACCAGTGGGGCGTCTTTAGATTCTGACGTGAGAAACACCGCGGTCCCCGGCACGCGCGCTGGCTTGAATCGCTTGTCGGGATTGTCGTCACCAAGATCCTTCAGCAGCGCATCGAGCGGAATCGATGCGTCGACCAGCAGGCTGCGCACGATCAGTCTTCCACGCTGCCAGGTCGTCATGAGCACGAAGATTCCCAGCCCAATTGCGAGAGGCACCCAGCCGCCCTGCATGATCTTGAGAAGATTGGCGCCGAAGAAAGCCAGATCGATGATCAGGAAAAACGCGGTAAGCGCGCCTGCCCGCCAGATGCTCCACTGCCAGTGCGACCTCGCCAGCACGTAGAACAGGATCGTCGTGATCGCCATCGTGCCGGTGACTGCAATTCCGTAAGCCGCGCCGAGCGCGCTGGAAGACTGGAAGTACAGCACCACGAAAATGCAGCCGAGCGCGAGCGCCCGGTTCACCTCGGGCACGAATATCTGTCCGGTGTCCTGCTGCGATGTGTGAACGATCTGAACGCGGGGACTATATCCGAGCTGCACTGCCTGCTGGGTGAGCGAGAACGCGCCGGATATCAGCGCCTGCGATGCGATTATCGCGGCTATAGTCGCCAGCGCAATCATCGGATACAGCGCCGCCCTTGGCGCCAGCAGGTAGAAGGGATTCACCGCGGCACTCGGCTCGCGGAGTATGAGAGCTCCCTGGCCGAAGTAGTTGGCGAGCAAACACGGGAGCACCAGACCCGACCACGCGAGACGGATGGGACGCTTTCCAAAATGTCCCATGTCCGCGTACAGCGCTTCCGCGCCAGTCACTGCAAGGACTACCGCTCCGAGGAGCACGAAGCCCGAAGGACCGTGATCGACGAAAAATCGGAGGCCGTACCACGGATTCAGAGCCGCCATAATTTGCGGGGCGAGCATGATCTCGCGGATTCCCAGCACGCCTATGGTGACGAACCATATCACCATGACTGGCCCGAATATCCGACCGACCTTGGCAGTACCCTTTTTCTGGTAGAAGAAGAGCACCAACAGGATCGCGATCGTAATAGGAATGACGAGGGTCCCGGACGAAGGCGCCACGACTTCAAGACCTTCGACGGCGCTCAAGACCGAGATCGCTGGCGTTATCACACCATCCCCGTATAGCAGGGCTGCGCCGATGAGGCCGAGCGCGATGATCATCTTGCGACGAAGTGTGTCGGCGTCTCGTCGCTGCTTCTGGAGGATCAGAGCGAGCAAGGCGAGGATGCCTCCCTCGCCGTTGTTGTCCGCTCGCATGATGAAGACGATGTACTTGATGCTGACGATGATGATCAGCGACCACACGATCAGCGAGAGAACCCCGTAGACGTTGCCGGGGATCGGCGCCAAGCCATGCTTGAAGCATTCCCGCAAGGCGTACAGGGGGCTGGTGC
>JAXDME010000189.1:0-5022 GCA_034666285.1 Gemmatimonadaceae bacterium | reverse complement strand
GATCGAGATCGTCGCGTGAATGGGCAGCGCTGAGCTGACAGCGCACACGCGCCTGCCCTTGAGGTACGACCGGAAAGCCGAACCCTGTCACAAAGACGCCTTCGTCCAGCAACATGTCACTCATTTTTATGGCGGTGGCCGTCTCACCCACGATTATAGGGACGATCGGGGTCTCTCCGGGAAGGGGCTTGAAACCGGCCTCCGTAATCGCCCCGCGGAAATACCGGGTATTGTCACGAAGCTTCTGAACCAGCTGCGGATTGTGCTCCAGATGCTGAATTGCTCCGAGCGCACTCGCCGCAACCGTGGGTGGCAACGCGTTCGAGAAAAGTTGCGGGCGGGAGCGCTGAGTGAGCATGTCGCAGAGCGCCGCACTCCCACCCACGAACCCTCCTGCTGCTCCACCCAGCGCCTTGCCCAGTGTGGACGTGATGATATCCACCTCGCCGAGGACGTCGAAATGCTCCGCGGTTCCGCGCCCCGTAGCGCCGAGAACGCCGGTCCCGTGCGAATCGTCGACGGCGACTATGGCGTCGTAATCTTCGGCGAGCTGAAGTATCTCGGGCAGTTTCGCGATGCTTCCTTCCATCGAGAAGACGCCGTCGGTCCAGATGATGCGCCTCCGCGCGCTCTTGGCGGTCTCCAGCTTCGACCTGAGGTCGTCCAGATCCGAATGCTGATAGACAGCCGTCGTGCACTTGGTAATTGCTTTGGCCAGCCGGATGGAGTCGATGATCGACGCATGGTTGAGCGCATCCGAAACGACGAAATCATTTTGCTCGACGATCGTGGCGGTGAGTCCTTCGTTCGCGTTCCACGCCGATACGTAGCTGAGAGCGCCCTCGGTCCCCACCAGATCCGCAATTGCCTGTTCCAGATCCCGGTGAATCGTGAATGTGCCGCAGATGAAACGAACGCTGCCCGTGCCAGCTCCAAAAAATTTCAGTCCCTCTACGCCCGCATCCACAACGCCCGGCTCGTTGCACAAGCCGAGGTAGTTGTTCGATGAAAGGATGATGATCTCTCCGCGTCCTTCCATCTCGACGCGCGCGTCCTGCGGTGATGCGAGATAGTTGAGACGCTTGTAAACCTTGTCCTGCTTCAGCTTGTCGATTGCGTCTTTGAGCTCGGAATCGAAGTTCGTGTTCAGCGCCACTTCAGCCTCTCGGGTGTGCGATGGATTCAGGCAATCTCGAAGATCACTTTGCCAGCCTCACCGGACTTGATCGCGGCGATCGCGGCGTCCGCTTCGGAGAGTGGGAAGCGATGCGTGATCACCGGCGTCGGGTCGAACTCTCCGGAACGGAGAAAGCGCGTCATCTGGTGCCACGTCTCATACATGCGACGGCCCACCACTCCATAGATGGTGAGACCCTTGAAGATCACTTCCGTGGCCAGATCGAAATCCACCTTCTTGGACGGAATGCCGAGCATCTGCACCCTCCCGCCGACTCGCACGAGCGCGAAGGCCTGGTGGATCGCCGCTGGTACTCCCGACATCTCCAGCACCACGTCCGCGCCCAGACCACCCGTCGTGGCTTTCACGATTTGCTCGGCCTGATCCGGATGAACCGCGTCGTCGGCCCCCATTTGCTTGGCCAGCGCGAGCCTGGTGTCATTCACATCGGTCGCGATTACGCGCGACGCTCCCGCGACTTTGCAAATGCCGGCGGCGAATATTCCGATCGGTCCGCAGCCCGTGATCAGCACCACAGACCCGGGAATGTCCGCGGTGAGCACGGTGTGGAACGCGTTACCCATCGGATCGTGGATTCCCCCTATGTCGAAGGAGATCTCGTCGTCGAGATGCCAGACGTTGGTAGCCGGCATGGAGATGTAGTCAGCGAAGCAGCCATCACGGTCGACACCAATGATCTTCGTGTAGGGACACACGTGCGAGTTGCCCGTTCGGCAGAGCAGGCACCGGCCGTCGACGATGTGCCCCTCTGCGGTGACGCGGTCTCCTTCCTTGACGTCCGTGACGAGGCGCCCCACCTGCACGACATCGCCTGCGAATTCGTGTCCGACGACGAACGGAGGTTTGCAGCGCCCCTTCGCCCACGCATCCCAGTCGTAAATGTGAACGTCGGTGCCGCACACACCGGCGCGTCGCACGCGTATCAGAACTTCATCCTCGCGGATCCTCGGCTCCGGAACGTCCTTGAGCCTGAAGCCCGGCGCTGCGGATTCTTTTACCAGCGCTTTCACGTGCAGCTACTCCGTTGTGATGCGAGAAAAAAGTTTTCTTCCATGCGCGGAATTCTAACCTGATAGCGACGAGACGCTTTTGGAAGTGATGATTGCGTTGCGGCAATCGCTGCCAAAAAGGATTGCACGCACATCTCTTGCATTCTATATTCGCGACGAGTCACGATAAGTGATTGCGAGCTCGTCGTGTCTGCAAAAGCAGGAAAGATCGAGGCGGGACGAAGTTGTTTTGTCACACGCGTGCTGGTCAGGACGCGATGCAGGACTCGCCGGTTCCATCGGGGCGCTGGTGAGAGTTCGAATTCATCGTGGAGAGACAACATGGCAGCAGCGAAGAAACGTGGTCGCAAGGCAGCGGCCAAGAAAGCCGCCGGAACACGCAAGCGGAGCAAAGCGGCCCGTAGCGCATCGGCACGTAAGGGCGCGCGCACGCGTGCGAGAAAGAAGGCAGCTCGGAGTTCGTCGGCCCGCAAGGGCGCGCGTAAGCGGCGGTAGCCCACTCGAGCCAAAGCACGCGGAAAAGCCGGCGATCTCGCCGGCTTTTTTGCTTCTCTGAAGTCACCTCGAGTATCGGGCGCTCGCCAGCTGCACGATTCTCTCGATAAGTGCGGGGTACTCCATGCCGCCCTTCTGCGCTGCCCGTGCGAACTCGCTCTTCGCTTCGAGGTAGCAGTTCGGGTTGGCCTCTATCACGTAGATCTCTTCCTTGGACGTGACGCGGAGATCGATACGCGCATAATCCCGTAGGCGGAGCGCCTGGAAGGAGTCTATGGCCACCTTTTGGATTTTCGCGGCGAGCTCCTCGGGCAGATCTGTGGGAAACACAGATTCCGTTCCTTCGAACTCCGCGCCCTTTTCGTCGCCGTCATCTCCCCACTTGGCTTCCCAGCTCGCGATCCTTGGCAAGCCGGCCGGGAACTTCGAAAAATCCAGCTCGATGATCGGCAGCGCTTCTACCTTGCTGTTGCCGAGCACTCCCACATAAAACTCCCGGCCGTCAATAAACTCCTCGACGAGCACCGGAGACTGATATTCCTGCTGCGTGCCGCCCATGACGTCGAGCAGTTCTTTCACGTTGTTGACGATCGACTTCTGGGTGATGCCCAGCGATGCATCCTCCTGTGGCGGCTTCACCAAAAGCGGGAAGTTGATATCCCCCGCCCAGTCGACCTGCCCGCGATACATCGTGGCAAACTTGGCGCTCAGGATTCCATGGAATGCGAGCACCTTTTTCGTGAGCGTCTTGTCTCCAGCCAGGATGAGGCCAGCCGGGCTGGAGCCGGTGTAGCGCAGGTCGATCAGATTGAGAAGCGCCGCGACGTTCGATTCGAGAGCGCTCTTTCCGCGAAACGATTCCGCCAGATTGAACACGAGGTCGGGCTGCTCGCTCGTCAGCTCGTCGATCAACGGCTGCACCGCGTCGTCGACGGCGAGCCGCCGGGATGTGTGGCCGTTGCTGGCAAGCGCCGCGTCCAGCTGATCGAGAATCGGATCGACCGGCGGATCGAGCGCATCCTTGCTGTGCAGTACGGTGATCTTCACTTATCGTCTGTCAGGTCGGTTCCGTCGATCGCGTTCGTGTGTCTGTAGTTCATCATCACTGCTGTGCCGAATGCTGTGAGCTCTATGAGCGTAGCCGCTTCGAGGCCGGCAAGCTTCAGCTCGAGCAGTGCCACGCGCTGAGCGAGAAAGTCAACGAACTGTCGCACGACGGATGTATTTTCACCAGTCCAATAAGAAATTCGGGTCACGATCTCGCGCTTGTGACGCGCGAGGAAGTCCGTCGCTGATACGGCGCCAGGGGCATGTTGCGCGTCGGCAAAAATTGTTTTCAGATCTCCGTCGAAGATTCGCGGATCGCGGATAGGAATTGTTTCCTCGCTGTCCTGGTAGTGCTCAGCGAGAGTGTACTGCATCGCCGTCACCGGGAGATCGTCTTCCGACGGCTCCGGAACCTCGGGGACCTGGTGGGCAATTTCTTTCATTACTCTGTCCACGTACTCCAGCTTGGTCAGCGCACCCCACCCCTCGTACGCGTGACGCCAATCTATGCCAGGCGTGAGCCACACCGCGAACGTCTCCGCGAAATCCTCGTCGGGATGCTTTTGCGCGTACCAGCCGAGTATGTGTCGAACGAAATCGTGGGAGAATGGATCGGCCCGGTATCGCTCGCGGTACGGTCGCGAGTAAGGTCCGAACATCTTGCGCCAGTCTGGCCGGTCGTAGAGGCGGTACGCGTAGTTGAACGCGTGCCCGGCTTCATGACGAAGATATCGCATTGACTCTTCTTCCCCCTCGACGGTCGTCGAGTAGTCTTCTTCGATCCTGGAAAGGCGGGCGTCGGCGAGATAAAACGGGACCCCGATCAGCGGTATCCCGTCGGGACAACCCCATTGGTCGCTGAGGTAAACGGGGGGACGAAAGTCCAATCCCTTGGCGGCGAGCTCCTCGTAAAGCTGGTTGACGAGCTTCTCGAGCAGCGTCCCCCGAATCGCCAGTCCGATGTCGGAGATGCGCTGGGCCAGAAGGGCGTGCCGCTCGCCTTCCCAGTTTGGGGCGGATTCTTCCACGCGCACCAGTCGGGCAAGATTGACACCCGTTACGGGACTACAAAAAAAGGCCCCGCCATTCATGGCGGGGCCTCGACCTTCTTCTTTTCTTTTATAGTAGCGGCTAGGCCGCTCTGGTTGCGGACTCAGCTTCTGCGTCGGGTACAGGTCCCCAGACATAAGCGGAAAAAACCGGCGTTGGCTCCGTCTTGTCTCCCCTGGAGATGATGATACCGAGCGGCTCCTCAGAGACTGCTTCCTTACG
>JAXDME010000188.1:0-15791 GCA_034666285.1 Gemmatimonadaceae bacterium | reverse complement strand
CACAGGACCTGAATGACGCTTCGGTGGTGTTCGAGATAGTCGCGGGAGTCACAGCCGGTATCGCTGCACCAGCGTATGCGGGGATTCCTGTCACCCATCGGGGGATCGCGACCTCTGTGACTTTTGTGACTGGTCATGAAGATCCGGCCAAACCCAACACTCAGACGAACTGGGCGGCTCTGGCCAAGTCGGGCGGCACGATTGTCTTGTACATGGGAGTGAAAACTCTCCGCAACATCGCCGACGCGCTGATCGAGGGCGGAATGCCCGCCGAGACTCCGGCGGCGGCCATCCAGTGGGGAACGCTTCCCAAGCAGCGAACCGTAGTGGCTACGCTCGACACCCTCCCATCCAAAGCTGAAGAGCAGAGTTTGACCGCGCCGGTGATCACGGTGATCGGGTGGTCGGTAGTCCTTCGAGACGAGCTGAACTGGTTCGAGCAAAGACCGCTCTTCGGCAAGCGGATCGTCGTCACCCGCGCGACTCAGCAAGCCCCGCTGCTTAGCGAGAAGCTCCGCGACCTCGGCGCCGATGTCATCGAGATGCCGGCGACCCAGATCGCGCGGCTCGATCTGTCTCCGCTCCGCTCTGCAATCGCCCAAATCGCGAAGTATCGCTGGCTGATTTTCACGAGCCAGAACGCGGTCGCGATTTTCTGGGAGCAGTTTCTCGGCGCTGGTCGCGACGCGCGCGCGCTGGCTGGGCTCAAAATCGCTGCTGTTGGGCCGGCGACCGCTGGTGCGCTGCTCGAGCACGGAATTGCGGTCGATCTGATTCCGAAGCGCTTTGTCGCCGAGAGTCTGCTGGAATTGATGGGCGAGCAAGACGACGTGCCTGGGTCGAGCGTGCTTTACGTGACAGCGGAGGGAGCTCGTGATGTTCTGCCCGACGGATTGAAAGAGATGGGTGCCGAAGTGAATGTCATTGAAGCCTACAGGTCGATTCCTGACGGGCAGGGTGCCAAGCGACTGGCTCGGTCGATCGAGGCGGGGCAAGTAAATCTCGTCACGTTTACTTCCGCGTCGGCTGTGAGGGCATACGTCGATGCAGTCGGTGACGAGCTTGCTCAGCGCGTTCCCGCAGCATCGATCGGCCCCCAGACGTCCGAGGCGTTGCGCGACGCCGGCATCGAGCTGAAGCACGAAGCAGCGGAATCGACAATCGAGGGCCTCGTCGCAGCGGTACTTCGTGGCGCCTAAGTCGAGGCGGGACCCGGAAGTCATCCGCATTGGAACGCGCGCTTCGGAGCTCGCTCTTCGCCAGGCGCGCCTGGTGGAAGCTGCACTTCTCGCTCGTGGAATAAGATCCGAGCTCGTCACCTTCAAAACGACCGGCGACAAGAAGCTCGATCAACCGTTGTCCGAGATTGGCGCCAAGGGTCTGTTCACGCGCGAACTGGAGGTAGCGCTCGCGAAGAAGAAGATTGACTGCGCCGTTCACTCCCTGAAGGATCTGCCTACCGAGTCTCCCGACGGTCTCGAGATAGCCGCGCAGCTCGAGCGGGAGGATCCGCGAGACGTACTCGTGGTGAACCGGCTGACCGGCGCCGAGAATCTCGAGGATCTGCCCGCGGGCTCCAGGGTCGGGACATCGAGCTTGCGCCGTCGGGCCCAGCTGATGGCGAAGAGACCGGATCTGGAAGTCGTCGAGCTGCGGGGCAATGTCCCGACCCGCCTGAGTAAGGTTGAGACAGGGAAGGTCCATGCGGCCATACTCGCGGCGGCGGGCTTGATTCGCCTGGAGGTGCAGCAGCGGATTACGATGTTCCTCGAGCCGCCCGAATGGCTTCCCGCGCCGGGACAGGGCGCGATCGCGATCCAGGTGCGAAGCGACGACGACCGGATGAGGGCGCTGTGCTTGGGACTCGACCACAATCCGACCTCGACTGCAACGCGCGCGGAGCGCGCTTTTCTCGCCGGCCTCGACGGAGGATGTCAGGTCCCTATCGGCGCGCTGGTGAGTGAAGTAGCGGGACGGCCTACATTATATGGTATGCTGGCGGACTTGAGCGGGAGACACATAGTGCGCGGGTCACGCGCGCTGGATTCTGCTTCCCCGGAGTCGACCGGCGAAGCGCTCGCCGCTGAGATCAGGTCAAGGGGTGGATCGAGCCTGCTCGTGGAGCTGCGCCAGGTTTCCAAACTTCCCGCACCGCAACCAGAGTAACAGTGTCGAGTTTTCCGCAATATCGTCCGCGCCGCCTGCGTCGAACAGCCGCCCTCCGCAACCTCGTGCGCGAGACGCACCTCGCCGCCGCGCAGCTCGTGCTGCCCGTTTTCGTTAGGGACGGCAAGAAGCTGCGTCGCGGGGTGGGTTCAATGCCCGGGGTGAACCAGACTTCAGTTGACGAGATGCTCCGCGATGCCGAAGCGGCCGCAAAAGCCGGCGTCGGCGGCATCATTCTCTTCGGAGTTCCCGAGACGAAAGACGCGACGGGATCGTCGGCGTGGGACGACAACGGCGCAGTCCAGAACGCGGTGCGCGCTCTCAAGAAAGAGATTCCTGACCTGGTCGTGATCACCGATGTATGCATGTGCGAGTACACTGATCACGGGCACTGCGGTGTACTCGAGGATGGGGAAGTCGACAACGACGCAACGCTCGCACTGTTGTCGCGCGCTGCCCTCTCCCACGCGCGCGCAGGTGCGGACATTGTTGCTCCAAGTGACATGATGGATGGCAGAGTTCAGGCGATCAGGTCCGCGCTGGACGACAACGGTCATTCTGGTGTGTCGATACTGAGCTACGCCGCGAAGTATGCGTCAGCCTATTACGGGCCTTTCCGTGAAGCGGCCGAATCAGCGCCGCAATCGGGCGACCGTCGCGGGTACCAGATGGATCCGGGAAATGCCGAGGAAGCGATGAGGGAAGTATTGTCCGACATCGCCGAGGGAGCGGACGCGGTAATGGTGAAGCCGGCCGGCCCCTATCTGGACATCGTCTCGCGAGTCAAAGCTGAGACTGGCTATCCAGTGGCGGCGTACCAGGTTAGCGGCGAGTACGCGATGATCTGCGCGGCAGCCGAGCGCGGCTGGATCGACAAGGATCGCGTGATGATGGAATCGCTCCTCGGCATCCGTCGGGCGGGAGCAGACTTCATCGTCACGTACTTCGCGACGGAAGCCGCGCAGCAGCTCTGATTCCGGTTGAAACCTTGACAGAGAGTGAACCGTAGGATAATTAGATACTTGGCTAATTAACTAACTACTATGAATAACGATGTTTTCCGAGCGCTGTCCGATCCGACCAGGCGTGAGATCCTCGAGCTTCTTCGCTCAGGACCTCGCACCTCGGGGGAGATCGCCGAAAAATTCAGCACCAGCTGGGCCACCATCTCGCGGCACCTCAGCGTGCTGAAAGACGCGCAGCTGATTCTCGGCGAGAAGAACGGGCAGCACGTCGTTTACGAGCTTAATACGACAGTGTTTCAGGACGTCGTCGAACACCTCATCAAGTGGCTGCGCCCGCGGAGATCAAATGCGTAAGTGGATTCCGTTGCTCATCGTCGTTGCCGCGGTGATCGCGTCTGCGGTCGTGTACCCGAGACTTCCGGACAGAATTCCAACACACTGGGAGCTTTCGGCGCATCCGCAGGGGGCGACGCCTATGCCCAACGGCTGGAGTGGCCGCATGTGGGGTGCATGGGGCCTTCCGATCTTCCTTCTCGGCATGTGGGCTCTCGTGATCATCCTTCCCAAAATCGATCCGCGCGGGAGCAACTACGCCAAGTTCGGAGAAGCATTTGAAGGCATCGTCGTCGCAATCATGCTTTTCATGCTCGGAATGCACGTCGTCATCCTGCGGGCTGCGCTCGGTTATCCCGTCGCCATTCAGCGCATTGTCCCCATTGGAGTTGGCGTTCTCCTGGTCGTGACAGGAAATCTTCTCCCGCGCGCGCGGTCGAACTGGTTCGTCGGTATCAGAACGCCGTGGACGCTTTCGAGCGACCGCGTCTGGGAGAAGACCCATCGGCTTGGAGGGCATCTGCTCGTTGCGGGCGGAATACTCATCATGCTCGCCGCTCTCGTTATGGAACACTGGGCGCACATCGTTCTACTCACAGTCATCCTGGTTTGCATAGCCACGGTCTTCATTTATTCGTACGTCGAATGGAAGCGCGAACAAAGTCTTGCCAGCGCCTCTCGTTGATCACCCATACACCGGTTTCGTCATGACTCCTCTTCGTCGCACTTTCCTCGTATTTCTTTCTGTCGCATCATCGGTCGGCTCGATGGCGGCGCAGACTGTCGCCGCACCCATCGGCCACATCGACACGCTGCCGCCACGCTCGGTCATCGAATTGCCGTTCGCGTTTCAGAGCGGAGCTCTCACGCTGCCGGGCACGCTGACGATGCCGGCGAATTACAGCGGCCCACTGCCGGTTGCCCTGATCGTCGCTGGCTCGGGACCGACTGACAGAAACGGCAACTCCGCCGGTCCGCTGCGTGCGCAGAACAACTCCAACCTCTACGCGATCCTGGCTTGGCAGCTCGCGGATGCAGGCATCGCATCGGTTCGCTACGACAAGAGGGCAGTTGGGGAGAATCTTCAGAAGCTCAACATCGCGCAGACGTCTATCGATGACTTCGTCGCCGATGTGATCGCTGGTGCACGGAAGCTTGCTGCCGACCGGCGATTCTCCAAGGTCGTCCTCCTCGGCCACAGCGAGGGTGCCGAGCTGGTATTGCAGTCTGCCAATCGCGGCGCGCCCGCTGCGGGGATCGTGATGCTTTCGGGCGCTGGCCGCCCGATCATGCAGGTGCTGCGCGAGCAGTTGTCAAAGCAGCTTCCGCCGGAAGAGCTTCTCAAATGGGACTCGGCGTCCGCGCGCTACCTCCGTGGAGAAGAGGCTGGCGATGTCCATCCCGGATTGAAGTCTCTTCTACTTCCGGCAAATCGAAGATTCATGCAGTCGTGGGCACAGTACGATCCGGCGGCGGAGATCGCCCGTGCACACGTTCCGGTATTGATCGTTCAGGGCGGCCACGACCTGCAAATCAGTGAAGTGGATGCTCACGCCCTACAGGCGGCTCAGCCCGCGGCCAAGCTCGTCGTCATTCCTGCCGCTAACCACGTTTACCGAGCTGCGACCGAGGACCGGATGGCGCAGGCGCGATTGTACACCGATCCCACCATTCCCATAGTTCCCGAGCTGACACCGGCGATCGCGGATTGGATCAAGCACCTGAGGTAGCTGTCGGTCAATAACGCCTACCCGACATCAAGCGGCAATTCTCTTGCAAACTGCGCGACGCATGAGTGCCACTGCCTCCGAAAAACGATACCTCGGCATGACCGAGTCACCGCAAGTACAAGTCGCGCGAGCGGAGGGAAGCTTCCTCTTCGATGCGAAGGGAAGAAAATACATCGACTTCGTGATGGGCTGGTGCGTCGGTAACTTCGGTTGGGCGAACCCTGAGATCGCGCGCGCGGCTCAGCGCTACCGGGGACCGGACTACGTGTATCCCGAATACTCGTACAAGCCGTGGGGCGAGCTGGCCCGAATGCTCGCTGCACTCGCGCCCGGCAAGCTGACAAAATGTTTTCGTGCTACGGGCGGATCGGAGGCAGTGGAGCTGGCCCTGCAGGCGGCGCTGCTGCACACCGGTCGCCGGAAATTTCTGTCCGTGGAAGGGAGCTATCACGGCAACACTCTGGGCGCGCTCTCCATCGCCGATTCGGAAAATCGCCAGAAATACAAGAACCTTCTCCCGAACTGCCACAAGATCGATACACCACTCGATGCAAACGCGCTGCGCAAGATCGAGACGCAGCTGAAGAGACGAGACGTGGCCGCGTTCATCATGGAGCCGATAAGCATAAACCTCGGAGTTCTGATTCCCGAACGCGTCTTCATGAAAGAGCTCCAGCGGCTGTGCAACAGATACGGGACGTTGCTGGTCATGGACGAAGTCGCCTGCGGTCTCGGACGCACCGGCAAGGTGTTCGCCTCGGAGCATTTTGGCATCGAGCCGGACATCATCTGCCTGGGGAAGGCAATCACCGGCGGGGTCGCGGGACTCGGTGCTATGATCACGACGGAAGAAGTCGGAGAATCCCTGGAGGAGGACGGCAACATCTGGTCGACGTTCGGATGGCACCCGCGCAGCGTTGCCGTCGCGATAGCCACTCTGCGCTACCTCACGCGGAACAAGAAGAAGCTGTTGGATAATGTTGACCAGATAAGCCTCTATATCGTAGAGCGATTGCTGGTTATGGATTTCGAGAAAAAGCCATCGTTGTGCATCAAAGGACTCGCGGTCGGCGTGGATCTCGGCGACGAGGACTACGCGACCCGCGTCGCGGAGAAGTGCAGGCGGAAAGGTCTCCTGGTCGTGCCTCAGGATGAATCCATTCTTCTGCTTCCCGCGCTGACGGTTGACCGCGCGGTGGCCAAACGGGCGATGGACATTCTCGAAGCCTCGATTTAGACGGCGTTCGGCGCACAGGGGCGCAAGCGCAAGCGGGCGGTTAGCTTTTACGTCCGACATCACACAACAGGAAAATGCGCTATAGGCTGTTCCCCGGAACCGGCATCAAAGTCAGCGAGATCGGATTCGGAACCTGGACGCTCTCCACCGGCTGGTGGGGAGAAAAAACCGATGACGAAGCTGTCGAGATGCTGCGCGCCGCGTACGAGAAGCACGGCGTCAACTTCTTCGACGCCGCAGACACCTACGGCAACGGCCGGAGCGAGAAGCAGCTCGCGGAGGCGTTCCGCGGAAAGCGCGCGGATGTCGTCTATTCAACCAAGATCGGATACGACATCTATGATCCGGCTGCCCAGGCGGCGCGACGCGGTCAGAGCGAGCTCCCCCAGAAGTTCGATCGCGATTACATGCGGTTCGCCCTCGACAAATGTCTGGAGCGCCTCGAGACGGACCACATCGATGTTCTCCAGCTGCACAACATCAAGATGGAGCACGTTCGCGACGCATCGATCTGGGAATCACTGCGCGAGATGCAGCAGGAAGGTCTCATCGGAGTGTGGGGCGCCGCGTTCGGCCCGGCGATTGGCTGGCTGTACGAGGCTGTGGAGCTTTGCGAGCGCGAGCGCGACATCGGGACGATCCAGATGATCTGGAACATTCTGGAGCAGCACCCGGGAACGGCGATGATCGACGCGGCCAAAGAGCTAGCGCCCAATTGCACGTTCAATATTCGCGTCACCCACGCGTCGGGCATGCTCGAAGCGAAATACACCGAAGACACCGTCTTCGCCGCAAACGACCACCGCCGGCATCGCCCTCGCTCGTGGCTCACCAACGGGTTGAAGAAAATCCGCACGCTCGATTTTCTCACGACGCGGATGACGCTCGGGCAGGCCGCCCTGAAATGGCTTCTCGCCGAGCCGCGGGTGGTGACTGCGCTACCCAACATCTATGACATGGAGCAGCTGCAGGAATTCGCCGAAGCTTCCGATAAGCCCGATTTCTCCGCGGACGAGATGGATAAAATCGCGGAGCTCGCAGCGCGCAATTTCGGAGTCGACGAGGAGCCGATGTCGTACAAGGGCACGATGGAGCGAATCACTACGTGATCAACCCGTGGCACGACTTGCCGGCTGGAATTCATCCTCCGGAGCTGGTGACCGCGCTTATCGAGATACCCAGTGGCAGCCGCAACAAGTATGAGCTCGACAAGCAGTCCGGGTTGATCCGACTCGATCGGGTTCTGTACTCCTCCATGCACTACCCGGGAGATTATGGGTTCATCCCGCGAACCCTCCACGAAGACGGCGATCCGCTCGACATTCTGGTCCGCATCAACGAGCCAACATTTCCCGGCTGTCAGATCGACTGCCGGCCGCTCGGAGTGCTCAAGATGCTCGATCGGGGGGAACCCGACGACAAGATCATCGCTGTGCCCAGCAACGACCCGTACTACCACGAGTATTTCGACATTGCCGATCTTTCTCAGCATTATTTGAGGGAAGTGGAGCACTTCTTCCATATCTACAAGGATCTCGAAGGACGGCGGGTCGAGATTGTCGGCTGGGAGAAGAGCGAGATGGCCGCCCGCGTGATCACCGAATCTATTGCGCGCTATCAGGAGAAGTTCTATCAGGTCGGTACCTAATACTCGGCGCCCTGCGATCGATGCGAGGCGGAGGACGATATGAATAGTCAACGGTGGCTTCGAACATCCTGCGTTCCAATTACCCTCGTCGCCGTTTTAGCGGCAGGCGCGTGCAGCCGCGGGGATGAGAAGGCGGTGAAAGGTCGGGCGGGCCCGAATGGCGCGGGTCGCGACAGTGTGAGCGAAGTTGCGCTGAGTGAAGACGGGCTTGGCCCGGTTCAAATCGGGATGACGCTCGCCGAGGCCGTCAACATGGGGCTTCTGAACGAAAATCCGAACATGAAAAAGGATTGCGATTTCGTGTTCCCGGCGGTCGGCGCCGGCATTCCCGACAACGTTGGCGTGATGATAGTGAAAGGCAAAGTCGCGCGGATCGATGTCGATACCGGTTCGGTAACGACCGAGGACGGAGCGAAGATCGGCGACACCGAGGATAGGATCAAAAGCATCTACGACGGTGACGTGCAGATCGAGCCCCACAAGTACATTCCCGGCGGCCATTACATGACCGTGATTGGAGACAGTGCCAGCGCTGGCAAGGCGATCGTGTTCGAGACCAACGGGAAAGTCGTGACGAATTTCCGCGCGGGACGCCTACCCGAAGTGAAGTGGGTCGAAGGCTGCAGCTAGTGCATGACGGTTAAGTTCCTGACGGCGGACTGGCGTTATCTGGCGATGCTCAATTTCGAAGTCGAGCGGTCCGTTCTCACTCCCTATCTCCCTAGAGGAACGGAGCTCGACGACCGCGATGGGAGACAGTACCTGAGCCTCGTCGCATTCCTCTTCCTGGACACGCACGTGCTTGGCCTGCCCGCGCTCTTCCACCAGAACTTCGAAGAAGTGAATCTTCGCTTCTACGTGCGGCGCAGAGTCGGGACGGAATGGCGCTCCGGCGTAGTGTTCATTCGCGAGATGGTTCCCCTGTTCCTCGTGGCGGAGACTGCGCGGCTGACCTACAACGAGCCGTATCGGACCGTGCCCATGCAGCACACCATCGTGAAGACCAACGGCGAGATGCAAAGCGTGGAGTACGTGTTCGGCGGCGGACGCGACCAGTGCAGACTCGCGCTCCACGTGGATGGGCCGTTGCACGAGATGGACCCGGGGTCCGAAGAGGAATTTCTCTGCCAGCGCGGGTGGGGCTACACCCGACAACGCGATGGTGGAACGATCGAATATCGGGTCGAACATGCCCGGTGGCGCATCTGGCCCGGCGCTCGACACGAGCTCGCTGGACCGCTGGAGACTTTCTACGATCAACCCCTTCCAGCTATACTCTCAGAGGCACCCGCGTCCGCTTTCATTGCGGACGGCTCGGCCGTGGCGGTGCACATGGCGGAGCGGGTTGCGGAACTCTCTTTGCAGGTAATCCGAAAATGACTGCGACAGCGCAACTACCGGATCTGCGGTTCCCGGTTGGAAAATTCGATTGGAACGTGCCGGTGACCGAGGCGGACTATCCGCAATTGATCGCGCAGATCGCCGAGACGCCGGGCGCGCTTCGATCGGCGGTGGCGGGACTGTCGCGCGATCAGCTGGAGACGCGCTACCGTCCCGACGGCTGGACCGTGAAGCAGCTGGTGCACCACGTTCCCGACAGCCACATGAACGCGTATTGCCGGTTCAAGCTCGCTCTCACGGAAGACGAGCCGACGATCAAGCCCTATGAAGAGGCGAAGTGGGCCGAGCTCCCTGATTCGCAGCGCGTGGCTGTCGACGTTTCGCTGGACCTGCTGGACTCGCTGCACGTGCGATGGGTGGCGCTGTTGAGGGCGATGGACAGCGCAGATTTCAACCGCGGTTTCCGTCACCCGGAGCGCGACGGAGTTCTGACACTGAAGCAGCTGCTGGCACTTTACGCATGGCACGGGCGGCACCACGTCGCACACATCACGTCGTTGAGAAAGCGGGAGGGGTGGTGACTGAGGTGGCAACCTGTCACGTGTAGCTGGAGGCATCGTCTTCCGGCACCCTGCTTGCGACTGATGATCACCCAACCTAGAGGTGGTGCAGGGTGCGGATAAAAACCGAGACATTGAATTCGCGGAAGACGACGTGGCTGCTGGTGGGCGCGGGCGCCGCGATGGTGGCGGGGAGCTTGGTCGAGCGGGGTCTGGATAAGGGATGGCGCGCGGTCAAACACGAAGATCCGCCCGACTCCGGAAGACGGGTCGAGAGCAGCTGGCCAGCAGCCCTGGCGTGGACCGCGATTTCTGGTGCCGCGGTCGCCGCGGTGCAGCTGGCAGCGCGTCGCGGAGCCCACGTTGGCTTGCGGCGGCTCACAGGCAAGCGAATGCCCGCGAATCTGTGAAGCATTCTCCAGGATTTCTCAGGCTCGTCGATGACGCGAAGTCTCGCGTGCGCGAGGTGAGCGTCGAGGAAACCAGACGCAAGCTGGAAACGGGAAAAGCAAAAGTCATCGATGTGCGCGAGGAGAGCGAGTGGGCGGCCGGTCACGCGCGAGGGGCGGAGCACCTGGGTAAGGGTGTCATCGAGCGCGACATTGAAGCGCACGTACCCGACAAAAACACGGAGATAATTCTCTACTGTGGCGGTGGGTTTCGCTCGGCGCTCTCCGCGGATGCTCTGCAGAAAATGGGGTACCAGAACGTCGCGTCGATGGCAGGAGGGTGGCGCGCCTGGCAAGAGGGGGGTGGGCCGGTCGAGTCAGCTGCGGATCACGGGCTCAAGGTGTGAAGAACACCTTGCATAAAGTACTTGACGCCGCAAAGTAACTCGCTATCTTGAAGCAGAAATCTTCAAGGGTGTCGTAGTGCTGAAACTGCTGCTGATGCTGGCCTCGATTGCCAACGTACTCGGTGGAATTGTTCTGATCGCGACCTGGGCGACCATGTGGCAGCGCGTTCCGATCATAGTGCTGGCCATCGGAGCCTCCCTGCTCATCCAGGGCGCATACACGATTCTCTACTTGCACGGTGACCTCGCCCGCTGGGGAGACATCCCGACCGGAGCGCTCTTCGCCGGAGAAGCGCTCTCCGCCTTAGTCGGAGCGGGCGGCCTGATCCAGAGCGTAGTGCACAACGTCAACAACGCGGACATGGAAATGGCGCCAGTGCTTGCCGGCCTCTTGATGTTCGTACAGGCCGTGCTCGCTCTCCTATACCTGTTGACGACAAATCAGCTGCGCCCGAGAGTAAACGGGCGCAGCTCTGCCTGACCTCTAGGGTCGCAGCTCTCCGTGATCGACCGGCTCGCGACCGCGGCGCATGAACAGGAACTCGTAAAGCAATCCCGCCACCAGCGCGCCGACGATCGGAGCAAATAAGTAGAGGAGCTGTGCCTCGTAGATGCCGCTCGCGACGGCCGGCCCGAACGAGCGTGCGGGGTTCATCGAGGCGCCAGTGAGAGGCCCGATCGCCAGGATGTCAGCCGCCACCACGAAACCGATAGCCAGCCCACCGATCTTCGGCCCGCGCAGGTCCACCGCTGTCCCGTAAACAACGAAGACAAGGAAGAATGTCGCGATCGCCTCGACCAGGAATGCCTGACCGGCCGTGACGTCCAGTGCGATGCTCAGACCTCCGCCCCTGGTCGCGGTGAAGGTAGCCTCGGAGACCGACGCCTTCAGTGCGTACCCCGCGACGACTGCGCCGAGTACCTGAGCGATTATGTAAAGCGCCGCCATCATCGCTTCGATCCTTCTGGTCGCCAGAAGGCTTAACGTCACAGCGGGATTGAAGTGCCCCGAAATGCGCATTAGCGCACTCACCATGACGGCCAGGATGAGTCCGTGTGCGAGCGCGACCTCTATCAGACCCGTCGGTGATCCGCTTACTCTCGCATGAATGATCGCGCCGCTCCCAACGAAAACCAGAGCGAATGTGCCGATGAATTCAGCGACGAAATGCCGCCACGCGTCCCGCATTGTCCTGCCCCCTGATGTTTGTTGGGGCCGCGGCGCGCGAGATCGCTAGATCACTCTGCGCAGTACCAGCGCGGCATTGATTCCGCCGAAGCCGAAGGAATTGGTAAGAATGTGCTCAACGCGCTCCTTCCGCCCCGTACCTGGCAGAAAATTAAGATCGCACGCCTTGTCCGCAACCTGAAGGTTGACGGTTGGCGGCAGCCACTCCTGTTCGAGGGCGAGCGCGCAGATCGCCGTCTCGATCGCTCCGGACGCGCCCAGAGCATGCCCGTAATAACCCTTGGTTCCGCTCATCGGGACTTTGTACGCGCGATCACCCATCACCTTCTTGATCGCCATCGTCTCGGTCGAGTCGTTGAGCGGCGTCGAGCTGCCGTGCGTGTTGACGTAGCCGATCTCGTCCGCCGACACGTTGGCGTCGTCGAGTGCCAGCTGCATAGATCTCGCGGCCTGCGAGCCATCTGGGCGCGGTGCGGTCATGTGGTGCGCATCATTCGTCGTTCCGTAGCCCGCGATCTCCGCGTAAATCTTCGCTCCACGCGACTCGGCCCGCTCATATTCCTCCAGGATCAGCACGGCAGCGCCCTCTCCCATCACGAAGCCGTCGCGATCTTTGTCGAACGGACGCGACGCCATCTCCGGGTCTTCATTGCGAGTCGACATCGCCCGTATCAGCGAGAACGCGCCGAAGCAGAGCGGGGCGAGCGGAGCCTCCGCGCCTCCAGCAATCATTACGTCGGCGTAGCCGTCGCGGATCTGCCGGAATGCGTCGCCAATCGCGATCGTCCCCGACGCGCAACTCATCGCGTTGGTCGAGTTGGGCCCCATCACACCGAGCTCGATTGCAATGTTGCAACTCGACGCGCCGCCGAACACCGACAGCGCCAATGTGGCATCGACCTCGCGCAGCCCGCGCTGGAGAAACACCGCTAGCTGGCCTTCAGCGTATCCTATTCCGCCAAGAGCCGTTCCCATGTTCGCACCGACCCTCTCCTTGTCTTCGTGAGATAGATCGAGATCAGCATCGGCGAGGGCCATTTGAGCTCCGACTACGGAGAATTGCGCAAACCGATCCAGCCGCTTGGCGCGTTTGGTTTCGAGATGGTCGCTCGGGACAAAGTCGTTGACCTCCGCCGCGTTGTGACTCCTGAACGGCGACGGATCGAATCGGGAGAGCGATCGCACGGCGGAGCGTTGGCGCTGCAGGCCGGACCATAGTTCGTCGCGCGTCGTCCCGATCGGCGTAATGGGGCCAATCCCGGTGATAACCACTCTTCTTTTATTCAGCTGAAACACATCGTCCTCATCGCTGCTGTTTTTCCGCTTCGCGCTCCGCCACCGCCGCGAGCCCCGCCAGCGTGCGTGACGCGATTCCGTGCACAAACACGGGTCCGATCAGATACCTGGCCGCCAGCCCTCCAATGCGATGAAGGCGGCGCGGTCCTTCCCACAAATGCACGATTCGTACGTGCGTACCACCGGATGTCTTCGAAAACGACCATTCGACGTCCATTTCCCTGGTAATACCCCCTACATGCCGATATCGGATCGATGGCCGATTCTTGTCCACGGCCATCTCCGACAGCCACCACGTTGGCCAGTTTATCCGCAGTCTCCCCCTCGGTGTCTTCACCTGAAAAGGTCGATTTGCGGACATTTCGACCAATCCTCCTCCGTCTGACCGGCGGGTGCGAAAGCGTACGTAGCGGTAATGCGAGAGATATTGCGGCCAAAGCTCTACCTGACTCGCCAGCTCGAAGATTGTCGCCAACGGAGCACGCACGATCTGCTCGTCGACGGTCTGCATTGAGCTGCCGTACGGCATTGGCCCGAGGTCGAACGCCCGTCCGATGCGCTTCGTCATCGATCGACAGGAGTCCAGCTCGTCGTCACTCGAAATCCGCGACGCCGATGCACGACCGTCTTTCTCGCAACCGCCTCCCGGACTGTATCCCCCAGCTCCTCCGGCGTGAACCCCCTCATCACGGAGACGACGCCATCGTGACGGCTAACGGCATGAAATCGAAGGGGAAACGATGCGAGCCAGAGGCCAGCCGCGGCGATCCAGCTCCGGCGGAGGTCACTCACGATGACTCGGACGCGCGCGACCCGATTCATCTCGCGCAACAGCTCGAGCGCCTCGGTTCCGGCGAAGTGATGCAGGAGCTGTGAGCACATCACGATGTCGACGCTGTGATCCGCGAACGGGAGTCGCAGCGCATCGCCGCACACGGCAAGGGTGAGTACCTGCCGGCTGGCGCGTGCGAGCTCGAGCGCGGAGTCGAGTCCCACGGTTGTCAGGTCTACTCCCATCTGCCGGGCAACTTCCCGCGCTCTGCACGGGATGTCGCCAAGTCCCGTGCCGACATCGAGCAGCGTTGCCTGTGACGGCGCATCCTTCAGCGCCTCCTTCAGCTCGTCGATGGCAGAGGCAAGCCCCCCGAACAGGGAATTGGCGCGAACGACATCAGAGAGTGAGCGTGTCACCACCTCCGGAGCGACGTCCGGACCGTCGAGTATCTCGATCCCGCGCTTTCTCGGAGGTGTAAGGATGGAGCGCACTATTCAGTGCTCCAGCTGTGCGTAGCCGCCGCGATAGTAAAGCAGAGGAGTGCCGTTCTGGGCTCGCGCCGCCTCCACTTCGCCCACGATTATCGTATGGTCTCCGGCGTCGTGCATCGCGGACCTCGCGCATTCGATCACGCCCAGGACGTCGTCGAGCACCGCAAAGCCATTTTGAGTTCTGCTGTAGCCCACTCCCTCGAAGCGATCGATGTCAACGATCGAGAATCGTCGGGCGATTTGCTCCTGGCTCGCCGCGAGGATGTTGACGACAAACCCGTGCGCGGTCGTCAGCGCCGCGTAGGCGGACGCGTTCTTCTCAATGCAGATCAGCACGAACGGCGGATCGAGACTGACGGAGCAGAAGGCGCTCACTGTCATCCCCTCGTCCAGGCCATCGGTGCCCTTCGTGGTCACGACCGTGACTCCCGAAGGAAATCGACCCAGCACGCTGCGGAATTCGTCTGGAGTTACGCTCAAGTTCTGAAAGCCGGAGAGATGAAGAGTTTGAAAAGAAAACGCGGGTTGAGAACGACGCTTGTCGGAATGAAATCGCCCGCTACGCCAACCAGAAGGTCAGCCATATCCTTACGGCGAGAAAGCGCCTTTGCCGCGTTGTTTAGAAAGTAAGGATACGCTATGGCCATGCCGACGATTCGCTCCAGCTTCCATTTTCCCCCGAATTCTTTCCGCCGGGCAGCATCGTACGCGGTCAGGGCGTCGTTCTCGCGCCGCACTTCACCCCGCAACGCTTCGAGAATGAAAGGTGCGAGCATTTCTCCACCTCGAAGGGCGGCGTACATGCCTTCTCCGGTAAACGGGTCAAAAAAGTCGGCCGCATCGCCTACCAGGGCGGCACCAGGAGCCCATGCAGGCCTCGACACCGTCGCAAACGGACCCGTCGCTCGCACATCTTCCACACGCTCCGCTCCGACGAAGCGCTCTGCGAGGTGAGGCCGCGACGCAATCCACTGCTCGAGAAATTCATTGCGACCGTCGCCGATCTCCCGCGCCCGGGCCATGGGAACGACGACTGCGACATTCATCAGGCCCCCACCTACGTCGACGATGCCGAAATAGCCCTGGTGGTCGACGTGCATCTCTCCGAGTGGACCGACATTGCGGACCTTCCGGTAATGCGTGACCAGCGCAAGTCGCTTCGGAAAGAGGCGGCTCGTGTGCGTAAGACCAAGTCGTTTCCCGACAACTGAGCGCAGCCCGTCGGCTCCGACCACAATCCTGCTTGTCAGACTCCGGGACTTTC
>JAXDME010000187.1:0-6802 GCA_034666285.1 Gemmatimonadaceae bacterium | reverse complement strand
GAGCGGTTGGTCACCGCCAATCTTCGCTTCGTCATCTCGTACGTAAAGAAGTATCAGGGACACGGCCTCGACCTCGGAGAGCTGGTCGCTATCGGCAACGAAGGTCTCCTCAAAGCCGTCAGAAAATTCGATCCGGATCAGGGCGTCAAGTTCATCTCCTACGCCGTGTGGTGGGTCAGGCAGGCGGTGCTCAAGGCACTTGCTGAGCAGACCCGCAGCGTTCGAATTCCGCTCAACCAGAACTCGCAGCTGATCAAGCTTGCCCGCGCCCAGACGGTTCTTTCCCAGGTTCTTAAGCGCGACCCGACCGACAACGAGATCGGCCGCCTCCTCGAAGAGACACCCGACGCCGTCCGCTCCGCGAAGCAAATGTCGGCAACCGAAATCTCCCTAGATGCACCGATTGATCGATCGGATCGCGAGGCTTGCACGCTCGGTGAGCGCTTCGCCGGAGTCGATGGGGCGGAGATCG
This sequence comes from Gemmatimonadaceae bacterium, assembly GCA_034666285.1. Taxonomy (GTDB): domain Bacteria; phylum Gemmatimonadota; class Gemmatimonadetes; order Gemmatimonadales; family Gemmatimonadaceae; genus UBA4720. The sequence goes on along the minus strand of JAXDME010000187.1, from coordinate 6,330 downwards.
AGGACGTCACGGATTTCCACCTGATGCGCGAGTTCATCGATCGGGTGTTCCGAAAGTACCTGACGCCTCGCGAGCGCAAGATCCTGCATCTCTACTACGGCCTGGAACAGGGCTCTGACGCGATGACCCTCGAGAAAATCGGTGCGCTGATGGGCGTCACCCGCGAGCGCATCAGGCAGATCCGCGAGCGTGCGTTCGAGAAGCTTCGCGAATCGCCCGACGGTGCCGCCCTTTCAGGATTCTGGAACTAGGGCGGGAACCCGCAAGTCAGAGGTAAAACGATTTGAAAGACGCCGGCCGTTTTGGGTCGGCGTCTTTCTTGTATAAAGGCCTGCGCCTTCCTGCTTCCTCCTTCCGCTTCCCGCCATGACGGCTGCTTCTTCCGCTAAGCCCTCCACTGCTCTCAAGGCCTTCCTCAACGCCGCGTGCGGAAACGCCGAAGCTGCCAGGGAAGCGATCGGGGCCGCGGGCTTCGAGCTCGAAGCAGTTCAGCCGAAAGAGCTCGAAAAACGCCTCGAGAAAGCGATAAGTGAGGGGACCAAGCGGATCCTGGTCGCCGGCGGGGACGGCACCATAGCGACGGCGGCAGCCCTCGTCGCCAAAACCGATACCGAGCTTGCCATCCTCCCGGGCGGGACCCTCAACCACTTTGCCAGGGATCACGGGATTCCGACCGATCTTGGCAAGGCGGCTCTGATCGCCGGGGTTGGTCCTGTCGTCGGCGCGGACATCGGCTACGTCAACGACTGCGTGTTCCTGAATACGAGCTCGCTCGGAGCATATGTCACCTTCGTTCGCGAGCGCGAGCGGCTCGAAAAGCACTTCGGATATTCCATCGCCAGCGTCATCGCGTTCGTCAAAATGATGTCTGAAATCCGCACGTTCTCCGTAACGCTCGAAGTCGAGGGACAAAAGAAGACTTATCGAACGTCGATGGTGTTCATCGGGGTTGGTGAGCGCGAGCTCAAGCTTCCCATCCTGGGCAGTCGGATCAAGAACGGCCGCCGAGGCCTCCACGTTATGATCGTGCAGGGGCGCAAGCGGGCAAGGCTATTTGCGTTGGCTTTGGCTGGAATTACACGGGGCAGAAACGAAGCAGAAAAGCTTCCGGAATTCGACGAGTTCATCGTCGACCGCTGCCAGATCGATCTCAGGCGTCCTTCGGCAACCATTGGCCTGGACGGCGAATTGAAGAGATTCCGAACACCGCTCGATTACCACATTGAGCGTGACGCGCTCAAGCTCGTCGTCGCGCCGCCGGAAGGAGACGAAAGCTAGATTTCGGGAATGACCTCGCTGAGCCGGACGAACGCGTCCACGGTCGCAGATCGTCTGGCGGAGATCGTGGGCGATCGACACGTCCTCAGCCGCCCAAGCGAGCTCCTCGTTTACAATTCCGACGGACTTCCCGGCTATAGAAAACAGCCTCGACTCGCGGTCTTTCCCGGAGCGCGGGAAGAGGCGATAGCTGTCGTAAGAGTGCTCGCCGACGAGGGCATGCCGTTTGTCCCACGTGGTGCGGGTACAGGACTGTCCGGCGGAGCGCTCGCGGACGACATCGTCGTCGTCGGATTGCATCGCCTGAAGGAGATCATCTCGCTCGATATCGAGAATCGTCGCGCGACCGTCGAGCCAGGCGTAGTCAATCTTCGACTCAACAAGCACGTCGCGCCTCATGGCCTCCTCTACGCGCCAGATCCCTCGAGCGAAGCGGCGTGCACCATCGGCGGCAACGTCGCAGAAAACGCGGGCGGTCCCCACTGTCTCAAGTACGGAGTAACGCTCAATCACGTCCTGGCGATGACCGTCGTTTTGCCAAGTGGAGAGGTCGTCGAGCTCGGAAGCAAATTCGGCGAGCGCGACGGATATGACCTGCGCGGAGCATTCATCGGCTCCGAGGGATGCTTCGGTCTCGCCCTCGACATCACCGTCAGGCTTACCCAGCGACCGCAAACCGTGCGCACGCTCCTCGCCGACTTCATGTCGATTGACGAAGCGGCGCGCGTGACCTCGGCGATCATCGCCTCAGGGATCGTTCCGGCCGCCCTCGAGTTCATGGACGGTGCAACGATCCGCGTCGTCGAAGCGTCGATCTATGCCGCGGGTTACCCAAAGGATGCGGAAGCAGTGCTCTTGATCGAGCTCGACGGGTTGGAGGCCGAGGTCGCGGCTGACCTGGAGGTCGTCCGGCGAAGCTGCATCGAAGGCGGCGCGCGAAACGTGAAAGTCGCGCGCGACGACGTCGAGCGGCTGAAGCTGTGGCAGGGACGCAAGAAGGCGTTCGGAGCAATGGGACGTCTCGCCTCGCACCTCATGGTCCAGGACGCTGTAATTCCCCGAACGCGCCTGTCCGAGATTCTAGCGACGATTCATGCCATCAGTGAGAAGTATGGAGTACTCGTTTGCAACGTGTTCCACGCGGGCGACGGCAACCTCCACCCCAACATCGCCTACAGCGCCGACGATCCCGACGAGAGCGAGCGGGTGCACAAGGCCATGACAGAGATCATGAACGCGTGCATCGACGTCGGCGGCAGCATCACCGGGGAACACGGAGTCGGTCTCGACAAAATGGGATACATGGAATCGATCTTCTCCGAGAGCTCGCTCAATGCGATGTGCGAGCTGCGCGGGGTTTTCGATCCGCATCGTCGCTCAAACCCGGGGAAAGTCGTGCCGATTCACTCCTGCAAGGAGTGGAACGCGGTGGCGTCAGCGCGGTGAGCACTGAAGCGGTAGCGGCCGTCGTTCGGGAGAGCGTTGCGAGTCGCACGCCCGTGAGGATCGCCGGCCGTTCGAGCTGGTTGTCAGCGGGTCGGCCGGTGAAGGCGAACAAAACGCTTTCACTTCGTGACGACTCCGGTGTCGTGAATTACGTGCCCGGTGATCTCACGCTCACACTGCGCGCTGGTACTACGCTCGGCGAGATCGAGCGAATCAGCGGTGAGCACGATCAGTGGCTCCCGCTGGATCCCTTTGGCTCCGATGACGGAACGATCGGGGCGACGATCGCGACCGCATCGGCTGGGCCTCTCGGCACGAGCTTTGGATTGCCGAGAGATCTGCTGCTTGGTCTCGAGTTCGTAAACGGTCGCGGAGAGATCGTGCGCGCAGGCGGAAGGGTAGTGAAGAACGTCGCAGGCTTCGATCTGTCGCGTCTTCTCACCGGTTCGTGGGGGACGCTCGGCGTCATTACGGAAGTGACCGTTCGCTTGTACGCGCGGCCGAAGGTCGACCGGACGTTCGCGGTGTCCCTTGGGCGTGGGCAGAAATCGACGACAGAGCTGCTGCGAGCTATTGCGTCTTCGCCGCTCGCGCCGTTCGCCCTCGAGATTCTTAACGGGTCCGCCGCGTCTTCACTCGGCTTCGGCGACAATCCGACGCTGCTCGTGCGGTTCGGAGGCAATGCTGCCGGTGTAGACGTTCAGCTCAAAGTCTTCTCACAGCTCGCGCGCACCGAGGAAATCGAGCAATCGACGTGGGTGGCTTTCAGAAAGATCGATGGCGATGCGCCAAGCGTGATAAGAATCTCCACCCTGCCCAATCGATTTCTGAGCGTGGCGTCCAGCATTCTCGCCGATACCGAGCCGAGGATAGCGATCTCGATCAATCCCCGTCGCGGTATAATGCGTCTGGTGACGCGCGACAACGGCGATCGGGATTCTGCGATGCCTGGCGATACGAGTGTATCGCCGGAATTCCCGAACGACGGGCAGACGGGCGGAGCCAGTGTGATCTTCGAGAAGCTTCCGGCAGAAGTATGGCCGGTCGTTTCTCCGAGTGTGACTTCGGATGCGTTGTCGCGGGGTATCAAGAAGGCGTATGATCCGCACAACATTCTCAACCCCGGCATACTCGGCGATTGACATGACCGTGGCTCTACCCGCTGATCCACTTCCGCGCGACCCAATGCCCGGCTGCGCATTGCCTGGGACTCCGCTCGCGGACGCTCTGCCGGGCATCAATGCGTGTGTCCACTGCGGATTCTGCCTGCAGGCGTGTCCGACTTACCTGAATCTCGAGGACGAAAACGACAGCCCTCGAGGGCGGATCTTCTTGATGCGCTCGCTGCTCGAGGGAACGGTGAAGCCGGACGACCCGAGTGTGCAGCAGCACATCGACCAATGCCTCGGGTGCAGAGCCTGCGAGCCGGTATGTCCGAGCGGCGTACCGTACGGGCAGCTTCTGGAAGCGACGCGCGCAACTCTGCGCGAGAGCAGGCCGACGCCGTTTATCGCGCGTTTGATTCTCTTTGTTTTCGCGCGCCGATGGCTGTTGCGTCCGGCGATGTTCTTCTCGCGTTTTCTTGCTGCCACGCCAATCCCTTCGCTTCTTTCCGGAGCGCCGGGGCGCCTCGGATTCGCCATGGCGATGCTTGCCTCGACCGGTCGCTCCATCGAGCGCTCTCCCTACAGGGCGGGCAGCAGAGGAGAGCGCGGCCTCGTGGCTACGCTTCGAGGGTGCGTCATGGATGGATTGTTCAGCGCCACCAATCGCGCGACCGAGCGCGTGCTCAAAGTGAATGGCTACGCGATGGTCGATGCGCCGGGCCAGCAGTGTTGCGGCGCGTTGCACGCTCACGCCGGCGATCTCGATACCGCGCGGGAGCTGGCGCGGCGGAACATCGCCGCATTCGAGCGATCACGCGCCGAATTCGTCGCGGTGAATGCGGCTGGTTGCGGCGCGATAATGAAGGAGTACGGCCACCTGTTGAAGGATGATCACTACTGGCGCGAGCGCGCGGCAACATTCAGCTTGCGCGTGCGTGACGTGAGCGAGCTTCTAGCCGCTGCCGGCCCACGCGCTGGCGGGCCACTGCCTATCCGCGTCACGTATGACGCGCCGTGTCACCTGCAGCATGCTCAGCGTGTGACGCAGGCGCCACTCTCGATGCTCGCCGCGATTCCCGGTCTCGAGCTCGTCCCCCTTCACGATTCGGATCAGTGCTGCGGCAGTGCGGGCATCTACAATCTGATAGAGCCCGCGACGTCGGATGCAGTGCTGGCTCCGAAGCTCGCCAACATCCGCGACACCGGCGCGCCATGGGTGGCGACTGGAAATCCGGGCTGCCTCATGCAGATCGGCGCGGGCTTGATACGCGCAGACATCCCCGCGCGATCCATTCATCCGGTTGATCTGCTCGACGCATCGTACGCGGCTTTCGGGCAGTAGCGCCCCGCGAAGGCACCGGCTTAATTGCAGGTAATGTCGGAGATGAACGAGTATTCCGCGCTCCACAACGGTGCTCTTTCTTTCGACCGGAGCGACCGGATGCGAGTGCGGATCTCCGGGCCGAAGGCAGCGGAGCTCGTTACCGGAATGGTGACGAACGATGTTTCGAGTCTCGTCGCGGGCGAGGGGCAGTATGCGGCCGCGCTTACGCCCAAAGGGAAGATCGTCGCGGACCTCCGCATTTTTGCTCTGGACGACGCGCTTCTCATCGACACTTCCGCCGCCGCTGCCGCTGGCTGGAAGGAGATGGTGCGGAAGTACATCAATCCGCGGGTCGCACCTTATCACGACGTAACGTCGGAGCTCTGCGACGTTGGAGTCTTTGGGCGATCGTCGCGCTCGATAGTGTCGCGAGCGACAGGAATCGACGACGGCAGGCTATCCACCCTCGCTCCGTACGGTCACATCACGGCACCATTCGCGGATGCGACCATCACGGTCGCGAGAGTTCCGGAGATGGATGTCGATGGGTTCGAGATTTTCGTTCCGAGTGAATCCGTTGGACCGCTCAAGAGCAAGCTTCACGCGGCTGGAGTCGCGCCGGGCAGTGCCGAGACCTGGGAGATTGCGCGCGTCGAAAGCGGTCGTCCACAATGGGGCACGGACATGGACGACACTACGCTTCCGCAGGAAGCCAATTTTGACGAGCTCGGCGCAATCTCGTATACGAAAGGCTGCTACATCGGTCAGGAAACAGTGGCGCGCGTTCACTTCCGCGGTCACGTGAATCGATTTCTCCGGAGACTTCGCTTCGTCACGCGTCCGGCGCCGCCGACGGGCGCGGAGCTGGTCGACGAGTCCGGAAAAGTCATCGGGGAAATCCGCAGCGTCGCTCTCTCGCCCAGATTCGGCGGCGTCGCGCTGGGCATGGTGAGGCGAGAAGTCCTGCCGGGGACGACGCTGCAGGCGCGATGGTCAGGAGGAGAATGCAGCGTTCAAATCGAGCAAAACGAAAAAGGCGCCACTGTTTAGTGGCGCCTTTTTTAATCACCTTATCGGCGAGAAGCTTTACTTCTTCTTGGCGACCGGAGTCTTGGTCGTCTTGCTCGTCGTGGTGGTCTTGGTGACGGTGTCCTTGGCGGCACCAGCGGTGGTGTC
>JAXDME010000186.1:0-5365 GCA_034666285.1 Gemmatimonadaceae bacterium | reverse complement strand
GATTTGTCGGCTGCACGATGAAGACGTCGTTCCCTCTGACGTTCTCGTCGATGCGGACGAAGATCTCGCCGTCGGCAAAGCGGGTGACCGTCGTCTTGCAGAACGGCACATCCAGCGTTTGCGCGATTTCAGCGCACAGATCCGGATTTCCGGGCCCGGCGATGAGCTTGAAGCCATGAGCGGGTACGGATAGTCCGTCCATGCAGCCTTACAAGTTAAGTGGGCAAAGGATCTGGATCAATTGCCCCTGGTGGATTCGAACCACCATTACCGGATCCAAAGACCGATGTCCTGCCATTGGACGAAGGGGCAGCGGGAACGGAAAGCTAGTCCAGAAGCTCCACGGGGACAACGTTCGCGGCGGTGCGAGTGATGATCCGTTTTATCCCGTCGGGAACATCGAGAGGTGGAGGACCTGCTTCCGAGTCGAGAGGTCGCGTCCCTACCCCCGCAATTTTGAAGACCGTGGATCCGGACCCGCTCATCCTATAGAAGAGACCGTCCCGCTCGCCGCGCGAAAGGAGCGCGTCTATCGCCCGGTGTCGTCGTCTCATCACTTGCTCGAAGTCGTTAACCGAGTTTTTTGCTGCAGAATTCCAGTCGCGAAACATCTCTGTGGTGAGCTTAGGTCCGGGGCCAGCATATGGTCCGCGTGCCTCGTCGAGCAGCGCGTAGGCCTCGCCAGAGTCGATGCCGAAAGAAGGCAGAAAAAGCTGAACATCACGCGGCGGCAACGGCTTGAGGCGCAACAATCGCTCGCCCCGACCCCAGGAAAGCGCCATCACGTAATCGCTCGCCAAAAACGGAGTGTCGGAGCCGACTTGACCAGCCATTTCGAGAAGTTTTTCGGTGGACAGTGGATTACTGGAGAGCGTATTGAGAATCTGGAGCACCGCTGCAGCGTCCGCGCTTCCGCCTCCAAGGCCTCCGCCGATCGGGACGTTCTTCACTATCTCGATCTCGAAGCCCTTCGGCCATCCGGTCGAATTGGCGAACAGCTCCGCCGCCCTGTATGCGAGGTTTTCCTCGGGCCTCTTGTCGCGCATCTCGAAGCAACGCAGCGAGCGCGGTCCGCTGGTGGTGCGAACCTCGATGTCGTCGCCGAGATCCAACCGGAGAAACACGGTCTCGATTGAGTGATACCCATCCGGCTCTTTGCCGAACACCCGCAGTGCGAGATTGATCTTGGCCTGTGCGAGCATCCGCGCGGCGCGTCCCCTCATTTTGCGGAGCCGTTCGACGTCTGAAGATCGCGAAGCTTCACGCCGAGGCGGGTGAAGTAGTAGGCGCCGATGAGCGTGATCGGAACGAACGAGAACAGGTGGTATCCGATCGCCCACGTGGCTGCCTGCTGCCGGCCTACGCCGTAGACGGACAGACCCTCGATGGACATGTACTCGAACACTCCAAAGAATCCCGGCGCCGACGGCACCGCGGTGCCGAGCGCGATGAAGGCTTGAAGAAACAGCGCGGCGGAGAATGGCGCAGTAATACCCACTGCTTTGAACGCGAGCCAGATCCCGAACGCGTTCAACAGCCAGTGAGCAATTGACCAGCCAAAAACGGTTGCGAAGCGTCGGGGCGAGCGAAGCACGCTCAACCCGTTGATGAAAGTCTCGAGAACGCGCCGCCCGCGCGCCTCCACCGACGGAGACACCCGCCTCGCGAATAGCTCGAATAGTCTCAGCAGCTGCGTCGGAAAAAATATGAGAGCGTAGGTTCCCAGAAGGAGAAACAGGACTATCGCGCCGGCTCCAGCCCCGAAAGCGCTGAGTGGCCGTCCCCCGAGCATTTGAGTGCCCGAGAGCGCCGGATCGAGAAGCGCCAGAGCCGCGAGCAGAAGAAGCACAATCGCGTCGAACAGCCGGTCCACTACGAGCGAAGCGAGGCCGGTGGCAAACGGGACACGCACTTCCTTTTTCAGGGCGTAGGCCCTGGCCAATTCTCCGGCGCGCGCCGGAAGCACGTTGTTCACCATCATTCCTATGGCGGTTGCGCGCCATAGCGGACCAATTGGAATTCTGGACGCGACCGGCTCGAGGATCGCCTGCCAGCGGAGCGCGCGGACGGGGAAAATCGCCGTTGCGCAGAGGACCGCTCCTGCAAAGAGGAGCGGGTCAGCGTTCGAGAGACTGTGCGCGACCTGTGTGGCTGAAATTCCGTGAAGCGTCCAGTAGATGAGCGCCGCACTCAGCACGCCTCCGACAACGGCGCGCCATCCTGGCTTCAACTGCTACTCGGTCGAGGCCAGCTCGACCAGATCGACGAGCTCGTCGACGAGCGCGCGGGTCGGAGTCGCTCCGCTCTTCTTCAGCGCGCGACGAATCTCGGCGGCGCGCTCGATCGCGCGCTGTCCCTTGTACAGAAGCGCCTGAATCGGCACGAGCTCGGCGGCCTGCGGCTGCGGTCCCGAATTCCGAGTCTCGAGCGACCGCATCGTGGCGAGACTCGAGTTCAGCACATCCCTCAGCTCCTTCCCCCGCGGAGGGGTCTTCGCTTCGGACGCCGCTCTGGCCTCTGCCGGCGTTGGCATGCGCTTCACCTCGGGCGAAAGCTTGCCCGGGCCGATGTGCCCCGTTTCGCGTAGCTGCTGCTCGTAGTGCGTCTTCGGGTTCGGTGCGACGTAGATGACGTGCGGACCGTCATCGTTGTGGAACAGCTGCGAGATCGGAAGGATCACATCGTCATTTCGCACTTCCTTTGTCGGACCGTAGCGCGCGAGACGGCGGAGACCTTCTTCGACCCGTGCGTCCTGTTCGGCACCCCATGTGCGCACGGAACGCACGAGAAGCTTCAGATCTTCGATTGCACCAACCATCGAGCGCTGCAGCTCCGGTTCCCATTTTGTGGCGCCCTGAACGACGCCGCCCGCGATGCGCTCGACACTGGTCGCCAGCCGTGCGAGCTCACTCGCCTTTGCCATGGTCGCACTTCCGCGCAGTCCGCGCGCCGCGGCTGCCAGTTGGCTTGCCTCCGTCGAGGGCATCGCTTGCTGCGTAACGAGAGACTCCAGGCGAGTGAGGTATTCACTTGCCTCGAGGGTAAAGAAATCAAGCAGCCTGCCCGGCGTCGTCATCAGCACTTTCTCCAGATCACAGCCGGAAAGGTCGCCCGTCCGGCGATTGCAGTCAAAGCTTCGCTCCCACTATGACGACCGAGCAGCGCGCATCGCTTCGGCCATCTCCCGGACGGCGCGGTCGAGGCCGACGAAAACAGCCCTGCTGACGATCGAATGACCGATGTTCAGCTCCTCGATCTCGGGGATTGCTGCGACGGCAGCCACATTCCGCAGATTGAGCCCGTGACCAGCGTGAACCGCGAGGCCAAGGTCGGCTCCGCGGCGCGCCGAGTCGCGAAGCGCGTCGAGGGGCGCTTCGGATTCGGGATGGTGGGAGTAGGTGCCCGTGTGCAGCTCAATTGCCGGAACGCCGATCTTCCTGGACTGCTCGACGGCGGCGCGAGTGGGATCTATGAAGAGGCTTACTCGTATTCCGGCGCTCGACAGCGACTCGACTGCGTTCCTTATGCGAGCGGGGTCGCTGGTAATGTCGAGTCCGCCTTCTGTCGTGATCTCTTCGCGCCGCTCGGGCACGAGGGTGACTTGCTCGGGCTTCAATCGACGCGCGAGCTCGAGCATCTCCGCGACGCACGCCATCTCGAGATTGAAGTACGTCCTGACAGTCTTCTTCAGCTTCTCGATGTCGGCATCCTGCATATGACGCCGGTCTTCGCGCAGATGAGCTGTGATTCCGTCGGCACCGGCCGTCTCGCACACGCTCGCAGCTTCTACCGGATCAGGCTCGTCGCCGCGTCGAGCCTGCCGCAGAGTGGCAACATGATCGATATTGATGTAGAGCCGTTGTTGCTTAGCGCGCATTGTCACCGTCCGTAGGTCGCAGCTCTAATCTCGTGGAGAATTCTATCGTGCGCTTCAAAATATTTGCTGGTCTGTTCTTTCTCGCCGCCTGCTCGAGCGCAACACAGGGCGGATATCCCAGCGGCCAGCTTACTGGTGGAGCGAGCCCGCAGCTGGCTGTCGACCAGTTCCTCGCAGCGGTCAAAGTCCGCGACCTTCAGGGTATGTCCACTGTCTTTGGAACGGACAGGGGCCCCGCCCGGGAGACGATGGATAGAACCGAGCTCGAGAAGCGCGAGATCATTCTCGCCTGCTATTTCAACAATGATAGTTATCGGATACTCGGTGAAAGATCGGGGCAGAGCGGACACCGGGAAATCAGCGTAGAGCTCAAGAAGGGCAACCTGGTGCGAACATCGACCTTCTATGCGGTTCGGGGCCCAGGTGGACGCTGGTACGTCGACAACATGGACATCGCCGCGGTGCGTGACTTCTGTGGGAATCCGGGAACCGGCCGAACTCAGTGATCTGACAGCTCGACCAGCACCCCGCCGGTGGACCTGGGGTGCAAAAACGCGATCCGTTTTCCCTCCGCTCCGATGCGCGGCTTGTCGTCGATGAGCTGAATGCCGGCCGCGCGACATCGGTCGAGCATCGCGTCGAGGTCGTCAACCGAAAAGCAGATGTGATGTATTCCCGGGCCGCGCTTCGCCACAAAGCGCCCGATCGGTGAGCTGGGATCGTCTGCCTCGAGCAGCTCGACGAGGGGCTCGCCGGCGCTGAATCCCACTATTTTCGCGCCATCGGAATCATCGAGGCTGACCTCCCTGAGACCCAATACATCGCGAAAAAACGGAAGACTCTCGGCGATCGCCTCGACCGCGATCCCGACGTGGGAAACGCGGGGGCCGCGCGGGGTTGATGGGGTCATTAAATTGAATTGATGAGGGGGCTTCGCTCCCACACAAATTAACCGATGAAGTTCCGCGGGTCAGCCGTGGTTTGGAGATTATGCAATGTCAAATGCGCTGGATGTAACTGATTCTGATTTCGAGCTGCAGATCGAGCAGCACAAGGGCCTCGCCGTCGTCGATTTCTGGGCGAGCTGGTGTGCGCCGTGCCGCATGATTGCCCCGCATCTCGATGCGCTGGCAGTCGAGTACCAGGGAAAAGCAAAAGTGGTCAAGGTCGACGTCGACACGAACATCAAGACGTCCACGAAATTCAACGTCCGCTCGATTCCCGCGATCCTGTTCTTCAAGGATGGAAAGCTGATCGATCAGGTGATCGGCAACGTCGGCAAGCCGGCCCTGGCGGAGAAGTTCAAGCAGCACGCCGCGTAAATACCGGGGTCTGCCCCCTCCGGGGAACGGCGTCCGTGAGCGCGGGGACTCTGTACCTGGTAAGCACTCCCATCGGCAATTTGGGAGACATGACGCATCGCGCGGTCGAGGTCCTCTCTTCGGCCGCGCTGATCATAGCGGAAGACACGCGCCACTCGCGCCGCCT
>JAXDME010000185.1:0-5504 GCA_034666285.1 Gemmatimonadaceae bacterium | reverse complement strand
TGCCGCTCCTTGGAAATCACAACGTGGCGAACGCGCTTGCCGCATCTCTGGCTGTGATGGTGGCCGACCGGTCTCACCAGACACCGAAGGCGCGAAAGGGAGTCGCCGCGGCGCTTCGGACTTTTCGCTCACTGCCGCACCGTCTCGAGCTGGTGGGTGAGTTCGATGGAGTGCAGTGGATCAACGATTCGAAGGCGACCAACGTCAGCTCAGCTGCGGTGGCAATTGACGGTATGGAGCGCCCGACCGTCCTACTGCTTGGAGGGCGGCACAAGGGAGAGGCATATACGCCGCTCGTCGATGCCGTGCGAAAAAAAGTGAAGAGGGTAATCGCATACGGGGAGGCGGCGGCAATCATTGCCACCGATCTGCGTCCAGTGGTGGACGTTGTCAGGCTCGGCTCGGATTTCGACGAGGTCATACGGACCGCGCGCGCGACCGCGCGGGCCGGCGAAGCGATCCTACTGTCCCCAGCGTGCTCGAGCTATGACATGTTTTCGAACTACGAGGAAAGAGGCGAGCGGTTTCGCGTGCTCGCGACAAAGGAAGCGTAGATGGAATCGTCGGTCGGCCTGAGGCACCGCTGGACAATGGGAGTCGAGGCTCGGGTGCTGGTCATCCTCACCGGAGTACTGCTCGCCTTTGGCGTGGCCACCGTCTACAGCGCGAGCGCGATCGTCGAGATGCAGGCGGGTCAGGGGCACGCGTATCTGCTCCTGCGACAGCTCACGGGAATGGCGGTCGGCGCTGTCCTGTTTGCGGTTGCCGCCAAGCTGGACGCAGAGCTGTGGGAAAAATGGGCGTGGCCGTTGATGGCCCTTTCGCTCGTTCTGCTCCTAATAGTGATTCTTCCGTTCACGGCCAGGATTGCGCCGCGCATCCACGGATCGCGCCGATACCTGTTCGGCGCTTCGCTGCAGCCTTCTGAGCTCGCCAAGCTTGCCGTCGTTCTATGGACGTCGATGCTGGTGGTAAAAAAAGGTCGTGCGATGCGAAGGCTCACCAAGGGATTGCTGCCTTTCCTGGTCGTCATCGGAGCGCTCGACATCCTGGTGATGCTCGAGCCCGATCTTTCAACTGCAATGATGTTCACGCTGCTGATGGGCATCATTCTCTTTACTGGCGGAGTTCGCATCGGCCACTTCGTAGCGTTGGGCGTGATGCTCATCCCGTTGCTCTACGTGAAAGTCGAGCGGCTGAACTACGTGCTCCTGCGCATGACCGCCTTTTTCGATCCGGGAGGCGCGCCCCCAGAGGTGAGCTATCAGCTGCGGCAGTCGCTGATTGCGGTGGGGTCCGGCCAGATCTTCGGGGTTGGTTACGGGCGCGGCCGCCAGCAATACGGGTTTCTCCCGTTCGGATACGACGACTTCATCGCCGGCCACATCGGTGAGGAGTGGGGATTTGTGGGACTCGCGCTTCTCGTGCTGGCGTTCGCGCTCTATGCGGCCGTCGGTTTTCGGATCGCGCGCAAGGCGCGTTCGCCCTTTCTCCAGCTGGTGGCGGTCGGTCTTACCGTTACAACTGTACTAACCGCGTACCTTCATATCGGTGTGGCAACCGGCTTGCTTCCTACGACTGGGCTCACGTTGCCATTCATCTCTTACGGGCGCTCGAATCTTGTCCTTTCGCTTCTAATGACAGGCATACTGGTGAACATCGGCAGCAGGCGCGAAAAGGTATTCGGTGAAGCGGCGACGGATCCGCTCGCTCTTCGCGCTCTTCCAGCCAGATGAGGATAATCTTCGCCGGGGGCGGTACCGGCGGGCATCTGTATCCCGGACTCGCGATCGCACGCGCGCTGGTGAACGCGAATCCCAAAGTCGAGCCATTCTTCATTGGCGCCCGCCGTGGCATCGAGAAGGACGTCCTGCCACAGGTTGGCTTCCCGTTCGAGCTGCTCGATCTGCATCCCCTGTATCGATCACGGCCGTGGGAAAACTGGAAGACAGTGCGCGGCGCGATGACAGCATGGCAGCGAATTGCAGGCGAAGTTCGCAGCGAGCCGCCGGCGTGCGTCGTCGGAACCGGCGGATACGCAGCCGGACTCGCGCTCGCGTACGCAGCCAGGCACGGGATCCCATACGTGCTGCAGGAACAGAACACCCATCCCGGGCTCACCGCGCGCTTTTTCAGCCGTTTCGCCTCGCAGATTCACCTCGGCTTTCCCGAAGCGCGCAGATATCTCTCGCCCTCGAAGAAGACAGAGGTCTATGATTCGGGAAACCCGATCGAGCCACCGCCGGCCGATGCTTTCGAGAAGGCGCCGGCGCGAGTCAAATGGGGATTTCCAGGCGTCGGCGGCGCGGTGCTACTCGTGTACGGTGGGAGTCAGGGTTCCCAGGCAATGAACGACGTCGTCGCTTCCTGGATCGATCGGGGGTTGCCGAGCGATTTGTTCGTCATCTGGGCCACAGGCAAGGCGAACTACGAGAAGCTCGCCCGCTATGATGGCGCTCGCGTAAAGGTCAGGGCGTACATCGCCCCGATCTCCGAGGCCTATCGGGCGGCAGACGTCGCTCTGTCTCGCGCCGGAGCAATGGCAACCGCCGAGCTCTGTGCGTGGGGGATACCGACGATCGTGGTGCCGCTTCCTACAGCCGCCGCCGACCACCAGACGGCCAACGCAAAGGCGCTCGCCGCTTCCGGAGCGGCCGAGATGATCAGGCAGAGCGATCTCACCACTGACTCGCTCGCTCTTGCGGTGGAATCTCTACTGGCGAACCCGGCCAAGCTCGCCGACATGCGCGCGAAGGCTCTCGAGCGTGCCCGTCCAACGGCTGCAGCCGACATCGCCCGCCATATCCTGACACTCGTCGGCACTGGCTCGTCTTCTGTTTGAAACGCGTGCGAGTGGGAATGCGCACACATGACCAACAATGAGCTCCTTCGATAACTCCGATCCTCGTCCGGTTCACTTCGTCGGCATCGCCGGCGCAGGCATGCGTGCGCTCGCCGAGCTTCTGGCGCGGCGAGGCGTGGTCGTCACGGGGTGCGACGCAAATCCTGGCGCGACCGACGATCTGGAGGCGCTCGGCATCGACGTCATTACCGGCCACGACCCGAGCCATGTCAGCGGGTCGCGGGAAATCATCGTCACCTCGGCCATGCCGAAGGATCATCCGGAGATCGTGCGGGCGCGCGAGCTAGGCATCCCGATCGTTCGACGAGCAGAGGCGCTCGGTCAGGCTGTCGCGGGCGGAAAGCTGGTGGGGATTGCGGGGACTCACGGAAAGACGACGACGACCGTGATGACAACCGCCGCGCTCGCCGCCGCGGGACTGCGTCCGACAGGACTCGCCGGTGGTCGGGTAGCGGAATGGAAAGGAAATCTTCGCTACGAGTCTGACGAGCTTTTTGTGGTGGAGGCAGATGAATACGACCGTTCCTTTCTGACGCTGTCGCCGACAATTGCCGTAGTGACGAACGTCGAGGCCGATCACCTCGACATTTACCGCGACCTCGACGACATCACCTCCACATTCTCGCGCTTCGTACGGGACGCGGCAGTTGTCGTTCTGTGCAGCGACGATGCCGGCGCCAGCAGTGTGAATTTGCCGGCGAGCGCTGAGGTCATTCGTTATGGGATTACGTCTCCCGACGCACGTCTCGTCGCGGGCGACATTCGCTCGACTGGTCACGCGACGACGTTCTCCGCGTCGTATGACGGCGACCCACTCGGTGAGGTCGCGCTGAGGGTGCCCGGCCATCACAACGTGCAGAACGCGCTCGCTGCGATCGGCGCCGGCCTCGCTCTCGGCGTCAGTCTCGATGCCATGCGCGACGGCTTGCTCCAATTCGGCGGAGTCGAGCGGCGCTTTCAGTACCTTTGCGACGTATCGGGTGTCACGATCGTAGACGATTACGCGCACCATCCAACCGAGATCCTTGCCACGATACAGGCGGCGCGCGTGTCGTACCCTGATCGAAGGATCATTGTTGCCTTTCAACCGCATCTTTTCTCGCGCACACGCGACTTCGCTGAAGCATTCGGGCAGGCGCTTGCCAAAGCGGATGTCGTCTTTCTCACCGAGATCTATCCGGCCCGCGAGAAACCCATTGCCGGCGTCACGTCGGAGCTCGTGGCCGCTGCAGTCGAGCGTGCGGGGCGCGAATTGGCATGGCACGGCCCACGCAAGCAACTGGCTTCCGCACTCTGCTCATTCTCGCGTGACGGCGACGTGGTCATCACGATCGGCGCGGGGGACATCACGCGCACGGGCCCCGAGCTCAGGCAGCAGCTGCAGACACGCGACAGATGACACTGCCGGGAAGACTTCATAAACCCGGCTGGAAAATGCTGGGCGGCATTTTTCTCATCGGCGTTATCATGGCTGCCGCCTGGGGGGTGCGCTCGGCTGCCCGACAGATGGCGTTCTTCAGAGTGCGCGCCGTCGAGGTACGCGGTGTCCGCTATCTGCAGCCAGCTGAAGTCCTCGCACGCCTCAAGGTCGACACACTCATGTCGCTCTGGGACGACGTGGAACCGCTGCGCGAAAGAGTGCGGCACCATCCACAGGTCACTGCGGTCACGATCACCAGACGGCTCCCTGGGACGCTCGTGGTGACAATCCAGGAGAATCAGCCCGTCGCGCTCATTGAAGGCAGCGGGGGACTCGTTCCTTACGATTCGCTGGGCCACGTGCTGCCGATCGATCCGGCGCGCACAGTTCTCGATCTGCCAATTGTTGCGACAAGCGATCCCGTTCTTCTTAACCTCGTTGGCGCCATCCGTTATGCGGTGCCGCGTGTGTTCTCGCGCATCGAAGAGGTGAGACGCACCGGGAGAGACGAGATCGTGCTTACTCTCTCCCGCGGCGGAGCGACGCGCTCTCGCGCGGCGGGTGACACGGCCACTGCGAACGCTGGAACGGTGAGAGTGCGCATTCCGTTAGGGGTGTCAGTGGAGCGGTTGGCCGATATCTTTCCCGTTGAGAATGACCTTGCTCGCCGGCAGGCACATGTTGGCGAGCTCGATTTACGTTATCGCGATCAAGTAATCGCAAGGCTGCAATGAATCCGGAACGCATCATCACTGGTCTGGACATCGGCTCCGCCAAGACAACCGTCGTGATCGCCGAGGCTGTCGGTGAGAGGAAGAACGCGCCCGGACTCAAGATTCTCGGAGTCGGCCAGGCGCGGACTACCGGTTTGCGTCGCGGCGTAGTCTCCGACATCGAGGAGACCACGCGTTCGATCAAGAAGGCGATCGAGGATGCCGAAAGAATGGCTGGGACCAAGGTCGACACGCTCTACGCGGGCATCGCTGGCGAGCACGTGAGGGCTATGATCAGCAAGGGAATCGTTGCCGTAAACGGCGAAGAGATTTCCAAGGCCGATGTCGACCGAGCGAACGAAGTCGCGCGCGCGCAGCCGATTCCGCAGGATCGCGAGCTTCTTCACGCAATTCCGCAGGAATATTCCGTCGACAAGAACCAAGGCATCCGCGATCCGATCGGAATGATCGGCACGCGTCTGGAGACGGAGATGTATCTGGTGACTAT
>JAXDME010000184.1:0-9088 GCA_034666285.1 Gemmatimonadaceae bacterium | reverse complement strand
TCATTCTCGCGGCGGCAGCGGCACGCACCAGTCGCATTCGTCTGACCAGCGCCGTCACGGTTCTCAGCTCCGCCGACCCCGTTCGCGTGTTCCAGAATTTCGCGACACTCGATCTCATCTCGCAGGGGCGCGCGGAGATGGTGGTGGGCCGAGGATCGTTCGTGGATTCGTTTCCGCTGTTCGGGTTCCGCCTCGAAGACTACGACTCGCTCTTCACTGAGAAGCTCGATCTGCTGCTCAAGATCCGCGACAACGAGCACGTGCACTGGTCGGGGAAACATCGGCCGGCGCTGACAGGACAGGGCGTCTACCCGAGACCGCTGCAGAATCCCTTGCCGATCTGGCTCGGCGTCGGTGGAACACCGGGATCATTCGCTCGCGCGGGCACGCTCGGACTTCCTTTGATGGTCGCAATCATCGGTGGCCACACGCACCGCTTTCGCTCGCTCGTCGATTTGTACTGGGAAGCAGGTCGTCGTGCGGGCCACCCGCGCGAGAGACTCAAAGTCGGCGTGCACTCTCTTGGTTACGTGGCCGAGACGACGAAGGAGGCGGCCGACGATTTCTTTCCGGGCTACGCTCGCGCCTTTACGGATATCGGGAAGGAACGCGGCTGGGGTCCGGTCACTCGCGCGGCTTTCGACGCGCAGCGCGGTCCGGAAGGCGCGCTGCTGGTCGGCAGCCCGGACGAAGTGACGGAGAAGATCCTGCGGCACAGCGAGGCGCTCGGCGGGGTGTCGCGTTTCACTTTTCAGATGAACGCGGCGTCGTTGCCGCACGATAAGCTGATGAAGGCTATCGAGCTTCTTGGGAGCAGGGTCGCGCCGGCGTTGCGGGAAGCGGGAAGCGGGAAGGGGGAAGCGGGGGCCGAGACGAAGGACGTCTCGCGCTCATCGTTTCCTGCGTCCCGCAACTCATAGTGCGCGTTTGAGATTTGTAATCATTCGGCAAATCGCATCGCAATGCTCGCGTGCCTTGAGCAGCATCGGCGACTTCACGTAGCCGATCTGCTCGGCGAGATACAATTGGACTTCGATCTCGATGACGGAACCTCGCGCAATCGAGACGAAATTGCGGTATTCACCACGAGTACTGCGTGCGTGTCCTTCCGCAATGTTTGAGGCGACAGAGACGGCGGCGCGTCGCAGTTGGCTGGTCAGCCCGAAACGTTCAGACGAGGGAAATGACTCCGTGATTCGGTAAACTTCGAGTGTGAGGTCTACTGCGGTGTTCCACATTCGGAGATCTCGATAGCTCTGAACTCTCATCGGACAATCCATTTCGACTTGAACAACTGCAGGCGACCGCGATCAAACGCGACACCAAAACCGCTGGCGAGCAATCGCTGCAGTGCCGCCCGCTTCCCCCTTCCCGCTGGACAGGCCGAGTCTCGGTTACTACTGTTGTGCTCCCGCCTGCAGACCACCAAAGGAGCACCATCTTGCGCGTTGCCATGTACGCTTGTCTCGCCTTGGCAATCGCCGCTTGTGGAAGCGATCGGCCTACCGAGCCGGTATCTCACGAAGCGAGTGTGCGGGCTGTCGTTGGCGCTGGCGCTACCGACACCGTAGACACTCAGCTCCTGCAGGCGCTCATCGTCGAGGTGCGTGGGGCCGGAGGAGTGCTCGCGAGCGGGGTCCTCGTTCGATTCGAGCCGCAGGTTCCCGTTACGAGTTACAACTACACTCTCTCGGCGTATGTGTGCGGGCTCGCGGAACCTGTTTGCGGTGGCTCATTCAACGGCGGCTCCTTCTACGCCGATACTACCAATGCGCAGGGACGCGTCGGGGCGGTGGTGCGGCTGGGGCCGATCGCGGGCCGTGCCGTGGTGCGACTGGTTGTGCCGGAGCTCGGTCTCGAGGATTCGGCGACATTTACGGTGACGCCCGGGCGAGCCACTGGCGTGGCGGTGCTACATGACATCGCGCTGGATATCGGAGCAACGGCGACGCTGCTCGGGCACGTGGTCGACCGGTACAACAACATTCGACCGGAGCCAACAACGCTCGCGGCTGGATCAGGCACCGCGATCACACTCAACGCCGCAACGGGTGTGGTCACGGGGCGTGACATGGGCACGCAATGGGTGTTCGCGCGGTACAACTCGTTCGCCGACTCCACGCGCGTGAGCGTGGTGCCCGCTGGTCGCATACTGGTCTGGTCGAGTCTCGAGCGGGTCGTGCGTATCGTGAATCTCAACGGCAGCGACGAGCGCACGATCGTGTCGAACGTGTCGAGCAGTATGGGGACGTTCCCCCGTTTCGATCCAACGCGACATAGTCTCACACTGCACGCCGGCGACGCGGCATTTGGCGAGTCGCCGGGCAACGTCATCGTGATCGACACGAGCGGATCGCCCCGACGAGACACGGGTTCACCGAATGGCTTCGACGCGGTCATCGCCACTCGCCAGCTTGCTGACGGGACTGTGCTCGTGGTCGGACAGCGCAGCGCGGACCCGTCGCATCCGGGTTACTCGCTTTGGCGCGTTGCGATAGACAACACGATCACGTTCGTCGTCGCGATGCCGGACATGGGGTCGGTTTATGGTGGCGCCGACATCTCTCACAACGGAGCCAGGGTCGCCTTCGTCGGTGCCGATCTGCGTGTCCTCGACGTCTCGACTGGCGCGACGACTTTGCTCGACGCCGGCTACGCGGCCACACCTCGCTGGTCGGCGCAGGACGACCGCCTGGCGTACCTCGTTCCGACGGGCGGATCGGCAGCATTCGGCGGCGCGGTGACGATCATCAACGCGAACGGCAGCGGACGCCGCGCACTCGGGAGCTTTGAGTTCAGTCCGGGAATCTCGTGGTCCCCTGACGGCACGTACATCATCGGACGCGCCAGCGACAACTTCTCCGGTCTGCGCGTGCTGCGTGTGAGCGATGGAGCGAATATCACTCTGCGCTTCAGTGCGCCGGAGGGTTGGTGCTGCCGCGATTATTGGCAGCCCGACTGGCGATAACACCTAACAGCTCCCTGCTTCAGTATTGAACAAGCCAGTCGAAGCGCGACCTCGTCTGGAAAGGCCGTTCGCAATTCTTGCCAGTTATGGCATCGTCGAGTTGCTGACGAACGCCAGCCGACTTCCATCCGGTGACCACGACGGAACGTTCATGGTTCCCTGTCCGCCGTAGAGATAGGCGATCACCCGCGCCGGTCCGCCGCCGATTGGCATGAGTCGCAGCGTCACGCGCTTGTAGAACGGATGATCATTCGCGGCAACTTCGGGCGGCGGTGGAAACGCGATGTACGCGATCCACTTTCCGTCGGGCGAGATGTGCGGGAACCAGTTGTTGAAGCCGTCGTTCGTGATCTGCTGCTGCTCGCTCCCGTCAGGGCGCATTCGCCAGATCTGCATTCGCCCACTGCGCACCGAGTTGAAGTAGATGTATTTGCCGTCGGGGGTGTACTCGGGCCCGTCGTCGAGTCCAGGCGTCGACGTGAGGCGAATCTCGTCGCCACCATCAACCGGAATCTTGTACACGTCGTAGTCTCCGTTTCGCAGACCGGTGTACGCCAGCCATTTACCGTCGGGCGACCAACCGTGGAAATACGACGGGCCTTTTGCGGTCGCGCGCTTCGGTGTGCCACCCGTTACCGGCACCGTGTACACTATCGAGACTCCGCTGTCCTCCGCCGCGTGGTGGCTGATGCCCAGCATGCGGCCGTCGAACGAAAGGACGTGATCATTATTGTTGTGCGTCGCGAATCCCGTGTTGATCGCCTCGGCTACCCGCGACGCGAGATCGAAACGGTAGAGAAGACCTTCCTGCGCGTAGATCAGCGCCTTGCCGTCGGGAGTCCAGTTGGGCGCCTGAAAGGATCCGTTGTACGTATGCACGATAGTCGCGTTGCCGGTCGCGACATCGAGAATCTCCAGATTGCTGCCAAGATATTGTCGATAAGGGACCAGATCACGTTTGGCGGGCGTCGTGATGCGCACGTTGCTGAACGCAGCGCGCTCGACAACCGTGTCGTTGTGCGCGCAGACGAACAGCCCGACGTACACCGTGTCAGGCAGCGTGACGTCAGCGACCTCACGCGTGACGAGCGTGTCGCCGAATCGCGCGACGGACATCAGGTAAACACCATCCCGCCGCTCGAGCTGCAGAACGGTGTACTGGCTGCTCGGCAGGCTGTCGCGCGATTTGCCTTCTTCAGTGATCCCGCCGGCGGCGTGTCGAAACTGGAGCGACGCGAGTCCGTCGCCATGCAGCGCCGCCGTGACGTGCGCACTGTTGGAATCGAGCGAAGGGCGAATGGTCCACCCGATCTTCCGATGAGGTTCCACTCCCGCGCCGAGGAATTGCGCGCGAGTGGAGAGAATGAAGTTGCCCGTCATCCGCTTCCACACGAAATGGAAGTCATCGTGGTCGCCCCACATGTTCTGGCCCGAGCTGGCGATCGCGTACGACTGGAGCTGCGGGTCGTACGACGCCGAGCCCGGAGTCCTCACGCGACCGATGTCCGTTTGCGCGTCGAAGACTCCGACTGGTGCCTGGGCGCGGACTTCAGTGGACATGGCGAGGCTGATCACGACAGCGAGAACGAGGGGACAAATCGGTGAGCGCATCGAGACTCCGGTTGCGGACGGACTTTGTTTTTGTGACAACTGAACTGAACACGGTAGGAGGTGTCAGAGATGCACAGGTGCCTGGTACCGGATGCCTACATCACGGACTTCACTACTGGCGTACGACCCACAAGCAGGTGGTCCGAATTCCACATTGGAGGGCTCGCAATCATCAGGACCCTGGCACCAGAATGCGCTCAGATCGCCAGCCAGTAAAGTCTGGGTGTGGTAACCCGGTCCCAGGCACCTACGCCACTGACGCCTCCCACCGTGTTCAGTTCAGTTGAAACCTGATGCTAGATGTAGCTGAGCCACGCATCCGTCCTCCTCCGCTTGACCCCAGCGTACCACCGGCACAGCGGGTACATGACGACCACGACCAACGCCCAAATCAGATAAACAATCGGGAGCGGGTACCCCCACCCTGGCGGCGGGCTGAACGGGTAATGTCCCAGGTCGGGCGACTCGAACATCCAGTGTGCAGCGCCGTACCGCACGAGGCACGTGACGACGGCGAGCAGGTGTATCAGAAAAAAGTGCAAGATGTAGTAGAACATGGGCACCTTCCCGATCACGAGCGCGGGTCCGAGCACTCGCGGCGTTCCACGGTCCACCGCCCGCAGAAAAATCATCGCCGGACCGAGCGTCATCAGCAGGAACAGCAGCGAGGGCGGGTACTTTGTCGCGTTCAGGAACGAGCACACGGTCAGCACCGCCGTCTTCTGGTGCGCCCAGTGCGAAGGATCGCCGTAAATGTTGATCGCGCGAATCACGAGAAATGCGACGATCATTGCGAGCCCCAGTCGCAGCAGTAATGCGCGACGTCGCTCCGCATCCCATCCATAAATCTGTCCGAGGCTGTATCCCGCGGCAGTGACGCCGATCCACGGAATCAGCGGATACGCCGCGAACACCACATGGGTTGGCGTGTTCACGACGAAACCCGGCGAGTGCAGGATGGACCAGATCGGGCTCGCCCACTTGACCGAGTCGAGGAGATTGTGACCGACGATCAGGATTACTCCGAACGCGGTCGCAACTATGGTCGGCAAGCGAACAAGCACCGAGAGCGTGATCATCGCCCAGCCAAGCGCCCAGAGGACGAGCAGCATCGTCACCTTGTAGTCGAAATTGAACTGGTAGGCGAAGCAGCGCATCACTACGACTTCGAGAAAAATCAGCCACGCACCGCGCGTAAAAAGAAATCGCGACAGCTCCTTCTGAGATTTCCGCCGCAGCGAGAGGTACGCCCCGGTGCCAGTGAGAAGGAAAAACACCGGCGCGCAGAAGAACGTGATCCAGCGCGTCAGGAACAGCGCCGGCGACGCGGTGCTGAGATCGGTGGGATTCTGCCCGGGTATGCCGAAGAAATCGCGGGTGTGATCGAGCGCCATGATGATCATGATCGCGCCACGGACGACATCGACCGCTTCTATACGAATCCTGGCGCCTTGGTTCGTCTCATGTCCAACGGCAACTGAGCTGCTGCGAGTTGTCAGCGGCATACAGTACTACGTGAACTCATTTCCAAAGCAGCTGGTAAGCCAATGCTCCGAGTACTCCTCCAACAACAGGCCCGACGATAGGAATCCACGCGTACCCCCAATCCGAGCTGCCCTTCCCAGCGATCGGGAGTACCGCGTGCGCGATCCGCGGTCCGAGGTCACGCGCGGGATTGATCGCGTAACCGGTCGGTCCGCCGAGCGAGAGTCCGATCGCCATCACGATCACGCCGACGAGTACTGGTCCGAAGCCTTTCGCCAGGTCAGAACCCGGCACGAAGTTGCCGGGCGATAGCACCGCGAGCAGCGCGAGAACGAGAGCGAATCCCCCGATGATCTCCGAGATGAGATTTGCCCCCGGTGATCGAATCGCGGGAGTCGTCGAGAACACCGCGAGCTTGCTCTCCGGATCCGGCGTCGCCTTCCAATGCGGCAGGTACGCCAGCCAGACGATGACTCCGCCGAGGAATCCGCCGGCGATCTGGGCGGCGATGTACATCGGGACCTTCGCCCAGTCGAAAGCTCCAATGGATGCGAGCGCGATCGTCACCGCGGGATTCAGGTGCGCCCCGCTGATGCTGTTCACGCAGTACACCGCGATCGTAACGCCAAGTGCCCAGCCGGCGGTGATGACGATCCATCCTGAGTTGTTGCCTTTGGTCCGGTTGAGCACGACGTTGGCGACGACGCCATCACCCAGGACGATCAGAATCGCAGTGCCGAATAACTCCGCGAGGATAGGAGACATTACGATCGGGTGATGGTCCTGAAGCTCCTGTCCTCCGTCATCCCGCGAAACAGTAGGCGCAGCCGAGCTCCTGGGATCGGGCGACTCCCAGTACGCCGGACGGTACCACTTGCACGCCGGGCAGCAGGCCAGCGACCCACTCTTTCTTCACCGCGTTGGCATCGAGACCCATCTTCTTGGCCGCGCCGCTGCTGAAAACCGTCAGCGCAACATCGCATGCGCCGACGAGGACACCCGACTTGAGCAGTTCGACGATTCCCAGTCCCGGAATCGGAAGCCCGGTAATCGTGGCGTATGGATTCCGCTTTGCGGGCACGTCACCGTCCTTGATCTCGAACATCTCGCCGATGCCGTACTTGGCCCAGATGGGGTCGCTCAACGCCAGCGCGAGTCCTGCGTGCCGCAGGATGACGACGGCCGTGGCGGTGCCGGGCCAGGTGGCAGTCATGGTGTTGAGGTAGATCCGGGGCCAGACAGCTGCCATGCCGCTATTCGGCTCAGGGGCGTCGAAGATCATGCGGTGCTTTCCAGTGATCCTTCCAAACCAGGCGTCGAGAGCCGCGTCGAGTGACTTGCCTCCAGGTGCGCCCTCGGCCACGAGTCGCGAAGGCAGCACGGCACCCAGGCCTGCAGCTGCTGCGACGGTGGCGATGCGGCCGAGGAAGCCCCGGCGCGGAGTGGTGGACGTCATGAAATCCTGCATGAATTGCCCCCGAGTCTTTGGAGAAAATGAGTTTGTCGCCGACGCCAAAGTAGCACCATTCCAGCAGCGCGAAAGTCCGGGAATCAAATGAATCGCCGCGCGGCGGCCATTTCCGCGATATTTTTCGACCATGGCGAACAAACCAACAATCGCGATTCTCACCGGCGGCGGCGACGTGCCCGGTCTCAATCCAGCGATCAGAGCGATTACGATTCGCGCGCTGCGCGAGGGCTACCGCGTCGTCGGAATTCGGCGCGGATGGGCCGGACTGGTCGACTACAAGCGCGAAGCCGGCGTCGACAATACCGAATGCGTGCAGGATCTGACTGAGGCCGAAGTGAATCGCGCCGGCCGGACGGGCGGCACTTTTCTTCACACATCTCGTACGCGCCCGAGTCACCTTCCGCGCGCGCGGGTACCCGCGCATCTCACCGGCTACGACCAGCCGATCAACGACGTGACGAAAGATGTCCTCAGGAATCTCGAGCACATCGGAGTCGACGTGCTGATTCCGATCGGCGGTGACGACACGCTTAGCTACGGAAAGCGCTTGCACGACGAGGGAGTGAACGTCGTCGCCTGTCCGAAGACGATGGACAACGACGTGTATGGGACCGACTACTGCATCGGTTTCAGCACGTGCGTAACGCGCACGATCGAGCTCACGCACCGTCTGCGGACGTCGGCAGGCTCGCACGAGCGGTTTCTCGTAATTGAAGTGTTCGGCAGATACGCAGGCTTCACTGCGCTATTGCCGACGATGGCCGGCGCGGCCGACCGTTGTCTCATCCCCGAGTACGCCGCGGATGTCGAGCATCTCACCGAGCTGATGACGTACGACCATAACCGGAATCCCAGCAAGTACTCGGTGGTGCTGGTGTCGGAGGGAGCGACGCTCAAGACGCAGGAAGGAATGAGTTTCGAGAGCGAAGAGACTGACATGTTCGGACACCGGAAGCTGGGCGGCATCGGCGACAAGGTGGCGGCGGCGCTCAAGGAGTACTCGCCGAAGTACAACAAGGGGCGTCGAATCGACGTCGTCAGCCAGAGATTGGGCTATCTCGTTCGTTCGGGCGATCCGGACGCGCTCGACTCGATCGTCCCGATGGCGTTCGGTAATCTCGCGCTGGATCTCGTGATGAAGAAGGAGTTCGGACGTCTCGTTAGCGTGCACAAGGGATTTTACGACAGCGTGCCGATAACGAGCGTTACATCGGAGAAGAAGATCGTGGACGTGAAGAAGTACTACAACGTTGACCGCCTGCGCCCGATCTACGAGTTCGACGGCGCGCCACTCTTTATCATGACTAGCGACTAATGATCAACTCACCTTCAGGCGCGCGGGGCTTTTTTATCGTCGCAGCTGTTGTCGCGCTGGGCGCGTGCGCGGTGAAGCCGACGTTCGATCCAGTCGCAGAATCCGCCAAGCTCCAGCGTCGGGATGCAGAATGGGCTGATCTTGCGACGGCTGGAACAAACGTCGACAGCATCGTCTCGTATTGGACGGAGGACGCAGTTGTCATCGAGCCCGGTCAGCCGGCGGTCGAGGGCAAGGC
>JAXDME010000183.1:0-9699 GCA_034666285.1 Gemmatimonadaceae bacterium | reverse complement strand
GTTTGCTCCACAGCGTATGGATATCTCTTACGGTCTCCCCTACACGCGCTTCAACCGTATCGAGGGTTTTTCGACGGCGATCGCGGCGGATCAGGTATTGGGGGGCGGGTACTCCGCGCATGCGCTGTTCCGGCTGGGTGCAGCTGATCTCTCGCCAAACGGTGAGCTGTCGCTCGATCGCACCGATGGGCGCCGCACCATTGGCGTCGGCCTCTATCGTCGGCTGGTCGCGTCCAACGATTGGGGCGACCCGCTCGGCTTCAGCAGCTCTGTGTCAGCGCTCTTCTTCGGGCGCGATGAAGGGTTTTACTACCGGACCTGGGGTGCGGAGCTGACGGGGCACAAGGATTACGGGATCATCAACACTTGGAGACTTTTCGGTGAGCAGCAGTTCGACGCGACGGTGCAAACGGAATTCTCGATCGCTCATCCGAGCGGCGTGAAGGGTGGTCTCACGAACATCGACGCAGTGAACGGAAAGATCGTCGGGCTTGCGGTCGGCCACCACTCCTCGTTTGGGCTCGATCCTCACGGATTCCGCGCGCTGACCGATGTCAACGTCGAGGGTGGAGCAGGAACCTTCGACTACACGCGTGGCTCGGTGCAGACGACTCTGTCTCACGGATTGGGTCACGCGGTCGACGGAGCATTGACGTTGGGCGCCGGCACATCGGGCGGACATCTACCGATACAGAAGCAGTTCTTCCTCGGCGGCGTTCAGACCGTGCGTGGTCAAAGGGCCGGCGCGGCGATCGGCGATTCATTCTGGATGAGCAGCGCCGAGCTGGGGATGGGATGGCCTGGCTTCCGGAAAATCGTCTTCGGCGACCTCGGCTGGGCGGGAAGTCGCACGAACTTCGCACATCCGGGACGGCCGTTGAGCGGCGCTGGAGTGGGCGCGTCGTTCATGGATGGTCTGATTCGGATCGACGTCGCCAAAGGCATCTATCCGGAGAAAGCCGTGCGCACCAATCTGTACCTCGAGGCGCGGTTCTAAGCCTGGCGCGCCGAAGTAAGACGGTTTTTCACATGTCTTTCAGATGGTGGCGGAGCCAGTAGCGGAACGACTTCGCGTTTTTTCAGGTTGAACTGCTGGCCCGTCCCGACAATTCCCACTCTGAGGGCGCTGATCGTCAGCTCCGGCGCTTTCGTCACGTCGGCGGCGTTGTTGAATCGCACGCTGCTTCCATCTACGAAAGTCACGCCGCCCTTACCCACCACCGTACCGATCTCGCCCTTCACGATCAGCGCCGTGTCTTCGTCGATCCCGAGTCCCATGAGAGCCGGAAATTCAGCGATCGCGACGAATAGCCTGTACAGACGCCGCCGTTGTGTGAAATGGGTGTCGATCAGCGTGTGGTATCCCAGCAGACCGAGTCCGGGCCCGACGTACTGTTCGACGAGCTTGCCTTCGTCGTCGACTTCATTTCCGGCGAGCGTGGTCTTCGTGAGCGCTGCGGCGCCGGCGCTCGTCCCGCAGATGATTGCGCCGTACATGTATGCGTCTCTGATCGCTTCCTCGAGCGGTGTGCCGCTCAGAGCGGAAACCAGCTTCACCTGATCGCCGCCGCCGAGGAAGATCCCGCGAGCGCTGCGAACCTGCTGGAGGATTACCGGGTCGCACGCGTCGTCGCGGGATTCGACGAGTGGAATCGTCACATTGCTGGCGCCGGCGGTTTTGAGATCCGCGAGCCACGCGTCACGCGCCAGAGCAACCTGACTCGACGCGGTGGTCAGACCAACGATTGGAGTGCCTTCTCTGGCGTCGGTGAGCTCGATGAACGAGCCGATTGCGTCGCCGTCGGGGGCCGTTCCTCCGCCGATCAAAATCAGCGTTCCATTAGCATCACGCAGACGCCGCCGGGTATTGCCGTTTGCGCCGCTTGCCGGCATGCCGCTAATCAGCGACTCCAGCGCGTTCCTTCGTGCGCGACCGGATCGCTGTGTCCGCTCGAATCCCGGCGCGCGGCTCAAATTCTGGATCGTGCAAGTCACTCAGTGTAAATGCCGCCAGAGCCGCCACGACCTGGGCTTCGACCGGCGCCTTGTCGTGCAACCACGCTGCTTCGACACTGACGTCGAACTGCTCGATCATGATCTGCCGCCCTTTTACAGTTGCCGAAGCGCGAGCGACCTTCTTGTCCTTGCTCGTCACGTCATCGTCCGTCGCGAATATCGCCACTCTGCATCCGGCATCACGAACGCGATCCTGGATTTCCCATTCCTTGGCCGGGACCAGCACAATTCCATCTTCCGGAACTGCATCGGCCACAACCGAGACCAGACGCTGTGCGCGTTGACTCTCGCGGTATCGCTCGGGGACATCGTTCAGGTCGGCATCCATTATGACCGCGATGTCGGAGCGCGAGTAAGGGAGACCGGCCTCCAGCAGATACGCCGGCGAGACGTCCACGATCAAATTCTCCCCGTTGAGCCCTTGCCGCACGAGCTCGTCGCGCGCTTCACTACGGTACCGTCCGCCGGTGATTCCGCACATTACGCGCTGAACCACCGATGGCGCTTGAGGAGTGTCCGCGAGCGCGGAGAGCTCCGCAACCGCGTGCTCGACCGATGTCAGAGTGCCCGCGAACGCGGTCTGCACGATCTCGAGCGCTAGCGCTGCCGATCGCAGCCCAACCGCTTGGTGAAGATGCTCGAATATGAGCGTGTATTCGCCGGGAGTGTCTCCACCCCGTGTTCTGCCATAACCGACTTCGTGCCCGATCATTCCCTGAAGCTCGAGCGCGACGTGCTCGACGATGTGCGCGAAGTACGTTCCACGCTTGAGGCGGATGATGAACCCGCCCGGCTCACCAATGCTGCACCTATGATCCCTCAGTCCGGGCATCGCCGAGACCAGTGCTTGTGTCACGCCGGGTACATCCGCGGACGAGATGTTCTCGTACGCGCCTATGGTCAGATCCATTCGCGTAATCGGGAGGCGCGACCAGTAGTTCGCTCCATGCGTGCTGTGGAGCGTCGTCATTCGCACTTCCGATTTCGGATCAGGGAATCGGTCCGCCATTATCTCGGACCGTCCGCGGAGTACCGCCGCACCATGTCCAGTATTCCGCTCACGTCGTCGGCGAGAATGACGACCAGATCGTTCTCCTTCATCTTTTCCATCGCATGGGCGATTGCTTCCTGTTCGTCAAAGATCGTCGCGTACTGATTATCGCTCAGCCCGCCATCGCGAAGGCCGTCTACGATGAGATCCGCGATGTCGCCGGGCTCGCGCCCACGGCGGTAAGCGTCTTCCTTCACGACGACGTAGTCAAGCGCTGCTGCCAGGCGTCCGACTTCGCGCAGATCTTCGTCGCGTCTGTCGCCCGGCGCGGTGACGACGCCGATCCTGTGGTTGGCGTCGATGCACTGCACGTACTCCATCAGACCCCGTATCGCCGCCGCGTTGTGCGCGTAATCGACCAGCACCCGGCCATTCGGTACGCGCATGAGGTTGAGACGTCCCGGTGTCAGCGAGGGAGAGGGGAAGAAAGAAAGGAGCCCGGCTCGTATGTCGTCGTACCGCATCCCCTGCACGTAAGCGGTAGCAATCGCTGCAAGGATGTTCTCCTGCTGAAATCTCGCGGCCCCGCCCAGCATCAGTGGCACATCCCGCACTGGCGCTATCGGAATACGAAGGCGGCCACGCCGGATGACGAAGGTGTCGTTCTCGATTCGCGCTCCAATACCGTTTCTCGTCAGGTGGGTCTCGAACTCCTCGCTCTCGCCTTCCGGTTTTGTCGAGAAGAGTACGATGTCACCGGGAGTGCGATCGCGCATCGCATAGACGAGCGGATCGTCGGCGTTGAGAACCGCGTGACCCTCGCGTTTGACGACAGCCGCGACCACGCTCTTCACCTCGGCCAGCTGCTCCACCGTGTTGATGCCGCGAAGCCCTAAATGATCCGCGCTGACGTTCAGCACTACGCCGACGTCGACTTCGTCGAAGCCGAGTCCAGCCCGAAGGAGGCCGCCGCGCGCGGTCTCGAGGACGGCGATATCCACAGTCGGATTTGACAGGATGATGTTGGCCGAGAACGGACCAGTCATGTCGCCCTCGAGCACCATCCTGTTCTGGAGATAAGTCCCGTCCGTCGTCGTGAAGCCGACAACGCTCTCGCCAAGGCGGAACAGATGCGCGATGAGGCGGACCGTGGTCGTCTTTCCATTGGTGCCGGTAACGGCGATGACAGGAATAGTCGACTTGGTACCCGGCGGATACAGCATGTCGATTATCGGCGCCGCGACATTTCGCGGCGCACCTTCCGTCGGATGCGTGTGCATCCTGATTCCCGGACCGGCGTTGACCTCGATGATCACCGCGCCATTCTCGCGAAACGGCACCGAGATGTCGGGCGTGAGCACATCGATCCCCGCGATGTCCAAGCCAATAATGCCGGCCGCCATCTCACAGGCGGTAACGTTGTCCGGATGCATCTCGTCGGTGCGGTCGACGGCCGTGCCTCCAGTCGAGAGATTCGCGGTGCCGCGCAGGAAAACCGTCTGATTCTTCGCTGGAGCTGATTCCAGCGCGAGCCCCTGCTTCTTCAGGAACCACACCGTTCGACCATCTGCCGGAAGTTTGGTCAGAGTCTTCGTGTGTCCTACGCCGCGCCGCGGATCCCTGTTCTCCTTCTCGATCAGCTGCGCAATCGTGCTCACTCCGTCCCCGATCACCCTCGCCGGAATACGCTCGGCGCACGCGACCACCTTGCCGTTGACAACCAGTACCCGGTGATCCCTTCCATCCGCGAAAGGCTCGATGACGATACGGTTTCCGAATTCGCGCGCATCGTTCCACGCCTCGCGGAGGGCTTCTGCGTTGTCGATTCGTCCGGATATCCCGCGTCCATGACTGGCGTCGAGCGGCTTCAGAATCACCGGATACCCGATCTCCTGCACAATGTCCATCGCTCGCTCGATAGTGCGCGCGACGTCGCCGGTTGGCACCGGGAGTCCGATGTTGCCGAGTACTCTCTTTGTGTCGTCCTTGTCCTGTGCGATTTCTACTGCGATTGCGCTGGTGTAGTCGGAGAGCGTCGATTGAATGCGTCGGAGGTTCTTGCCGAGTCCGAGCTGGACTAGCGAGTAGTTGTTGAGACGGCGCACGGGTATGCCGCGTCGCTTGGCTTCCTCGACCAGGGCAGCTGTCGAGGGGCCCAGCCTCACTGCCTCGTACAGCGAGAGGAGCTGCTCGACGATGCCGGGTACATCGATCTGTGTATCTGCAATCCCGGCGCGAATGATCTTCACGGCGTCGCGCATACTCTGGAGGCCGACCTCTTCTTCCTCGTAAGCGACGATCACCCACCATGTGTCTGGATCGCCTGAAGGCACGACACGGCCGAAGCTGACGTCGCAGCCGGCGAGCGACTGCAACTCCAGAGCAACGTGCTCGAGGATGTGCGGGAGGTGCGTCCCTTCCTTCAGCCGCTCGAGAAATCCGCCCGGCTCCTGCCGGGTGCAGTAGTGCTCGGCCAGCGACGGCACGGCCTGGGTCAGCCGCTCGTAAAATCCGGGGATGTCCGCGGAGCTGATTTGCTCGAGCGTCCCCAGTTGCACGTCGCAGGCGATGACCGGGGACAGACGCCAATAGTTGGGACCGGGCAGCGCGCGAATTCGCGAAACCTGCAGCTGGTCCGCGTCGATCTGTGGTTCTGTGGCGGTACTCATCTCATCGTCGAAATCGGGACGCCTAGAAGAGCAACCCCCGTTCCATACTGCCGAGGCGTCGGGATTGCGACGGCTCCAGGCATCCACAAAACTGAAGCCGGGAGCTATGAGCCAACTAACGGTATCAGCGTTTAGCCGGCTAAACAGCTCCGGGTCTACTCTTCTGCCATGAACGGGTATCGATAATCGGTCGGTGGAGAGAAGGTTTCCTTGATGTTCCGGGGACTGATCCACCGCACGAGATTGAGCTTCGATCCGGCCTTGTCGTTTGTCCCGGAACCGCGGGCGCCACCGAACGGCTGTTGTCCAACGACCGCGCCGGTAGGCTTGTCGTTGATGTAGAAATTTCCGGCCGCATTGCGTAGCGCCAGCGCAGCCTGCCTGATCGCCTGCCGATCCCTGCTGAACACCGCGCCCGTCAGCGCGTAGGGAGAAGTCTCGTCGACAATCTTCAGGGTCTCCGCCCAGTTCGAGTCCGGATAGACATGCACAGTCACCACCGGGCCAAAGATTTCCTCGCAGAGCAGTCGATATCCCGGATCCTTTGTTTCGATCAACGTGGGCTCGATGAAATAACCGTCCTCTCCGCGCGCCACTCCTCCGGAGATGACCGTAGCGTTCTTGTGACCGTGATCGAGGTACTCGCCGATTTTGATGAACGCTTTCTTGTCTATCACCGCCCCCATGAAATTTCGGAAGTCGGTGACGTCTCCCATTTTGATGTCCCGCATGATGGCTACGGTGCGGTCGCGCACTTCCGGCCAGATCGATTCCGGGATGTAGACTCTGCTCGCCGCGGAGCACTTTTGCCCCTGGTACTCGAATCCTCCTCGTGCAATCGCGACCGAGAGCGCCGCCGGATCTGCCGACGGATGCGCGACGATGAAATCCTTGCCGCCCGTCTCCCCTACGATGCGCGGGTACGATTTGTAGCGCGACATGCTGGCGCCGATCGTCTTCCACATGCTGTTGAAGACCGCCGTGCTGCCCGTGAAATGCACGCCGGCCAGATCACGATTCGACAGCAGCTTGTCGGAGATCATTCCAGCATCACCCGGAACGAAGTTGATGACGCCCGGCGGCAGTCCGGCTTCCTCGAGTAGCTTCATGAGGTAATACGCGCTGAGCATTGCGCTCGACGCGGGCTTCCAGACTACGGTGTTTCCCATCAGCGCCGGCGCGGTCGGAAGATTCCCGGCGATCGATGTGAAGTTGAACGGCGTCACCGCGTAGACGAATCCTTCGAGCGGGCGGTAGTCGAGCTGATTCCACATCGTCCGATCGCTCAAAGGCTGCTCGTCGTACAGGCTCTGAGCGTAGTGTGGATTGAATCTCCAGAAGTCGATCAGCTCGCAGGCCGCATCGATCTCCGCCTGGAACGCGGTCTTCGACTGACCGAGCATCGTTGCCGCATTGAGCGTCGCTCTCCAAGTCGTCGCCAGCAGCTCGGCGGCTTTGAGGAAAACTGCGGCGCGATCCTCCCACGACCAATTCGCCCAATCCTTTGCCGCAGCCTGCGCAGCCTTCACCGCCTGGTCCACGTGCTCAGGGTTGGCGCGATGCCAGCTGGCAAGAACGTGCCTGTGATTGTGAGGCATCACCGACTCGGTGAGAGCGCCGGTGTGCACTTCATTTCCGCCGATGATGAGCGGGATGTCCGCTCGCTCATTCGACATCGTATGCAGGCGAGCCTTCAGCTCCGCGCGTTCCGGTGATCCCGGCGCATAGGTCTTGATCGACTCATTGACGGGCGGCGGCACACGACGATTTCCGTTGAATCCCGTGAGTGTCCGCGCGGCGGTCTCCGGCGAAACACTCTCGGCGCCGAGTTTGTCGTCATCGGAGGCGTCGGACGAGCTGGGTGCCCCGGAAGTTGAGCGCGTGGGACGGACTGCAGAGGCGGACATTCCTTATTCCTCGAGATGGCGGGCGGAACAACCATCGAAAGATACGGCTTGCTGCCTCAAAACCCACCCCTCCGCTGTCTGCTCCCCGGTCAGAAGCCTCCACTCGCATTTGCTGGTCTGTTCTCATCTCGCGCGGACGAGTAATCTGGGCGGATGAGATGTGGCTCAATCCGCGCGGCCGCTCGCCTCGGTCTACTTGGCCTTTCCTGTCTGGGCGCATTGCTCGCGACAGCGTGCGTGCGCGAGCCCGTCGATTGGGGCGACGTGTCATATCGCCGATCACAGCTCGGCGACCCCGACACGCGAAGCGCGGTTCTGAGTGCCAATCTTCCGTTGGTCAGCGGAGCAGTCTCTCCCTGTCTCCGCTCGATTCGCACTGCCGGCTCGGGCTCTGATCTCTTCCGGGCGTGGTGGACGGCGCGAAGCGACAGCAGTGTGGTGCTCTCAATGCAGCACTCGCGCGATCGAGGCGTGAGCTGGGAGCAACCAGTCGTCGTGGAGGCCCGCGACCGTGGGCGGCGTGGATGCGACCGACCTGCGCCGGGAATGTTTTATGACTCCGCGCCCGGCTACCTGCACCTCGTCTACTTCATAGAAGCGAAAGATGGAGCGGGTGTTTTCTTCGCTCACTCGATGGACAAGGGTGGAATGTTTCACTCGCCCGTCCCGGTGGTCTACGGCAATGCGCCTGTAGCGGCGAGCGTCGCGGCGAACGTTGACAGTGTCGTCGTCGTCTTCGAAGATCCAAATGCGATGACGCCGAGGATCGGAATAGTTCTTTCGCACTCGACGGGACACATCTTCGAAGCCCGGGGCGACGTAACTCCCGACGACGTTCCAGCAGTCGCACCGTGGGTCACTCTCGATCATCGCACGGTTACTGTCTGGTGGAGCCCAGGCGAGAATACCGCTGGCAAATCGGGTGATCGAGTCGGC
Source organism: Gemmatimonadaceae bacterium (assembly GCA_034666285.1). Classification (GTDB taxonomy): domain Bacteria; phylum Gemmatimonadota; class Gemmatimonadetes; order Gemmatimonadales; family Gemmatimonadaceae; genus UBA4720. The sequence goes on along the minus strand of JAXDME010000183.1, from coordinate 1,180 downwards.
TCGCGCGTCGGCACCTGGCAGTGAGCGCGCGGTAGAGTAATTGCAAGGGCGGGCCACATGACTCGTTATATCGGCGCGCACACCATCGACAACGGCGGCATTCACATGGCCGTCCTTCGTGCGGGGAAGGCGGGGATGACCGCGCTGCAGCTGTTCACTGCGATCCCGCGCTTCTATGGCGACAAGTCCACCATCAAGCCTGAGCGGGTGGCGCGCTTCAAGACGGCGCTCGCGAAAACCAAAATCAAGCCGGCGAACGTTGTCGTCCACGCAGCCTACGTTTTGAGCGTAGCGACGCCCGAAGACGAAAAGTGGGTGAGAGCGAGCGGTGGGCTCACCAAGGAGCTGGAACGATCGAGCGCGCTCGGCGTCGGGTCCGTCTGCTTTCATCCGGGTTCCGCCGGAGCGAGCGAACGCGCCGACTCCGCCAAGCGGATCGCGAAAGCGATCGTCGTGGCTCTCGAGACGATCGAGTCGGAGACGAGACTGCTGGTGGAGAATACCGCCGGCGCGGGGAAGACAATGGGAAAAACTGCGCAGGAGGTCGGACAGATTCTCTCACACGTTCCGAAATCTCTACGAGCGAGAACCGGTTACGGATTGGATACCTGCCACCTGTTCTCCTCGGGCTACGACATCACCACGTCCAGGCAGGGACTGACTGCCGTCCTGGACGAATTCGAGAAAGCGACGGGCGAGCCTCCCTCTTTTTTCCACTTGAACGACAGCGAGGGTGAGCTTGGATCCAACAAGGATCGACACGTTCTCATAGGGGACGGACGGATTGGGAAGCAGCCGTTCGAGTGGCTCATGCATGATCCGCGTACGAGCGGAATTCCACTCATCCTCGAGACTCCCCAGCAGAATTACGAGATCGCCGATGACGACGACTCGCCCGACCCGTACGACGTGAAAATGGTGAAACTGCTGGAAGATTGGGCAGGGAACTGAGGAGGGAGCTTGGGCACTCGTGGGCGCAAAATCCTGCTTTTCCCCTCTGGGATTCGATGTTTCTCATAGGGAAACTCTTTGACTTCCCTATTGCTTTCGTCCTACGGCGCTATAGTTTGCTCCCCTGACGGACGGCGCTTTTCACTCTGTAGCAACTCGCATCCGATCACCAAACCAGGAGACAAGATGGCAGCAAAAAAGAAGAGCAAAGGAAGGAAGAAGTCCTCGT
>JAXDME010000182.1:0-2996 GCA_034666285.1 Gemmatimonadaceae bacterium | reverse complement strand
CCGAAGAACATCGCGAACTTCCGGCGGCAGCTCGAAAGAGCGGGACTCATGGTCGATTGGCGCTATACCCTCTCGACCACCGAGCCCAATTACTACAAGTGGACTCAGTGGCTCTTTCTGCAGCTGTTCAAGCAGGGCCTCGCTTACAAAAAGCAGGCAGCGGTCAACTGGTGCCCCAAGGACAAGACAGTCCTCGCCAACGAACAGGTGGTGGGCGGCCACTGCGAGCGGTGCGGGACACCGGTAGAACAGCGTTTGCTCGAGCAATGGTTCTTTCGCATCAGCGACTATGCGCCGAAGCTGCTGGCGAACCTCGAGCACATCGACTGGTCGGAGACCACGAAGACCGCGCAGCGGAACTGGATCGGCCGGTCCGAAGGGGCGGAGATCTCCTTTGCCACAAAGGACGTGAACGGAAGCGGCTGCGAGCTCCGCGTGTTCACCACGCGTCCCGACACCATTTACGGCGCGACCTACATGGTGCTCGCGCCGGAGCACCCGCTGGTGAACCAGCTCACGCAGACCGGTGAGAAAAAGAAAGTCGAAGTCTATCGGGACAAGACCAAGAAGCAGGACATCATCACCCGAAAGACGAGCACCGAGAAGACGGGAGTTTTCACGGGATCCTACGCGATAAATCCGGCGACGGAGAGGGAGATTCCGATCTGGGTCTCCGACTACGTGCTGATGGAGTACGGAACTGGCGCGATTATGGGCGTGCCGGGACACGACACCCGCGATTTCGAGTTTGCGACCAAGTTCGAGCTTCCGATCGTTCGAGTGGTCTGCGGCGAGAACGAGGACGCATCCACGCCGCTCCAGGAGGCGTTTGTCGAATGTGAAACCGGCACGCTCGTGAACTCGGGCCTCTTCGACGGCTACAAGGTCGAGCCTGCCAAGAAAGCGATCCTGGATTTATTGTCGAAGTCCGGTTCTGCCAAATCGATCGTTCACTATCGTCTGCACGACTGGTGCATTTCACGGCAGCGGTACTGGGGTCCGCCGATCCCGATCATTTATTGCGATTCGTGCGGAACGGTGCCCGTCCCCGAGAAAGATCTTCCCGTAGTGCTGCCGTTCATCGACGACTTCAAACCCGACGACTCGGGTGTCTCCCCGCTCGCGCGGCACGAGGAGTGGTACCGGGTCGCGTGCCCGAATTGCGGGAAGACCGCACGTCGTGAGACCGATGTGTCGGACACATTCCTGGACAGCGCCTGGTATTTCCTGCGCTACCCCAGCGTCGGCCACGACGACGTGGCGTTCGAGAAGACGATCACGAAGAAGTGGCTCCCCGTCAGCTCGTACATCGGCGGCAACGAGCACGCGGTGCTACACCTCCTCTATTCGCGATTCATCACGATGGTGCTCCACGACGCGGGGCTGCTGGAGTTCGAGGAGCCTTATACGCGTTTCCGCGCGCACGGGCACATCATCCGTGAAGGCGCGAAGATGTCAAAGACCCAGGGCAACATCGTGAACCCGGACGAGTACATCGAGCACTGGGGCGCGGACGCGTTCCGTACATATCTCATGTTCCTCGGTCCGTACGAGCAGGGCGGCGACTTTCGCGACCAGAGCATCTCGGGAACGCGTCGCTTTCTGGACAGGCTGTTCGCATCGGTGCAGAGCATGTCGAGCGAAGGCACCCCCGATCATTCGGTCATGCGCAAGCTGCACCAGACCATCCGGAAAGTGGGCGAAGACGTCGCCCGCCTCAGCTACAACACAGCGATCGCCGCGATGATGGAATACATGAACGCGCTGCGAAAAGGTGAGCGTACGCCACATCGCGAGGAGATCATGCCACTGATTCCGCTCGTGGCCCCGTTTGCGCCGCACATCGCTGAAGAGCTGTGGGAACAGACCGGCGGCACAGGGAGCGTGTTCGATTCAGCTTGGCCGCGCTTCGATCCCGCGCTGGCGGTGGAAGACTCTATCGAGCTGGTGGTGCAGGTGAACGGCAAAGTGCGTTCGAGGATCACGGTGCCGCGAGACATCGCCGAGGACGCGGCCGTTGTTGTGGCGCTCGCCGACGCGACGGTGGCGAAGTTCGTCGCCGGCGCGCCAAAGAAAATCATCTTCGTTCCGGGGCGACTGCTCAACATCGTGGCGTGACCGCGCGAGTCGAGGGACAGCTATTCGTACATGTCTTCTCGATCGGCTTTAGCGAGGTCAACAAGAAATCCACCGATCCGCTCCGTCACCGCCTCGAGAAATTTCTCCCCCTTGGCCGGCGTTGACGCCTTCGGGTTTCCCGTCCCGGTGTCGCTCGTGACCTCTGACCACTTCCGTGGCGCCCACGCCCAGCCGTCACGCAGTCCCGCGATATGGAATTTCTTTGCCTTGCCGGCGCCGGCCTCCGACAACGGGAGCAAAAGGCCGGGGTCGATCGCCATCATGACGCTCGTCTCCATCTCTCCGGCGTGGTCGCCAGGCTCGTCGAAGTAATCCTTCCCGTTCACGCACGTCCACCAGTTGATCGTACAGATGAAAAGCTTCACGCGCGGCTGCAGCTCGCGAATCATCTGCCGGAAATCGTTTCCGCCGTGGCTGTTTAGAATGAGAAGCTTCTTCAAACCCTGACCGTCCAGAGACGCGGCGATGTCCGTGAGCACCGAGAGCTGGGTGCTCGGGTTCATGTTTATCGCGAATTTGAGGTCGAGCTGTCCGGTGTTCACGCCAAATGGAATGGTAGGAAGCACGATCACTTTCGCGCCCTGTCTCCACGCAATCTCCGCCGAGCGCTCGGCGATCGCGGCGGACTCGTAGTTGTCGGTTGCGTAGGGGAGATGAAAGTTGTGCGGCTCCGTCGCACCCCAGGGAAGGATGGCGACATCGTAGGCGGTGTCCCTCACCGACTTCCAGTTGGCTTCGGCGAGAACGTATGGTCGTGGTGGCATCAATGATGGTAGCAAAAAAGAGCTACTCGGCACCAGTAGAGGATGCCACCGGTCGCGAAGGCGGGACCGGGTCAGATGATCTGCGCTTGCGGT
>JAXDME010000181.1:0-2871 GCA_034666285.1 Gemmatimonadaceae bacterium | reverse complement strand
CTACCGATTCCAGCCATTCGTGTACGACGGACCAGGTGGGCAGGGTCTCACCTTCGCCTACGACGCGTCGAATCCAACCGTCCCGACTTTCTCCTACGCGACTCCCGCTATGGCCGCTGCAGCAGCTGATCCAGCGAACTTCGAGTTGTCCCACTATTTCACCATCGATCGCGCGACGACCGGGCGCGATCTGGGAGCGGCACTCGATTTCGGCGACGTCTGGCGCGAGGGCGATCAGGGCTGGGGATCGACACTCAACTTCGGCGCAAAAGTCATCGATGAGCGGAAGCAACACGCCGCGACCGGAGGCTTCTGGTTCACGGGCACACCCGTCGCGTTGCCTCCGATGCTCAGCGGGTTCTCTGATCCCAATTACTACTCGAACGTCGTTCGGGGTTTCAGCATCGGGCCCATGCCGAACGAGGCTCTCGCCCGGGCATACGAGAACGCAAATCCATTTACGAATGGCACCGACACCGTCGGCAACATCCTCGGGAGCTACAGTGGATCGCAGCGCATCTTCGCTGGATATGTCAGCAACAGAGCAACCGCGGGTCCGTTCGAGCTCTACGTTGGACTGCGCGCCGAGCACACGCAGGCGGACTACACCGGCCATGCAGTGACGGTCGATGCAACGGGCAACGTCACGGCGATCCAGTCCGTGCCTGGCTCGCAGACGTACACCGATCTCTTTCCCAGTGCCCAGGTCAGGTATTCACTCAGCTCCCGAACTGATGCACGGCTTGCGGTGACACGTGGAATCGCGCGGCCCGATTATTCGTCGCTCGCTCCTTCGCTGCAGGGTACGCTCGGCGCGAGCCAGTCCGATCCGTCGGCCCTCACCGCCGGCAATCCGAATCTCAAGCCGCAGCACGCGTGGAACTACGACGCGCTCGTCGAGCACTTCTTCCCGTCAGTGGGTGTGCTTTCAGGAGGCGTTTTCTACAAGCAGCTCACAGATTTCATTTTCAACCAGACCTTCCGGTATGCCGGACCCATTCCATCGTTCGTCGGCCAGCTCGGAACCCGTCCGGAAAATGGCGGAAACGGACATCTTCTCGGCTTCGAGGGTGAGTGGGTACAACGCCTCGTTTTCCTTCCGGGTGCATGGGCGGGACTTGGCTTCGACGCGAACTTCACTCACGTCGAATCGCGCGCCCTCATAGATCCCGCCGCGGGGCGTTACGCGCCTCTCCAAAGGCAATCACCCAATCTTGCCAATGCCGCGCTGACGTACGATTACTCGGCGCTATCGGGGCGACTGGGTTGGGCGTACCAGGGCGCGAACATTACCAGCTACGGCGACGGAAGCGCCTCTCCGAGTGGCGATACCTATTTCTATGCGCACTCACAGCTGGACGGATCAGTGATCTACAACTTCAGCCCGCGGATTCAGATCCAGCTGCAGGGGCTGAATCTGAACAACGCGGTATTCGGATTTTTTGCGGGAACGCCGAAACACGACTACGCGATCCAGCGGGAGTATTACGGGCGCACGATTTATCTCGGCGCGAAGTACAACATAGGGGCTATCTGATCGCGGCCGGCTGATCGAGCGAGCTATGAGATCTTTGACGTGATCGCGACGAAGCGTGGAACCCGCCGCAGACGCTTGAGGAGGGGATCGAACCGCAGGTGCGAGGCTTCATGGTCGCGGACTTCCTTGCAGCGCGACAACCATTCAATCGCCGCCGAGTCATTTCCCAGTCCCGTGTAAATCATCCCAATGTCAAATGGTGCGACATACTCCGATTTGCTCTTGGCGATCAGGGCGTTGACAATGCGCTCGGCGCTGGCGCGATCGCCGCTCATCGCGAGGGCATAACCCAGTATTCCGGTTCCATGCACGTAACCGAGGTCTGCGGCGCGCTTCGCGCTGACGCTCGCATTTTTGTAATCTCCGCGCGATGCGAGGATTCGGGCCAGCTCATCGAGAGCGATCGGAAAATTCGCGTCCAGCTCGAGGGTCTTCCGAAGCTGTTTCTCTGCTTCATCGTATCGGCCGGCGTAGCGTTCCGTTGTGCCAAGCCGCGTGTTGATGATGAGCGATAGTGGCTCGATATCGCGCGCGATCTGCGCTTCGTGGATCGCGTTGTCGAATTCACCCGTCACGAGGTAATACCAGGCATTGAACAGATGCGCGGTTGCGTAACGCGGATCCAACGCGATAGCCCGATCGAACTCACGCTTTGCGGAAGCTGGATCGAGATCGTAATAAAGATGGGTGAAGCCCAATGATGTATGAGCTTCGGCAAGAGTGCTGTCGAGAGCTATGGCTTTCAGCGCCGCAGGCTTCGCTTTGGCGTACGCCTGCTTCGGCTCGAGGTACCCGAACGCCCCGAGTACGCCGTAGGAATCAGAGAGCCCGGCGTAGGCGAGCGCATAGGTCGTGTCACGTGCAATCGCCTGCTCGAAGTAATCGGCGGCGGTTTGCAGGCCTGCGGACGTTCTCTTGTTCCAGAAGTAGCGGCCTTTCAGGTAGAGATCGTAGGTCGCGAGGTCACGAGGCATCCGATGCGCCCCTGACGACGGCTGCGTGTTGCCAAGAGTCGATCTCAATGCGCTGACAATCGACTGCGCGATGTCGTCCTGTACCTGAAACACATCCTTCGGTTCGCGGTCGTAAGTCTCCGACCAGACACGGTATCCGTTTCCGGTACTGATTAGCGCTGCCGAGATGCGCAGCCGTTTGCTTGAGCCCCTCACGCTGCCATCGATTACGTGGGAGACGTGCAGCTTTTCCCCAATCTCCTGGACCGTGAGATTCTTTCCCTTCACCGCGAAGGACGAAGTTCGCGCGGCAACCTCGAGTCCTTTTACCGTGCCGAGAGCCTGTATCAGCTCGTCCGTCATTCCGTCCGAAAAATATTC
>JAXDME010000180.1:0-7694 GCA_034666285.1 Gemmatimonadaceae bacterium | reverse complement strand
TACCGTCGGTCGCCGTCCAGAGGAAAGCGTGCTTCTCACCCGCGAGAGTATAGCTGGAGCCGACGACCAGACCGTTGTCATTGATAGCAAGGGCTCTGGAGCATCCGCCAAGCGTACCGAGATCTCGCATTCCGCTGGCCTTTGTCCAAAGGAATGCATGCTCGACTCCCGATGGGACAAAAGCCCAGCCGACGACCTGACCGACGTTGTTGATTCCGAACGCCTCGCTGTCGGTTCCACCCAGAGTGCCAAGGTCGGTCGTTTTCGGAGTGACCACGAAGCACTCAGTACCGATACCTCCCTTACCCGACGATGCCGTCACAATGACGTCGTAGCTGGCGAGAGGTGCGTCCGGTGCGATCGTAATGTTGGCCACTAGCTCGGTGGAGCTCACGAACCGCATCGAATTCGTCACGACCTTGGGGCTTACGACACCTTTGATCGCCCAGTTGGCGCGAGATCCGGGATCAAAGCCGGTTCCGAACACGTGCACGTCGAGCGTTGAGTCAACGGTCGCGGTGTCGGGACTCGTGGATTTGACCGTTACGCTGATAGCAGCAGCCGAGACGAGCGTCCCTCTCGGCGCCAGGAGCGCCGCGGACGGTGCATCGCCGGTACACGCGGAGAACGCGAGTAAAGCGAGAAATAGCAGGCGACACTGCGAGCGCGAGATCGGAGAACGCGTCATGACTATGGCGCTCTCCAAACGACGGCTGTCCGGCCGCCGGTGTTGCCCATGCTGAATCCTATCACCAGTCCGCCGCCACTGACGCCGTAGGCCTCGCTGCGATTATCGCCCCTCAGCGGAGCGAGCGCACGCATCCCGGTTGCAGCGGACCAGATGAAGGCAAAAATGTTGCGATTGCGCGTTGTATAACTAAGGCCGACGACTTGATTGGCAGAGTTGATGGCATTGGCGAAGCCCATTGTTCCGCCGAGAGTCCCGAGGTCCGTCCTGACGAGAGTTCCCGGAGAGGGCCACAGCATTGCGTGGTTCGCACAACCAGGCGGGGGGCAAAGCCAGGTCCCCCCTACGATATCACCGCGAGCGTTGGTCGCCTGAGCCCCGCCCCACTCACCGTTCATCAGCTTCTCGGGCGGGTCCCATGATGTGCCGTTGAAAGCCCAGCGGACGGCCCACTCCGTGTGTGGCACAGACCCCGTGGGTGTCGCATCGTACGCGTAGCCGACTGCATTGCCCGCATCGTCGATGCTATACGGCGTTGCCGACTGTCCCGCCACGAGGGGTGCCAGATCCTGCCGACACTGACCCGGTAGCCAACCGACTGGGGTCTGCAGCGTCCCGCTTGCCTCCTGACGGTTGCCGACGATCGTACCCCCGGAATTGATCGCCTCAGCGACATCCGAGCCGACATCAGAGGCGCAGCTGAGGACTACCGCCGGTCCGCCGCTAGCGGGCCAGCGCACCCCGCGGTGCGGTAGAGCGGTGTTATTCGTACCGACGATGTCGCCAGATGCGTTGATCCCAAGGGCGTTACCGGAAAGTCCACCCGGGAGTGGCGTAACCGTCCATGATCCGTTTTGCATCGTCCACTTGACTGCGCTGAGCGAGTTGGCCGCGTCGGTGCTTGCGCCGGCTATGGTACCCCCGTCGTTTATTGCATTTGCGGTGGCCGTGCCGCCGAGTGTCGGAAGCGCTGTGGTCTTCGCGGTGATCACGAACAGCTCCGTGCCGATTCCGCCCTTGCCAGACGAAGTCGTCACCATCACGTCGTAGCTGGCAAGCGTAGCGTCCGGAGCGATGCTGATGTTCGCTATCAGCTCTGTCGAGCTCACGAACTGCGTCGAGTTCGTCACGACCTTGCTGCTTGGCACGCCCTTCAGCGCCCATTGCGCACGCGAACCTACGTCGAAACCGGACCCGAACACGTGCACGCTAAGCGTCGAGTCGACCGTTCCACTGTCGGGAGCCGTGGATTTGACCGTGGGCCCGCCGCCAGCCGCGGGTCTGGCGCCGTTTCTCGCGGCCGAGGCAGGCTGTGTCGCCAGAGGCGCTGAGGGCGACGCGTTATCCGTGCACGCCCAAAGCGCGAGAAGACCAACCATCAACAGGCGACCTTGCGAGCGCGTACGCGACACCGGGAAACGGGTCATGACATCCTCTGGGTTACAGCCACGGGATGAGCTTCACTTTATTGAACGGACGACACCCTTCTATTTTGCATTTCCGAGGTGGAAAGACCCTCACCGCTGATCACATAGGGAGCCCAGTAGTACGGCGCATTGAAGCGTGAACCATGAATCATCTCCCGCTGTGTTCGCGCGAGTGCGTCGGCGGGCGACGAGGTATGAAGATCCGTGTAGAAGCGCCCCGCAAAATCGGCCGCGCCATCGTCGGCGATCTGCCAGAGTGTCGCGATCACGTCGCGCGTGCCGGCGTAGAGAAAAGCCTGCGCAAGCGTTGCGTAATCCTCGCCCCGCGACCAGTGAGTGGAGCCGGCCATGCCCACGCCGGTCTCACACCCGGAAAGGAAGACCAACGGGCTCCGTACTCGCAGTCGCAGCACTTCGTGCACCTCGAGACGCCCGTCGTTCGCTGACCCGCCCCCTGATGTTCCTCGCGAGAGCTCTATCCGGGAAAACATCGGATTGCGTCCGTTCATGACGCCGTGCGTGGCGACGTGCACGAGCCCGTCGCGTCCGAGCGCTCCACGAAGTGTTGGCTCGTCTGCGCGCGTGCCCAAATACATCTGCGCCCCGCGAATCGATCGCGTCGCTGCCTGCGCCTCAGTCAACGTACCCGGTAGCTGCTTGGGAAATGGCGCCAGCACATCCGCGGTTGCGAACGCGTTTGCCTGCGGCGTCCGTCCTTTGCGCAGGGTTGACAGGGCTGACGCCGAGGGGAGCCGCAGCAAGTCAAAGTCCTGCACGAGATAGCGGGCTGTCGTGGGATCCCGCAGCGCAGCGAACGGCAAATAACTGAGAACCGAATGCGGCACTATGATCAATCGACGAGTTCCTTCCGGAAGCGCGGAACGGATCGCCGGCGAGAAAAGCGCGGCGTACAGCTCCTCCATCACGCCTTTCGCGGCAGACGACGATGAACCCGGTTTCGTGAGGAGTCCCAGCGCTACACGAACTCGAGTGGAGAGATCATCGGCACCCAAGGGCGTCTGCACGAGTCGGACGGCTGTCGGCGTCACCACGAACACGATCACGCGTGTCGGGGTGACGAGGTATTCGATCAACGCTTCGTGCGAACCCAAAGCTGCGCGAACCTCCGAGGCCACGACCCTGGTTCCACCCAGCAGGGAAAGCGAACCGCCTCCGAGCTGCTCGTCACGGATGACGAGGGTTTCATATTGCTCGCGCGCTTCCGCAAGCTTATCCGACACTCGTTTCGCGCTGATCGCAGCCATCGAGTCCCGATCCGCCGCGGATGCGGCGTCGAGCTCGTCGAATCGACGAGCGAGTGCATCTATCCGACGCAAAATCGTCTCACGCTCGGCGAGCGCCTGCACCGCCGAGGAAGCCCGCTTCGATGTGTCGGTGTCGAGGCTGGTGATATGCTCCCGCAACGCGCGACCGCGCATCTGATCGCTGATTTCGAGTGCTTCGTCGATTCGACCGCTTTTCAAAAGTGCATCCACGAGATCCAGGTACGGACTCTCTTTATTCGAGAGATAAGAGCTCCGGAGGATTCCAGAGCCGATGCTGCTTCTAATCCGCTCGACCGCGGCAACCGCGAGGCGGCCCGTGACGATCGCGGAATCGAGAGAGCCAATCCGAGCATCCGCGCGGGCCCGCAATGCGTACGCTTCCCATTCGAGGCCAACACCGGACCTCGCCAGATCATTATCCGTTGCACGCAACGCGCGGAGGGTCGTGCGCGGCTGGTGCGCACGGTCGGCGATGCGCGCCCGAGTAAGTGCGAGCTCAACGTGCGCTCTCCTCCAGGCAAGTTTGTCAGCGAGGCGTTCCGCGGCGGCGACGTGATCCGCGACCTGTTGTGGCCGATCTGCCGCCTGACTCAGTTCGGCAAGAAATAGCCGATCTCGAAATTCCTCGGTGCGCGCCTTTGCGGTCTGGTGCATCCGGAGCGCGTCCAGCGCCAACCGATTCGCCACGTCGAGCTTCCCGAGGCTCGCTTCGATCTCTGCGGTGTTCCGAAGATTCGCTGCTCCCTGAATGGATAAACCCAGTTTCTTTTCGATGGCTTGCGCATCGCCGTAGAAGCGAAGCGCGCGGGGAACGTCACCGTCATCGCGGTACAACTCCGCGATGAGCTCGAGGTTGCTCGCCTCCTCCTGACGCAGGCCTTGGGTTCGGGAGAGGGCGAGCGCGCTGTCCAGCGCTGCGAAGGCGGCGCGCTGATCACCGAGCGCAGCGTAAGCTGTTCCAAGCTGCCCCAGCGCGTTCTGCTCTCCATTTCCATAATCGATAGTGTGATAGAGCCGACGTGCTTCTACCAGCGTGGGAATCGCGGCCGCTGGCTCTCCCAGCTTTATTTGCAGCATCGCCTCGTTGTCGAGCGCGTTGCCTTCGATTCGCGCATCCTTCAGCTCGCTTCCCACCCGCCGCATGACGGCAAAGCCCTGCGCCGCCTTTGCGAACTCGCCCATCTCGCCGTAAACGAGACCAAGATTGCCTGACGCTTTACCAACGCCCTTGCGGTCGTCGTTTTCGCGCGCTGTGGTCATTGCCGTGTCGAATAGCGCGGCTGCGTCAGTGAGGCGTCCTTCGTTCCAGGCGAGAAGGCCGAGCGCGTTGTAGGACTGGAAGAGATCGGCGTCCAGACCCAGGCGAACCTTGAGAGCGAGCGCGGACTCACCCTGCTGGCGGGCGTCCTTGTAGTCACCCTTGTGCCAGGATGCGAGACCCAGCCAGGTCATGATCCGAGCTTCCGAAGCCTCGTCTCCCGAATGCCGCACTTTGTGGAGGGCGTCCCGCCAGAGCGCCAGAGCGCTGTCGTAATTTCCGGCCCAGTAGGTCGATTCTCCTACGGAAACGAGATCCGCTCCGGGAGCACGAGTGGACGATTGGCTGCGGGCGGCAGCCGGCGAAGCCACAGTGGGCCGAGCCGCAGCAGCTCGAGAGCCCCGTGCATCTGAACAGGCAGAACAACAGACAATGATGGTCGCCAGCAGCAGAGGGCAGCTGGCAGCCAACCTCACCGAACGATCTGGAAGGATGTAATTCCAGTGGTGATGGAGCTGCCGTCCGGGAGGAGCGCGTCCACGAACCAGTTATAGGATCGCTTCGCCGCCAGCGTGAATTCTTTCGGGACGACGAGCGTAGTGTCGTTGGTGGATCCCACCCAGATCTTCTTGCCACGCTCGTCGGTGAGGGTGAACCTGTACGTCGCGCCGAGCGATGGCCGATGCCACACGAAGCGAATGTTGGTGCCGGTCGTCTGCGCGCCCATCGGCGTGATAGCGCGTACACCAGACACTCCCTCAGATGCGATCGGTGTGTCAGGTCCCCTGACGGGCTGTGTGGTACGCAAGCCCGAGTCGGGCGATGGCCGCAAGAGAAGAAAAGCAAGCACAGCCGCCGCGGCCACCGCCGAGAAAGCGAACACTCGACGTCTCGGCCGAGGCGCGCGGTCGAGGAGCTTCGACACCGAAACGACCTCTTCGCGACAGACACCGCAATCGGCGAGGTGCGCCTTCACCCGAGCGCATTCCGCATCGGACAGCGTGTTGTCGAGGTATGCTGCGACCTCTTCGCTCCCGAGATGTGGTCCAGTGCTCATGCGCGTATCGGTCTCCGAGTAGTGGGCACGATCTCTATATCAAGATTTAACGGACGCCCTGCGACAATCTTTCGCTGACTCTGTGGTCTTTGGTGCGGCGTGCGCGTGCGCCTCACGGCGCGGGATCGCCCACGCCGTTGCGAATCAGCACTGTCCGGAGGGTCTCGAGCACGCGACGCAGTCTGCGGTACACATCGAACTGGGATCGGCACGACATTATTCGCGCGATCTTGGCGACGGGCAGCTCGTCCTCGAAACGCAGGCGAAGGAGCAAACGGTCATCGGGCTCGAGTGCTGCGATCGCAGATTTCAGGGCAACGTCGAGCTGAAGCGCGCGCATCCGATCTTCAGGTCCCCCGTCCGACATGTCGACGAGCTGCATCAGCTCGGCATCATCCGAGATCAGGTCGACGAGGCGGCCGCGCATGCGGTGGCCGTTCTCGCTACCGTCGTCTTCGCCTCGCACTCTACCGTACTTCTCACGGTGGTGATCGAGGCACAGCCTGCGCACAACGACGACAAGCCAGGTCGAGAATTTCCCGCGCCCGTCGGCACCGTATCCGCGCAGCCGATGAAAGTCGTCTCGACGAAGCTGCTCCAGCACGAAGGCGTAGCGATCCATCACGTCGTCGTGATCGCTGCCGAGTGAATGCGCGACGTACAGTATGAGCTTGCTGTTGGCGCCAACGAACGCGGTCCACGCATCGTCTCGCGCGGACGGCTCGAGATGACCGAGCAGGTGAGTCAGCTCGTAAGGGACCGGTAAGTCCATGAAGCGCCTCTGTGGCGCGGCGTGTCCGCTATGTGTCGGTGTCGGTGCTACTCGCGTTTCGGCCGGTTGCCCAACATAGGGGCGAGCGTTGGTTTGGGCAACAAGTTCTCGTCCGAGCCCGGGTTTCAACCGCACAAATCCCTGACCGCGTCCGTTCAACACGAGAGACCACCCTTTTTGTTTTGGAGTCTTTCACGCGTAGGGGGAGTTTGTGAAACATCTCACACATCTCGTTGGCGTATTCCTGATCGCAGCGGCGTGCACCGGAGTCGATCAGTCGATGCCGACCGCGCCCAGCGCAAGCGCTCTGCTCAATGCGTCCGGTAAGGCACCTGCTGCGACGACGGGCGTGCGTATCGTCGATCTTGGCACTCTTCCGGGCGGATGGCCGAGTTTCGCGAAGGCAATTAACGGCGGGAGAGTGATTGTCGGATATAGCTACACCGGCGCCGCTCAGACCGGAGTTCCACATGCAGTTCGATGGCAGGAATCGACGCCGGGGAGCGGGAGTTGGGCAATCCAGGATCTTTCCCCACTGATCACCGGCAGCGTAACGAGCGAGGCGATTGCACTCAACGCCAACGGCGACATCGCTGGCTGGATGAAGAACGCTGCCGGAGAGGACGCCTCGTTTCTCCTGTCCGCGGGGGGAACGTTCGCGCTCATTGCGCCGCCCGCGGGGAAGAACGGGACCTTCCCGTACGGCGTCAGTGTCGGGGGGGCAGTGGTTGGGTCCGCGTGGCTCAGCCCGGATCATACCGGCGCGACGGGTCGCGCTTTCTACTATGAGAACGGCGCGACGGTACTGCTGCCAACTCTATCCGGTACAAGTCGCGCCAACGCAATCAAGGATGACGGAACAGTGGTCGGCTACAGTGTTGATGCAGCGAATGTAAGCCACGCGGTAAAATGGACTTATGACGGCCTCAACTGGCAGATAGCGACATTGCCCGGAGCCGCGAGCAGTGCTGCCTGGGCTATCAGCAGCACGGGAAGGATCGCGGGAAGTGGCTGCCCACCTGCAACGCCAACGAGTTGCGTCTCTGCTGGCCGTGCTTATTTCTGGGCTAACGACGCAGCGGCTCCGACCGTTCTGGGGACGTTGGGTGGACAAAGCAGCACGGCCTATGGAGTCAACGACGCCGGAGATGTCACCGGCGAGAGTTACACAAAGACCGGATTACAGCGCGCATTCTTTTCAGCGGC
>JAXDME010000179.1:0-32135 GCA_034666285.1 Gemmatimonadaceae bacterium | reverse complement strand
GCGTTTCTGAAGCCAGTCCGCTCCCTGCGCGATCGGGAGCCCGAAGAGGACCCCGAGGAAGAAAAGAAAGATCACGGGATGCGCGATCCAGAGCAGTCGGACGGCGACATAGAATCCGAATATCAGCGCGAGAATTCTTACGACATCGCGCGTCGGGATCTTGAGGGTTTCGCGGGCTGGCATGCTGATATGCTAAACCGCCCTGCCTGTTTGCGCGAGTTCATCACGCAACGAGCGCTTGACCTGTTAAATCCGCGCGCTAGGTTGAAACGGCAGAGGCTGCGTCTCCCGGGGCGCGGCCTCTCTACTTGTTCAGCAATGTCGCGGAGTCTGCAATGCCGGCAACACCCGATGGACCGATCGCGATCTACTACGAGCACCCTGATTGGTTCAGGCCACTTTTCGCTGAGCTGGATCGCCGAGAAATACCTTACGCTCGGATCGACGCCTCCTCACACTCGTACGACCCGTCTGAAAGCCAGTCGCCGTACTCCCTCGTTTTCAACCGCGCGAGTCCCTCGGCGTACCTTCGCGGACACCAGCAGGTAACCTTTCATACTCTGAGCTGGCTGCGTCACCTCGAGCGCATCAGAGTTCCGCTCGTGAATGGGCCCGCCGCCTATCAGATGGAGATTTCCAAGGCGCTTCAGCTCGACGTGCTCGAGCAGCTCGGCCTTCCCTACCCACGGGCGCGCGTGATCAACAACGGCGCACTCGCCCCCGAAGCCGCGAGTGATCTGCGATTCCCGGTGGTCGTGAAGGCGAACATTGGCGGCAGCGGCGCTGGAATCACCCGCTTCGACAACGCGGAGTCGCTGGCGGCTGCCGCGAGCGTGGGGCTGATCGACCTCGGAGTCGATCACGTCGCGCTCGTCCAGGAGCTCGCGCCGCTGCGCGACGCGCACATCACGCGCGTCGAGGTGCTCGACGGACATTTCCTCTATGGGATCAACGTCTATCCAGCCGAAAATTCCTTCAACCTCTGCCCTGCCGATGTCTGCCAGACAACGGACGGCCAGCAGCTGTCACGCGGCGCGTGCGCGGTCGATGCGCCAAAGAATGGAATGCGCGTCGAGCAATACACGCCGCCGGTCGAAATCATCCGTGAGGTGGAGCAGATCGCGAGGCACGTGGAGCTGGACGTAGGTGGGATCGAATATCTCGTCGACGACCGTGACGGGCAGCACTACTTCTACGACATCAACGCCCTCTCCAATTTCGTTGCCGACCCGAAAAATGTCGTCGGCTTCGACCCGTTCGAACGTCTGGTGGATTATCTGGTGGAGAGAACGAGAGTGCTGGCGCCGGCCGGGTTCGGTCAGTGAGATATGGCTACTGGCTGCCGGTGTTCGGCGGCTGGCTCCGCAACGTCCCGGACGAAGGGATGAGTGCGACGTGGGAGTACGTGAAGAAGCTGGCGCAGCGGAGCGAGCAGATCGGCTATGACATTACACTCATCGCCGAGCTGTTCATGAACGACATCAAGGGAATCGATGGAGATTCGCTAGACGCGTGGTCGACCGCGGCGGCGCTCGCCGCAGTCACGGAAAAGCTCGAGTTGATGGTCGCAGTGAGGCCGACTTTTCACGAGCCGGCGATCTTTGCCAAGCAGGCGGCGAACATCGACCGCATCTCCCGTGGCCGGCTCTCGCTCAACGTCGTGTCCTCGTGGTGGAAGGATGAAGCCAGGCGCTACGGCATCAACTTCGAGGAGCACGACGATCGTTACGGGCGAACGGACGAATGGCTTCGGATCGTGAACGGAGTCTGGACTGAGCCGCGCTTCAGCCACTCCGGCAAGCACTACAAGGTCGAGGAAACGATTCTCGAGCCCAAACCCCTGCGCAGCCCGCGCCCGACTATCTACGCCGGGGGCGAAAGCCCGGCCGCCAAGGAGCTGATCTCGCGCGCGTGCGATGCGTACGTGATGCACGGCGATCCGCCTGACCGTGTCGCGCCCAAGATCGCAGATATGGCGGCTCGCCGCGAAAAAATGGGGCTCGGCCCCATGCAGTACGGTGTCGCCGCTTACGCGATCGTACGCGATTCCGAAGAGGAGGCCCGTCAGGAGCTCGCGCGCATCACCAACGTTCAGCCCGGAACGCCCGGCTACCAGAATTATCAGGACTGGATTTCGCACACCGCGCTGGAGCAGCAGGTGAGTCTCGAGGATTACTCGGTGTCGAACCGCGGTCTGAGGGCAGGGCTGGTGGGAACGCCGGAGCAGGTGGCGGGGCGCATTCGGGAGCTCGAAGCGGTGGGGGTGGACCTGCTGCTGCTCCAGTTCAGTCCGCAGTTTGAGGAGATGGAGCGCTTCTCGGAGTCTGTGATGCCGCTAGTGGAGACCGCCTCCGTCTCCTAGGGCGTCGGATAGCGATTCCAACACCTAGGCAATAAGCTTGGCTTGGCGCGCTCTGATAGTGCCGTAGCACTCGCATGCCGCCTTCTCGAGCCCAGGACGATTCACAACCGTGATATTGCCACGGCCATGCGCGATCAGACCTGCTTTCTCCAGAATTCCCATCGCTACGGTTACGCCCGGCCGGCGGACTCCCAGCATCTCGGCCAGGAATTCCTGGGTCAGATCGAAGCTGGCGCGACCGACCCTGTCCTGTGACATGAGCAGCCAGCGCGCGCATCGCTGCTCGATGACGTGAAGCCGGTTGCACGCGGCGGACTGGGCAACCGTCTCGAAAACGAATTCACTGTAGCGGTGAAGCAGGCGTCTGAGACCCGGTAGCTCTCGCGCCAGACTGTGAAAATCTCTTGCACCGATTTGGAGGGCCGTCCCGCTGATCTGGCCGCAACCCTTGTGCTTCGAGGTCTCGACTTCGTGAAAGACGGGAATGCCTGCAAACCCGTCGTTGCCGACCGTCATCGCCTCGACCTGGTCGCCGTCGTTCATGACGGTCACGAGCGAGATCACGGAGTCTTCCGGAAAATACGCGTACTCCAGCTTCTGCTCGGGCTCGAACAGAACCTGCTTCGACTTTATCTCGACGATCTCGCTGCGCTCGACCAAAGCCGCAAGCTCGGCCGGTGGAAGCAGTCTCAGAATCTTGTTCCGCGGAGAACTCTCCGAACGGTGAACCACCACCGGTATAGTGGTTTGGGGATTCGTTGTGGGAATCGACGGAGCCGCCATCTAGAGACCGGTGGTGCGCCCTGTCCTGGACGCGTACGTATCGGTGAACCGCTAACCAGAGGAACGGCGAGCGGCTCTTGAGTATGATCGGATGTTTAGCAAATAGCGAACCGAACGCGATTTTGATGACTTGCCCGACTCTCGACGTAGAAAGACTCGTCCCGAGAAGCGCGAAGCACCATAGACTTCAGGTGTTATCTTGAGGGGGCGGAAACAGTCATTTATGACGGCCTGCCTTCTATAGAGCAGCAGACGAGCTTGCCCCACCGGATGAAATGACCACACCTGCTGACTCCCAAACCAACGAGCGAAAATTCCGCTTTAAGGACGAGTGGCTGGTCGCCCTCGTGGGGACCATGCCGGGTGTCACCCCCGAGCTGATCAAGCGCTGGCGTTTTCAGGAGAAACCGTACGTCGCTCAGGCCCTCATCGACGGTGACGTCCTGTCATTCAAGGAAATCGCCGAAGTCGTAAAGGAAGCTTTCAGAATCGACTATGTCGATCTGAATCCGAGTGAAATCGACAAGAACGCGATGCAGATCCTCCCCGAAAAGCTTTGCAGGGAGCACAACGTTCTGCCCGTGAAGGTGGACAGTCGCATGGTGTGGCTCGCGATGGCGAACCCACTGGACCAGGAAGCAATCCAGCGCGTCAGCTGGGCAACGAGCCGCGAGGTGACGCCGCTTTTCTGCCCACCTGGGCAGCTCGACAAACTGGTTTCCGACACGCTCCGCCCCGACGCGATGATCTATGGTCTCATCGACAAGCTCGATCAGACGGTCGGCATCGAGCAGATCAAGGAAGAGGAGCAGGACGCGGCCGCGATGGCTCGAGTGCATGCGCCAGTCATCAAGCTCGTCGATGCGATCATTGCCAACGCGATCAAGCTGCGCGCGTCCGACATCCACATAGAGCACGACGAGACGTCGACGCTGGTGCGTTTCCGCATCGATGGGCTTCTCAAGAACATCATGGTGCTGCCGAGATTCATCGGAGTGGGCCCGGTCGTCTCGCGCATCAAGATCATGTCCGACCTCGACGTCGCCGAGCGGTTCCGTCCGCAGGACGGCCGCGCGAAAGTGAGAGTGGCTGGAGAGGAAGTCGCTCTTCGCGTCTCCGTGCTTCCGACCCGCGTCGGCGAGAAGGTCGTGATGCGGCTCCTCAACGAGCGAGCGGTGCAGGTCTCGATGCAGACACTGGGCTTCATGCCCGAGGTGCTCGAGAGATTCAAGGCGCTTCTCAATCGCGAACAGGGAATTCTTCTCGTGACCGGCCCCACGGGCTCCGGAAAAACGACGACTCTCTATGCCGCGCTGAATACCCGACGTGGCGAGTCGGTGAACATCGTCACCGTCGAAGACCCGGTAGAGTACCGGTTGAGCGGCGTCAACCAGGTTCAGGTGAACGAGAAGCAGGGACTCACATTCGCCGGCGTGCTGAGGTCGGTGCTCCGTCAGGATCCGGATGTGCTGCTTGTCGGAGAAATTCGAGATCAGGAGACCGCGACGATCGCGTTCCAGGCGGCGATGACCGGACACCTTGTGCTGTCGACGCTGCACACCAACGACGCGATCGGTGCAATCCCGCGGCTCTCGAATATCGGAGTGGAGCCTTTCAGAGTCGCCGCCGGCCTGATTGGTGTCACCGCACAGCGTCTCGTGCGGAGGGCGTGCCCTCACTGCCGTTATGAGGCGCCGGTCGAGGAGCTGCACCCGATGGTGCGCGCCGCGCAGATGCGTCTGTTCGGCAAGGCCAGGCACGTCAAGGCGACTGGGTGCGCGGAGTGCGGCTTCAGCGGGTACACCGGACGTCTTCCCCTCATCGAGTTCCTCGAGATCACACCCGAAGTGCGGGGGATGATCACGACGGGAAAGCTCGCTGACGATATTCGCGCGACAGCGCTCCGCACTGGCGCTCTGCATACCTTCGACAACGATGCGCTCTGGCACATCGCCGAGGGAGATACGACCGCCGACGAAGTGATTCCGTACACCGAGTTCGAGCGTCGCAAAACGCCGCGAACCAACACGCCGCGGGTAAACCAGGAATACCTCCCCGAGCTCGACGCGGAAGGCGTTCCCAAACCTTCGAGGGTGTTGCTCGCAGTGAGCGACAAAGCCGATCGCGTTCGCTACAACGACATCCTGGTCGAGGCGAGATTTGCCGTGCAGATCACCAACGACGGCGCTGCCGCGCTGGGAATTCTGGCGCAGGATCCGCCCGACGCGCTCGTCGTCGGGCTGAAGCTTCCGATACTCGATGGCAGACAGGTGGTGCACGCCGCGCGCACGGTGGTCGGTTTGATAGACATGCCGATAATTGTCGTCGCGCCCGCGGGGTCCGAGAATGAGACCGCCGATCTTCTTTCGCAGGGTGTGGACGACGTGCTGTTCGAGCCGCTGGATGCCGCCAAGTTCAGGGCGCGCGTCACGACAGTGATGCGGAGCCGCGGCCTGTGGGCGGAGACCGAAGAAGTGATGCGTCCCCTCATTCCGCAGGACGAGGCGGAGCGCCTGGTCGAGTTCCGCATCGGCGCGACGATGGACCAGCATGCCGAGGAGCGCTTCGACAAGATCAGCCGAATGGCGCAGCGCGTATTCGACGTGCCCTTCGCGGGAATCTCCTTCGTCGAAGGCGAGCGGCAGTGGTTCAAGTCGAAACAGGGTCTGCCCCTGGCGGATACGACGCGTCAGACGTCCTTCTGCGGTCACGCGATCAATGGTGAGGAAGCATTGATAATCGAGGACGCCGCGCTCGATCCGCGATTCGCGCAGAACCCCCTGGTACTCGACGATCCGCACATAAGGTTCTACGCCGGGCACCCCATCAAGGGACCGGGCGGTCACAACGTTGGAACGCTGTGCATCATGGACAATCTGCCCCGCGAGTTCAACGAAGACGACAGGGAGACGCTGCGCGATCTGGCGGAGAACGTCGAGAAGGAGCTCAAGGCCGGCTCAACGGAGAAGCCGAAGAAGAAGGTAGTCGAGGCGCCGCCAGACTAATGCCTCGGCGTCCGGATCGGGACGCAATCGGGCATCCATACAACTGAAGCAGGGAGCTCTGAGCTTTGCACCTAAAGGTCAGAGCTTTTCCGTCGGATTTAGTAGCTCCCCGCTTCAGTATTGTCGATCACAACTTGCGCCGAGCAGCCGGAGACGACATCGTTAGCAGAGCTAACGACCTGACGAGGAGTGGCAATGTCGAAGGATTCCCCAACCAATCTCCAGCGCATAAAGCAGATTGCGGTGCCGGTACGCAACGTCGACGAAGCATCGCGGTTTTACCGCGACACGCTTGGGCTGAAGCACCTGTTCGATGCGCCTCCCGCGCTCTCCTTCTTCGATTGTGGCGGCGTCCGGCTGATGCTCGCCGGCCCCGAAGCACAGGGCAAGGACGGAGCGGAACAGCACCCGGTGCTCTTCTACGACGTCAGCGACATCAAGAAAGTGCACGCGAAGATAAAATCGTCCGGCGCTGCGAGCATCGAGGAGCCTCACATCATCGCCCGCATGAACGGTCGCGAAGTATGGATCTCTTCGGTTTCCGATGGTCAGGGAAACGTCGTCAGCCTGATGAGTGAAGTCGCCGAAGCGTGAGCGCGACGCTCTAGCGCTCGCCGACAAGCTCCACTCCGCGGCGATCCACCTGCTGCGGCACCTTCGCAAGGAGGACGACGCATCGGGTCTCTCCGCGCCGCGGCTCTCGGCGCTGTCGGTAATAGTCTTCGGCGGCCCACTGACGCTCGGTCAGCTCGCCCGGGCGGAGCAAGTGAAGCCGCCTACCATGACCCGGATCGTGACCGGTCTCGAGGATGCCGGCCTGGTGCGAAGAAAGGGTGACGAGCGAGACAAACGGCTGACAAAGGTCTACGCGACACCCAAAGGACAGAGGGTGCTCATGGCGGGGCGAGCCCGGCGAGTGGAGCTGCTCGCGAGCGCGGTGAAAAAACTGGATGCCAGGAATCTCGCCGACCTTTGGCGGGGAGCTCAACTTCTCAGAGAGCTGATCGATTCCATGCGGAGAGCGCAATGAATCGATCCCGAATCCGATCTCGAAGCGCTGCGGAGAGCTCGGATGGATAATCCGAGCTCTCCTTCATTCAGTTAGGTGCTGTACTGCCAGACCGTTCCACTGAAGTTGATCGACATCGTCTTCGTTCCGCCGAAGGTTCCACCGGTACTGAGGGTTGCCTGGTAGGCGGTAGTGTTGTTGGTCGAGCTGAAGAACGGGCTGAAGTTCACAATGGTGCCGCTCTGAGACCAGTTTCCCGATTCCGTGTACGAGCGCTGAGCGCCGTTATCGGTGTAACTCTGCTGGTCGCTATACGTCCCGTCGGTGTTCAGAACGTACTGGTCGCTCAGAACCGTAAGCGTGTGCCCGGTGCTGTTGTCGACGTACGAAAACGGGAGGCCGTTGTTGTTCACGGCCTGCAGATAGTAGACGCCGTCCGCTCTGGAGTTGGCGCCGGTTAGGTCCGAGCAGGCGGTTACGCCTCCGACCAGTAGCGCCGCAGCCATCAGGACTGTTCGACGAGCCATCATTGGTTGATTCCTCAATTGGGGTGCGTGGTAGAGACATTGAAAGAAAAGAGCCAGAACGTGCCCGCTGCCACAAATCGTGTGACAGCCGAGCTTGCCCGATGTTCCACTCGACGTGATAAACAGCCGTCGTGATGGCCCGTATTTCGCCTAGTGTTGAGCGGACTCAACCTTGGTATAAGGAAGGATAAGCCTTTATGGTCGCTCTACTTACGACTCGGCGCGACGTACGTCACGCCAGTCTACTCGTCTTGCTCTCATTGACGGCGTCGCTCGTCCTCGCCTGCACATCAAAGGACACCAAAACCGCCGGCAATCCCGCGAATGCACAGACGTGGGCCCCGGACAAACTGACCTCTGTACAGGACGTCCCCGCTACCGAAATAGAGACACTGATTCAGAAGAAACTCGATGGCCCACGCCTACCCAAGATCGACGACGACCAGTGGGGTCACACCAAACGACTCTACAAGTTGTACGGGAACAATCCGCTGTGGCTGACCCGAGAGGGGCTGCACAAAGTACGAAGCAAAGCGGTCACAGACGCGATCCTCGCGGCCAATACAGACGGTATGCGGCTGGATGATTATCCGATTGGAGCACTGGCGCAGGCGATAGGCGATCTCAAGCAAGCGAAGGCTCCGACGGCGGAGCAGCTGGCAACCGCAGACGTTCTCCTTACCGCCTCTTACACCGCTCTTGGCGAAGACCTGCTGACGGGACAAGTGGATCCGCGCACAGTTGCGCAGTCATGGCATGTCGATCCCGAAGAGGAAAATATCGACAGCGCCCTGGTGAGAAACCTCCGGTATGAGCATCTCGATAAAGCGCTCGCGACCATGCGACCGACCGATGATGACTACGCTGCGTTGAGTCAGCAGATGCAGAACTATCGCACTCTCGTCGTAAAGGGCGGCTGGCAGAAGGTACCAGGGACTGGGAACGTGAAGCCCGGCGCCCCGGCCGATCCCCGAGTGCTTGCAGCGGTTCGCAACCGACTCGCGGCCGAGGGAATCATTCCAGCGAGCGGTGCGAACAAGGCGTCGATGATTCCTTCGCTGCCACAGACTGGGGCATCGGCTGGAAGTATCTATGATCATGATCTTGCCAATGCGGTCGCGCTGTTCCAGGCGCGGCACGGGATCAACGTCGACAGCGCGCTTGGCAAGGAAACCATCGATGCGATGAATGTCCCCGCCGATTATCGGCTGGGTGAGATCGCCGCGAATATGGAGCGTTACCGTTGGCTACCGAGAAGCTTCGGCTCGCGGTACGTGTTCGTGAACGTTCCCGCGTTCAAGCTCGAGGCCTACGACAGCGGGCAGAAGACGTTGGAAATGAAGGTCATCGTCGGGCAGGAGTACGAGGACAAGGCGACGCCGGTGTTCGCCGACTCCATGGAGACCGTGGTCTTTCGGCCGTACTGGAACGTGACACCGGACATTGCTGCCAAGGAAGTTTTTCCCAAGGGCCCTGAATATCTCGCGCGCGAAAACATGGAGACGTATCAGGAGAATGGTCAGACGCGCGTTCGTCAGCGTCCCGGGCCCAAGAACGCGCTCGGATTCGTGAAATTTCTTTTCCCTAACGACTTCAACATCTATTTGCACGACACGCCCAATCACGAGCTGTTCAACAAGGATGTGCGCGCGTTCAGTCACGGCTGCATCCGCCTCGAAAAGCCGGCGGAGCTGGCACAATGGGTTCTGGGGTGGCCGGCGGACAAGGTGCAACAGGAAATGCAGAACCCGCCGGACAACAAGTCGGTGAAGGTGCCCCACAAGATTCCGGTCTACATCACGTATTTCACGACCTACATGAACAATGGTCAGCTCTATTTCGCGAATGACCTTTACAATCGGGACGACAAGCTCGTGCCAGCCGTGATGTCGGGGGCGTTGCCGACCAAAGAAGTGGTGGATGCGGTTCAGGCGCTGCGCAGAATTGCGGGAGCCTGAGAGAACATTGTTTCGGAGAAGACTGTGGTAAGACGCGCGAATGACGAAATCGGGCCTGAGATACCGAGAGCAGGCATGGGCGTCCCAGGGCTCGATGGCATTCTGGGTGGCGGCTTGCCGACGAATCACCTCTATCTGGTGGACGGTGAGCCTGGGACCGGCAAGACGACGCTGGCTCTGCAGTTCCTGATAGAGGGCGCGAAAAACGGAGAGCGCGGCTTGTATGTAACGCTCTCCGAGTCATCCGCTGAGCTCAGAGCAGTGGCTCAGTCACACGGCTGGAGCCTCGAGGGGATCGACATCTACGAGTTGTCGAAGGACATCGCGCGCGACATCGAAGAGGGCTACACGATTTTTCACCCCGCGGAAGTCGAGCTCCAGCAAACCGTCGATGAGGTCTTGAAGGCGGTCGAGGAACACAATCCGACACGCGTGGCATTCGACTCGCTCTCGGAAATGCGGCTGCTGGCGCGCGAGGCGCTGCGCTTTCGCCGGCAGATTCTCGCGCTCAAGCAATTCTTCAACGGCCGCGAATGCACTGTCATCCTGCTGGACGACAAGACGGCTCCAGAAGGGGATTTGCAGCTGCACAGCCTTGCGCATGGCGTGATCGTCCTCGAGCACGTTGCGCTTGAGTACGGATCGGAGAGACGCCGTCTCCAGGTAACGAAAGTGCGAGGCATCCAATTCCGGGGTGGATTCCACGATTTCCGTATCGTCCAGGGAGGAATCGAAGTCTATCCGCGAGTGCTGCAGGACGAGCCGCGCGTGGACGTTACCGGCGACCTACTGCTCAGCGGCTCGTCGTCTCTCGACGCACTTCTGGGAGGAGGAATCACTTGCGGGACGAGCATTCTCATTACAGGCGCCGCCGGAACGGGAAAGTCCATTTTGTGCACCCAGTTCGCTCGTGCCGAGATCGAGCGTGGCAGGCGAGTTCTCTTTTACCTTTTCGACGAGCGAATGAGCACGTTCACGCTTCGCTCCAAGGCGCTCAACATGGATACGAGCGCGGCGCGGCAGTCAGGTCAGCTGAAGATTGCCCAGGTCGAGCCGACCGAAATGTCGCCGGGTGAGTTTGCGAGCCAGGTTGTCGACGCCGTAGAGAATGACAAACGCACGCTGGTCATCATCGATTCGATCAACGGGTATATGCAGTCGATGCCCGAGGAGCGCCTCCTGCCGATCCAGATCCACGAGCTTCTGAGCTTCCTCTCCAATAACGGCGTCACCTGCATAATGACGCTCGTGCAGCACGGTATTTTCGGAAATCCGGTGGACGAGGCGATGGAAGTCAGCTACCTCGCCGACACCGTGCTGTTGCTGAGATACTTCGAGGTGGCCGGAACTGTGCGGCAGGCGATTTCGGTCGTGAAGAAGAGAAGCGGCGATCACGAGCGGACGATTCGCGAATACAAAGTGCAGGCAGGTGGTCTACTCGTTGGGGAGCCGTTGAGGGAGTTTCAAGGAGTTCTCACCGGCGTGCCGCACTACACCGGAGGTTCGGCGCCGTTGCTCCAAGCCGACGACTCGGGTGGATTCCGGCAGGGCGTGATCGAGCAATCCAGTGAGGCCGGTGACCGGGTTGAAAGAGGGATCAGGGCGAATGGGCGCAAGCGCGATAGGAAGAAGTCCAGCAACTAGAAACTCCCTTAGGAGTTCTTCGCCGGAGGCGCATCCTCAGGTCGAAATCGAACTCATGACTCGCGGAGAAACGCTGCCGGTCGCAGTTCTCACACCAACCGGCCAGGACGCACGGATAACCGAAAAGGTGCTTGCGCGCTCGGGCCTTGCCCCCCGTGTCTGCGCTGATATGGCGGCCGTTTGCAGTCTGATCGCTAAGGAAGAAGTCGGGCTGATTCTGCTTGCCGAAGAAGCACTCGCATCCTCGGCGAAGGCCAGCTTATTTGCCTCGCTCGACGAGCAGCCTTCGTGGTCGGACGTTCCGATCGTGATTCTCACGGGCGAAGGCGAGCTTTCCGGAGCACTCCCGAAAACGCTCAAAGGCGTGGCGGAGAAAGGGAATGTGACTTTGCTGGAACGACCCGTCCGGGTTACAACGCTCACTACGGTGATAAGGTCGGGCCTGCGAGCCAGGCAGCGCCAGCTCGACGTGAAGGCCCATCTGCAGAGTCAGCAGGCGGCGGAAAACTTCTTGCGCGAAAGCGAAATGCGTCTCCGCGCAGCGGTGCAATCGGCACCCTATCCACTGATGCTGCACGCATCCGACGGAGAAATCATGCAGCTGAGCGAGGCATGGATGGACCTCACCGGCTACTACTCTACTCCGGTGACGTCCACAGAGGAGTGGGCCGCCCTGGCATTTCCTGGGAGTAGTGAGACTTCCATTCTGCCACAAGGCACTGACGCTCTCGAGCAGCCGGAGGGGGAGTCTATCCGGCTAGGCGAACACACGGTACGCGCTGCTGATGGGAGGGATCGCATCTGGGATTTCCATCGAGTCGCGCTCGGCTCGCTTCCCGACGGACGCCGACTTTGGCTCACAGCTGGAATAGACGTAACGGAATACAAGCAGCTCGTCGAGAGCGAGCGCTCCGCCAGAAAAGAAGCCGAGGAAGCCAACGCCGCCAAGAGCCAGTTTCTGGCGACCATGTCGCATGAGCTGCGCACCCCGCTGAACGCGATTGCCGGCTATTCAGAGCTCCTTAAGCTGGAGCTTCGCGGTCCGATCACTCCGGAGCAGCGCGAAGACCTCGAACGAATCGACCGAAGCCAGCGCCATCTTCTGTCACTCATCAATGACGTTCTCAACTTCGCCAAGATCGAGGCTGGTCACGTGGCAGTCCACAGCTCGGCGATGGGGCTTGGGCAAGTGATGGACAGTCTTCGGGAGTTCGTTGAGCCGCAACTCCGCGAGAAGGGTTTGAGCTTCACCGTGGCGAAGGATATTCCGGAAACCGAAGTGTGCGGTGATCCAGACAAAGTGCGGCAGATTCTTATCAATCTTCTTTCGAACGCGATCAAATTCACTCCGAGCGGAGGATCCATCGATCTCAAGTGTCACGAGAACGCGAAGATGCTCTACCTCCGCGTCGAGGACACTGGATCGGGAATTCCTCCGGATAAGATGGAGGCGGTGTTCGAACCCTTCGTGCAGGTCAATCGTGACTACGCGTCGAAGCACGAGGGAACGGGATTGGGGCTTTCGATCAGTCGTGACCTTGCTCGACGCATGGGCGGCGACCTGACGGTTGAGAGCAAGCTGGGCAAAGGCTCGCAGTTCGTATTATCTCTGCCGAAGGCCTGAGACTCCGACACATTCAAGGAGATCGCGCCGGCGCAGTTGTGGCTCGATTCCCAGCTTACGTGGCAAGGCGTTTTCCCGAGCCAGCCTCGAAAATGTGAATGCCTTCGGGCCGCACGCGAATCGAGATCTTCTCACCAGCCACGATTCGCGGCTGTACCGGCGCGACGGCAACAGCGCGCCCGCCGTCAGCCAACGTCACGTACACGATCTGCTCGTTGCCCATGGGCTCGACGACGCCCACTTCTGCTCGAACGACTCCGTCACCGCGCGCGCTGTCGTCAGTGATCTCGAGATGCTGCGGCCTGACGCCCAGAAATACGGGTCCCTCGGTGCCCGGCCCACACGGGACTCGAATTGTGAAATCCGCGCCTTGAAAGGAGCACATCCCACCGCTTCCGATGCGGGTGAGGACTCCCTCGAAGAAGTTCATCCCCGGACTTCCGATGAATCCAGCGACGAACCTGTTGGCGGGCTCTTCGTACAGCTTCATCGGAGTGTCTACCTGCTGGAGGATGCCTTCCTTCAACACCGCGATCCGATCACCCAGCGTGAGGGCTTCTGATTGATCGTGGGTGACGTACACCATCGTAGCGCCCAGCCTGCGATGGAGCCGAGCCAGCTCGACGCGGGTTTCAACGCGAAGCTGCGCATCGAGATTCGACAAAGGCTCGTCGAAGAGAAATGCCAACGGCTCTCGCACAATGGCTCGGCCAAGTGCGACGCGCTGCCGCTGACCGCCCGAGAGCTGTGCGGGCTTTCGATCGAGCAGCGGCTCCAGTCCGAGTGAAGCAGCGACGGCGTTGACGCGCTCCTCGATTACAGGTCGTGGCTGCTTCCGAATGCTGAGACCGAAGCCGAGGTTGTCTCTCACCGTCATATGGGGATAGAGCGCGTAGTTCTGGAAGACCATCGCGATGTCCCGCTGCTGCGGCGGGAGGTCGGTGACATCACGGTCACCAATTCGGATGACGCCGTCGGTCACTCGCTCGAGGCCGGCCATAAGACGCAGCACAGTGGATTTGCCGCTGCCCGAAGGACCGACGAGGACGAGGAGCTCGCCGTCAGTGGCCTCGAGGCTGAGATCGCGCGCGGCGACGTAGCCGTTCGGGTAAATCTTGTCGACGTGCTCGAGAGCTATTCGCGCCATTCATTATCTCCGTTAACTGCCTTGGCATCTCTGATATTTAGGTTCCACCTGAACTGAACGCGGTGTGAGGTGCCAGAGATGCATGGGTGCCTGGGGTCAGGTAACAACGACGAGGCTTGCCTCGGCGCAGCTCACACCCCGTTCAGTTGCAGTTCTGATCATCCTTTCACCGCGCCCGCTGTAAGTCCCTGCACTATCCGCCGTTGGAATATCAGAACCATCGCCGCAACCGGCGCGGTTGCAACGATTGCTGCCGCGAGTATCTCGCCCCACGGCACCTGGTACATCCCGCGAAACAGCGCGATCGCCACTGGCACCGTCTGCCTTTCCGGACCGAGCGTAAACGAAAGCGCGAACAGAAACTCATTCCAGCAATAGATGAACGTAAGAATCCCTGTCGTGGCCAGACTCGGCACTGCGAGAGGGAGCAGAATCTTCGTGAAGCTCTGTCTTCGGGTGGCGCCGTCGACGTGCGCGGCTTCCTCGAGATCTTTTGGAATCTGACGGATGGACCCGGTCAGAACCCACACCGTGAGCGGCATCGCGAAAGTCATGTACGGCATGATGAGACCCGGATAGGTGTCGATCAGATGCAACGATCGAAGCAACAGGTAGAGCGGGCTCACGATCGAGATCTGTGGGAACATCGTCACCGCGAGGATGAATCCCATGATCGGCGCTTTACCCTTGAAGTCGAGGCGCGCCAGGGCGTAGGCAGCGATCGTTCCGACGCAGAGACAAAAGACCGTCGTCGTTCCAGCTACGATGAGTGAGTTTCTTATCGGTGTGATGAAGTCGCGCTCTCCGAACAGCGCGCGGTAGTGATCCAAAATTATGTGCTGGGGCCAGAGCGACGGATCTCTGAAGAGTGCCGCGTCTGGCGTGAGCGATGCGACGATCGCCCAGTAGAACGGAAAGAGGGTGAACAGGATCAGAAGAGCGAGCGCGGCCCCGAACACCCAGGCCCCCCATGAGATCCCCGCCTTCCTCTTTTTACCGCGAGGTGCTGACGCGATGCTCATCATGTCTCGTCGCCTCCCAGGCGCACACCAAGTCCTTTGACATAAATCATCGCGAGCCCGAACGTAATCGCGAAAATCACGACAGAAAGCGCAGAGCCGTAGCCGAAACGCAGGTTCTGGAGGAGAGCGTTGAAAGTGTAGAGCGCCACCGGCTCGGTTGATGTGCCGGGCCCGCCGCCGGTGAGAACGTAGATCAGATCGAAGACGCGGAATCCGTCCAGAGTCCGGAAAATCAGCGTGACCAGGATGGCCGGCTTCAGTAGCGGCAACGTGATGTGTCGCAGCTGCCACCATGCGTTCGCGCCATCGACCGCAGCCGCTTCGTAGAGACTGAGGTCGATGTTCTGAAGGCCCGCGAGCAGTAGCAGCGCAACAAACGGAGTCGTCTTCCAGACGTCGGCGAGAATGACCGGCACCCACGCGGTCGATGTCTCGATGAACCAGACTATCGGCTGCTTCAGGAGTTGTGCGTCGACGAGTAGAGCGTTGGCTATACCGCCCTGCGACTCGAACATGACTCGCCAGAGGAGCGCCGCCACGACGGTAGGAATCGCCCACGGAACGAGCACTGCGGCGCGCACGAATCCTCGCCCCCGAAAAGCGCGATTCATCGCCAGAGCGAGGAAAAGCCCGATCAGCAGCTCCAGCGAGATCGATACGACGGTAAAGAAGGCGGTGTGCGCCAACGCCGCCCAGAAGCGGGGATCCTTGGCGATCTCGACGTAGTTGGCAAACCCGACGAAGGGCTGCCCGAGCCACGGCATTCTGAGCTCGTGCAGGTGCAGCGATTCCCATACGGTCCAGCCGAGTGGAAAGATCGCGATCAGCGCAATGACGGAGAGCGCGGGCGCAACGAGCGTCCAGCCAAGCCGGGCTTCGTGTCCAAGGCGGGAGATTTTTCTCACTGGGATTGACCCGGCGTGCTCGACGCAGTCGGGGCTGCCGGCTTTTGCTCGCGCGCCATCAGCTTCCGCATCCCGGTGCGCTCGATCAGCGCATCGATCTTCTTCGCCGCTGAGTTGAGCGCTTCCTGTGGCTCCGCCTGACGAACGAGGGCGCGATGCAGCTCTATTTGCAGGATCTCCGACAGCTCCGTATAAATCGGCGTCACGGGTCTGGGAGTCGCGCTCTCTATCGCGCGACGCGCATCATCCAGCGGGATTGCGATAGCGGTGCGCAACCGCGCGTCGTGATAGAGCGCGGGACGGGTGGGGTATTGTCCAACCGCTTGCCCGCGCTCGAGCATCTGCTCCGGGGCGGTGAGGTACTCGATCAGGAGATACGCAGAGTCTGGATGCTCACTGTAGGCATTGATCGCGAGCTGCGCGCCGCCCAGGGCGGCCGTGGAGTGTCCACCAGCGTCGCCCGAGGCAGGAATCGGAGATACGGCGAACTTCCCCGCAACGCGAGACTGGCTCTTGTCGCTCATTGCGGCGACCGGATACGGCCAGTTGCGCATGAAGACAGCGGTCCCATTCTGAAATGCAAAGCGGGCTTCCTCTTCGTGCCAGGTAAGCACGTCGAGCGGAGCAATGTGCGAGCTATAAAGCTCGTCGCGCATGAACTGCAGCGCACGAACTGCTTGAGCCTGGTTGACTACGACTCTCCCGCTGTCATCGAGAATTCTTCCACCAAAGGCGCCGAGGTACTCGACGAAGCCGGTGATGAGTCCTTCATATCGCGCGCCCTGCCACACGATTCCGAATCGCGGACCGCCAGGGCGCGCCATCGCCTGCTTCGCGTCCGTTACGACCTCACCGAGGTTACGTGGCTCGTTCGGGACGAAATCGGTGCGTCTATACAGTAGCCCGACATCGGCAAACCATGGGAGCGCGTAGAGCTGCCCCGCCCAGGTGTTGGCGGTGATCGTGGCTGGAAAGAATTCGCTCGATGCGGGGTTGAACCGTGTCAGCGGCAAAACCCAGCCGGCAGCGGCGAACTCGGGCGTCCAGACTACATCCAGCTGCAGAATGTCCGGGTTCCCCACGCGGGCATTGAGCCACTGCACATAGAGCTGATGCCGCTGGTTGGCGTCGTCGGGGGTGCGTTGGAGCTCGACCCGAATCGCGGGGTGCAGCAGCATGAATCGCTGGAGCTGCTTCGCGACCAGCGTCCCTTCCGCGCCGAGCGCACTGCCGGAGAAGGCGAGAACGGTCTGGTTGGATTTGCTGTGGGTCCCCGTGCAAGCGCCGAGAAACACCGCGCTGAACAGGAGGAGCGGGCGAACGAGCTTCACGAGATATCCTCCCGACTGACCGGAGCAAAGATGTCGAATTACGGCTGACAACTATCCTCCAGGGAGGTGTGGGGTTTCCGACTGCCCGTCGCGCGCGTATAATCTGGCCTGCACGCCAGCCCTATCGCGAGTTCCACCCCGCCGGCCCCCTTTGCGGAGACACGGTTCGATGACTTCGATGACTCACTTGACGCCGATCGACTACCTCTTGATGCTCGTGTATTTCGCAGTCGTCCTCACGGTCGGCTGGATGCTGAGGCGATCGACAAAAACAAGTACGGACTTCTTCCTCTCCGGGCGGTCGATTCCATCGTGGGTCGCGGGCCTCGCCTTCATCTCCGCAAACCTCGGCGCCCAGGAAGTGATCGGCATGGGCGCCTCGGGCGCGAAATACGGCATCGCAACGAGCCACTTCTATTGGATCGGCGCTATTCCGGCCATGGTCTTCGTCGGGCTCTTCATGATGCCATTCTATTATGGGTCGCGAGCCCGCTCGGTGCCCGAATACCTGAAGCTGCGCTATGACGAGAAAACCCGGACGCTCAACGCGGTCTCGTTCGCCGTGATGACGATCATGTCGTCCGGAATCTCGATGTACGCCATGGGCAAGCTTTTCAACCTGCTCCTCGGCTGGAGCTTCGACATGAGCATGCTGGTCGCAGCAGTGATCGTCCTCGCCTACATCTTCCTCGGCGGACTCACCAGCGCGATCTACAATGAAGTGATTCAGTTCTTCCTGATCGTCTTCGGATTCGCACCGCTCGTGTTCCTCGGCTTGCGCGCGGCGGGCGGATGGAGCGGGCTTCAGGTGAGACTGGCCGAGATCTCCGTTCAGCGGGGCTTCCAACCGGGTGCCTTGACGCATGCCTGGAGATATATGGGCGATCCGTCCCAGAATCCCATCGGCGTCGAGTGGTTCGGTCTGGCGATGGGATTGGGCTTCGTGCTGTCGTTCGGCTACTGGTGCACGGACTTTCTGGTCGTGCAGCGCGCAATGGCTTCGGAGTCGATGGCCGCAGCGCGGCGGACGCCACTCATTGCGGCGCTGCCGAAGGTACTGTTTCCGTTCCTCGTGATTCTCCCCGGAATGATTGCGCTCGCAGTCGACTGGCACGCACCAGGTGTCGGCTCTCACGCGATTTCGGCAGCGGGTCAGGGAATCATTCCGCCGAAGATCGATGGTCTTACGGGCGGGCCGCTGATAGATCAGGCCGGACACGTGGTGCTGGATTACGATCTGTCCGTTCCGATGATGCTGATACGTTTCTTCCCCGCCGGGATGCTTGGGCTCGGACTGACGGCACTGCTGGCGTCCTTCATGTCGGGCATGGCGGGCAACGTCACCGCGTTCAACACGGTTTGGACCTACGACATCTACCCGAGCCACATCAAGAAGGGCGCGAGCGACGAGCACTACCTATGGATGGGCCGGGCCGCGACCGTCTTCGGCATCGCGTTGTCTATCGCCGCCGCTTATGTCGCGGCGTCGTTCAACAACATCATGGATCTGCTTCAGCTGGTGTTCGCGTTCGTCAATGCTCCGCTCTTCGCGACCTTTGCATTGGGAATGTTCTGGAAGCGAACTACCGGTCACGGCGCATTCATCGGCCTGATCTCCGGCACGCTCGCGGCCGCGATCCACCATGGAATCTCGCTCGCAGGCGGATCTGTACCAGGAGTGAAGGGCGGCTACTTTGGGGTGCACATCGTCTACCGCAGCGAGCTGGGCCAGACGTTCTGGACCGCGATCGCGGCGTGGGTGACGTGCTTCGTCGTCACGATTCTCGTCAGCCTTGTAACACGCCCGCGAGTCGAACAGGAGCTGGTCGGGCTCGTCTACAGCCTGACGCCGAAGCCCGTGGAGATCGACGACCACTGGTACCAAAAGCCCAGTGTGCTGGCCGTAATCGTGCTCACTGTGACACTGGCACTCAACATTATCTTCTTCTAATCGGAGGCACGGTATGAGTGGCGCCGCAAGGTTCGACATCCGCATTCCGATTGGTATCCTGTTTCTGGCGCTCGGCGTTATCCTCGCGATCTACGGCGTAGCGACGCATTCGGACGTGACGCTGTACGAACGGTCGGAGAACATCTCCATCAACCTCTGGTGGGGGCTGGTGATGGTCGTGTTTGGTGCGTTGATGCTGTACTTCGGGACGCGGCCACCCAAGATAGTCGCGACGTAGAGAGGGACGCGTCGATTAGCCTCCACGGAACTGAAGCCGAGTTCGCCGAGTTAGTAGCCGAGCCCTCGCAGAACAAACTGGACCGCAAGATCGGTCACGTTCCATAGCTGCACGTCTGTGCTCGCGCCGTACCGAATCGGCTTGAGCTGTCCGCCGCTGATCTCGTAGCTCCACAGCTCGTTGTGCTTCAATCCCGAAGCTTCTACCGCGTCGTTGACTCGGCGTAGCGCGTCGCGCATTTCGCTCACGTATGGCGAGAGCGCTTCGCTCGCTGGTCTTCCAGCCGCTCCGGTCGCACCCGAGATCTGGTTGGCCAATCCCAGCAGGATGAGATTCACTTCCCTGCCCCACACGACGCGAGGAGAATGGTAGGTGTCCTTTCGAAACGCTTCCCAGATCGCCGGAGATGCGTAGGTGTCGTTCGCGACGAGAGGGCCGAGCCGATCTACGAACAACCCTACGGGATAGGGACGGGTGATTGCGCGAACATCGCGCCGTACGGCAGCAATCGCGTCCGGGCTGGTATCCCTCCCGTCGCGCAACAACAGCCACGTAGCGGGGTCGGTGTTCACGACCGGTATCGGCTTGCCGGCAGAGTCGAGCGAGATCGCCAGGAATTCCAGTGGCAGCGTATCCGCTGCAGTGCTGGTGAGAACCCTCTGCCAGAACGTGCGCTCTTCCGCAGGCAGCCATTGAAGCTTCTGCTGAACCTTGCCGCGAATTTCGGCCGGAGCGAGCGAGACTATGAAATGTCTGGACGCTCCGCGCCAGTTTTGAATCGCGCGCTGGAAAGAAACGGGATCTCCGACGAATTGGCTGAGTTGCGCGCCACCCGTACGCGGCGCATATCCCCCGATCTGATCGGTCGAGAAGCCGATGGACTTGAGGGCGCCGAGAATCTCTCCGATTGCCTCCAGCGCGCGAGGCGCCCAGATAGCATTGATGTCCATCGCGAACCGTCCGTTCGCGTAACCGGCGTTGCTGTCCCGCCAGCTGATCGACCGCCAGTGTGTCGAGTCGAGGCGAGGCGACGCGATCAGGTTCTGGACAACGGGATCGCGTCCATAGGGCGCAGCGAGCGTCGCTACAAGCCCCAGCTCCCGCATCAGCAGGCCCAGACGAGATCCTCGACCGTCTGATGTATCCAGCAGAAAAGCTCTCTTCCGCGCCGTAGATACAGCAGGGTTCGTCAGGTAGCGGGCGGCAACGACCGGGAGCTGGAATTCGTCGTCGCGCATATGGTAGTTCTCTCGCACTCTCTGCAGGTCGGCGAGCAAAGATCGAGCGTTCGCGAGTGCGGTGTCCGCGGCAGCTCTATTCCCGCGGCGGGCGAGCCTGAGATACTCGGCGATGTGTGCGTTGTACTCCGCTGAATTCTCGCGTATTGCCTGGCCGCCCAATGCTTCTTCGTGACTAACGTCGCCAGCCGGTCCCAGCTTCCTCAGCGCGCTGGCAATCACGAACTCCGCCATGGCATCAGTCCACACTGGCTGCATCATGAGAGAGGTCATCATCATGTCGCGGCCGAAGTACGTGGCGTAATTCGGCAGGCCAGCCATCAGCTTCTCTCTGGAGCTGAGCAGCTCGGTTCCGCGGACGTCGCGCTCGAGCAGTCGGTAGCGCGAAACGCTCGATACCGAGCTGGCGTTGTCCGCTGCGCCGCCCCGCGCTGCGCGATCGGCGGTAGCGCGCGCATCAGACAGGAAGCGAAGAAACGGCGCGTTGAAGATCTGATCGCGCGACAACGGAGTGAGCGCCGGACCGTCCGTGGTAATCCGAACGGTGAAGCGAACCGGGCGATTCGTCGTGGACGTAAGAGTTATTGTGGGGACCGTAACGAGAACGGATGCATCTCGCGGCTCGACCGCCAGATCGAACTCGAGACTCGTTTTTCCGTCCAGCGTTGCCTGCGTGATCGTCACGCCGCGGCGGTCGCGCACGCCGGTGGTGATGATGTCGGGCACCAGTCTCGCGCGCAGGTCGTCCACGTAACTCGCGTTGAGAAGGCGCAGCTGTGCATCGCGCTCCGTTGCGGGCAGCTTCTCGAGATTCGCAATCAGCTCTTCTTCTTCGCGCAGTCGGAACGTCGGCCACTCGAACGCATCCGGCTCCCGACCCGAATATCCCAGGTCGCGCTCGACGCGCATCGAGCCGAGAAGGATCCAGCCTAGAACGACCTGCGAGGAATTCGCGACGAGCTGGTATTCGATCGTCCGGTGAGTGCCGGATTGAGAAATGACGGCGTCGGACGAGCCCCAATCGAGCCGCAGCGGCTTCCCACTGCGATCGCGCGCGGTGAAGCCCACGCTTTCGTCAACAGCGTTCGCGAGCAGATTCACGACACGCCCGCGACGCGCATCGAGGTAGATCTGGACGACGTTGCCCCTGGTGTCGCGGAAGAAACGGGTCTGGTAGCCCTGGTACGCGGCGGGATCGTCGAGACCGGCTTCCGGGAACGCGAGCACCGGCTGCACCGTGCGTGTTTGGGCGGACATCGGCCGCGGAGCAACCGAAACGCCGATAGAAAACCATGTTGCCCAGACAACGTGCGCGAGCAGTTTCTTCATTCGTGGTTCCCCCTCCTCAGGCGCGGTGATCGACTGCAGGATAATGTGGCACTTCCGAGACTTTCCGCCATTATCAGCTAACTTTGCTCTGATGACATCACTGGATCTCGCGCTCATTGGAAACGGCAGCATCGCGGCACTGGTAGATGGGGACGCGCGTGTCGTGTGGTGCTGCTTTCCCCGATTTGACGGTGATCCGGTTTTCTGCTCGTTGCTGGATGGAGAGCAGCGTCCCGATCAGGAGGGAACCTTTAGCATCGAGCTTGCCGGCGTGACCAGGAAGGAGCAGCACTATCATCCCGACACTCCGATACTCATAACCCGGCTGTATGACGCGAAGGGCGGTGGCGTCGAAATCACCGACTTCTGCCCGCGCTTCGAGGACAGGGACAGGATGTTCTCACCGGCAGTATTGGTCCGGCAAGTCCGGCCAATCGGGGGCAAGCCGAACATTGTAGTGAAGCTGAAGCCAGCCGCCCAGTACGGCTGCCTCGAACGCGAACACGCCGTTGGGGCAAACCATATCAGCTACTCCGGTGAGGAGTCAATCCGGCTCACGACCGATGCGCCAACGGAGGCCATCGTCAACGAGACCCCGTTTCACCTGCATCAGACGTTGACGCTGATGTTCGGCAATACAGAGGAAATAACGTCGGAAGTCACCATCGCAGGCACCCGATTTCTCGAGCGCACAATCGCGCACTGGCAGAGATGGGCCGGCGCCCTGACGGTTCCCGACACCTGGCGAGACGCGGTGATCAGGGCGGCGATCACGCTCGAGCTGAATGTGTACGAGGACACGGGGGCAATCGTCGCTTCGGTTACTACGTCGATTCCGGAAGCTCCCAACACCAAGCGAACCTGGGACTACCGTTTCTGCTGGCCGCGAGATGCGTGTTTCGTAGTCAATGCACTGGGGCGACTCGGCGAGATCCGAACGACGGAGCGATATCTCTCTTTTCTCCTGCGCATGGCGGAGACGGACGCCGATTCCCGGCTCGTGCCCATGTACACGATTGACGGAACTCCGATTCCTGGCGAGCACGAAGCGGAATGCCTGGACGGCTATCGCGGGATGGGCCCGGTCCGCATCGGCAACAAAGCCAGCGAACAGCAGCAGAATGACATATACGGAGAGGCTGTACTGACGGCGCAGCCACTGTTTCTCGGTGCATCCGGCAGTTGG
This sequence comes from Gemmatimonadaceae bacterium, assembly GCA_034666285.1. Classification (GTDB taxonomy): domain Bacteria; phylum Gemmatimonadota; class Gemmatimonadetes; order Gemmatimonadales; family Gemmatimonadaceae; genus UBA4720. Next base: position 8,876 of record JAXDME010000179.1, on the reverse strand, counting down.
GGCGACAAGGCGTTGCTTGCCAGGCTGGAGAAGTTCGGCATGCAGGCGGTGAAGCTATACGAGGTCCCTGACGCCGGACTTTGGGAGCTGCGTGGCGAGCAGCGCGTTCACACGTTCTCCAGCATCATGTGCTGGGTAGCATGCGACAGGCTGGCGAAATACGCGCAGCGGCTCGATCTCGTCGATCGCGCGGAGTTCTGGAGAGCGCGCGCGTTAGAGCTTCACGAGACGATCCTGCGCCGTTCATGGAATCAGAAGCTGAACGCGCTCACGGCAACCATGGAGGGAGAGTCGCTCGACGCGAGTCTCCTGCTCATTCCGCGACTTGGATTCCTTCCGGCCAACGATCCGCGATTCGTGGGCACAGTCGAGGCCATCGAGCAAAGCCTGAAGCACGGCGACTTCGTCTACCGCTACATCGAGCGCGACGACTTCGGACATCCCGAGAACGCGTTCCTCGTCTGCACGTTCTGGTACATCGAGGCACTGGCTCGAATGGGAGGAACGCGTCGTGACCAGGCGTTGGCTTTGTTCGAGAAGGTTCTATCCGCTCGCAACCGGTTCGGTCTGCTGGCCGAGGATCTCGATCCGCGCACTCTAGAGCAATGGGGCAATTTTCCCCAGACCTATTGTATGGCGGGCATCGTCGACTGCGCCGTCTCGCTTGACGCCGGCCCCTCAGGACTCGCACATTCGAAAATCAGATCGATGAGTGGGGTTCCCGGTGAATCGTAGAAAGTTTATTGCGGCTGGTGCGGGCGCGGCTGGACTGTTGGGCGTTGACGCCAAAGCCGCTGCTGCAGAAGCCGTTCGCGGCAACAATTCAGAGCGCACCAAACCGGTAGGCGCGTTCAAGCTGTCCGTCAGCCGCTGGCCGTATCGTCAATTCACTCTCGACCAGCTATCGCAGATGGCGCGCGAGCTCGGACTCGATTCAGTGGAGCTGCTCGAGCCCGACGAGTGGGCGATTCCCAAACGATACGGCCTCACGTGCGCCATGGGATACGCGACCGTTCCCGATCCCAGCACGCGTCTCACTCAGGGATTCAATCGCGTAGCGAACCACGCGTGGCTGATCCCCGCCTATACTCGCGCTATTCCGCTCGCGGCTGCGGCCGGAGTTCCTAATGTGATCTGCTTCTCTGGAAATCGAGACGGGATGAACGACGCCGAAGGGCGCGGGAACTGTGCGCGTGGTCTCGCTCCGCTCATTCCGTTGGCTGAGCAACACGGGGTGACGCTGTGCATGGAGCTCCTCAATTCAAGACAGGACCACCCGGATTACCAGTGCGACCACACAGTGTGGGGAGTAGCACTCGCCAAACAGATTGCGTCCGAAAGGTTCAAGCTCCTTTACGATATATACCATATGCAAATCATGGAAGGCGACGTGATTCGGACGATTCGAGATAACCACCAGTACATCGCTCACTTCCACACAGGCGGTGTTCCGGGCCGACACGAGATCGACGGAACGCAGGAGCTGAACTACCCGGCGATCATGCGGGCGATTGCGGAAACCGGATTCAAAGGCTACGTCGCGCAGGAGTTCGTACCCACACGCGATCCACGAATCTCGCTCGCAGAAGCAGTTCGACTCTGCCGAGTTTGAGCGTGACCGCCAACCGGTCGCCGGACAATCCGATAGTCACTCCGCGGATGGTTCTGCCGTCGAGGCCGGATCTGGAAGTGGTTGGCGCCTTCAATCCGGGAGTCATCCGCCACCAGGGCGAAGTCATCATGCTCGTGCGGGTATCCGAAGCTCCGCGGAAAGTATCGCCTAGCATCGCCGCGGCTCCGTTCTACAACGCCGACACGCGCCGCCTCGAGATCAAGCACTGGCAGGTTAGCGAGAAGGGTCCGGATGTCAGCGATTCGAGACTCGTCGTGGATCAGGGGCGAACCTGGCTGACGTCTATATCGCATCTACGGCTCGCAAGATCCACAGACGGAATTCACTTCGAGATCGATGGGATGCCGACTTTTGGTCCGGAGAGCGCGTATGAATCGTTCGGCATTGAGGATGCGCGGATCACGCTTCTCGACGGCACTTATTGGATCAATTACACGGCGGTTTCGGACCGCGGGATCTCGACGGGCCTGGCTTCGACGAAGGACTTCAAGGCGTTCGAGCGGCACGGGATAATCTTTCCGCCGCCGAACCGCGACGTCACGATCTTTCCACAAAAGATCGGCGGACGCTATGTCGCACTTCATCGCCCGATGCCGGAAGGACTGGGGCATCCGGCGATCTGGATTGCGACGTCCTCCGACATGCTGTCGTGGGGCGATCACCGAATCGTCGCGACCGCGCGCCCTGGCAGCTGGGACGACGTGAAAATCGGTGGCGGCGCGGTTCCGTTCAAAGTGCACACGAACCGGCAGGATGCGTGGCTCGCGATCTATCACGGCGTCACTGGCACTCCTCAAACGTACGCCTTGGGAGCGCTCCTCCTCGACCAATACGATCCCTCGAAAGTGATCGCGCGGTCTCGCGAGCCAATACTGCGGCCTGAGGCTCCATACGAGCGGGAAGGGTTTTTCGGGAGTGTGGTGTTTACCTGCGGCGCTCTGGTCGACGGCGATGTCGTGCGTATCTATTACGGTGCGGCTGACGACGTGACCGCGGTGGCGGATCTTTCGCTCGACGAAATTCTCGCCGGACTGGCGTAGGTGAGAGGCGCAGCGCTGCGTTTGACAGTGTCGAGGGAGAACGGATCATGATTCCGCCGCTCCAACGATTCGCCACGAACCCGATCGTGAAGCCGTCGCAGATCAAATTTCTTGCAGCTTCCGGCACCTTCAATCCTGGCGTGGCGGTCGATCGCGCGAGCGGACGCGTCGTACTCCTCGTACGTGTCTTCGAGGAAAAAACCAAACGCTCCTGCCTTGCGATTGCGCTTTCTTCAGACGGAGAGCGCATCGACCAGATCCTGGATCGTCCCGCCATCACGCGCGATACGTCGTACGAAGAATGGGGAGTGGAAGATGCGCGCATTACATATCTCGAGCAGGATCAGATTTACGCCATCACGTATACCGGATATTCGCCTGCTGGTCCGCGTGTTTGCCTGATCACGACGGACGATTTGCTCAAGCCTGAGCGTTATCAGCGCCACGGGCCGCGCATCTCGGGCGAAAACAAGAATTGCGTGATATTTCCGCAGAAAGTAGGCGGAGCGTACGTCATACTCCACAGACCAATGCCAAGAATCGAGCTGATCAGGGTCTCCGCGCTCGAGGATCTTTGGCCTGCCGAGGGGGTCCCGCTGGTGGGCCCGAGGCCGAACACGTGGAGAAGCTCCCGAGTGGGCTCGGGCGCTCCACCGATCGCCACCGAAATTGGGTGGTTGTTCCCTTTCCACGGCGCGACGACGATAGAAGAAGGCAACGTCTATTCGATGGGCTGGTGCGTGCTCGACTTTGAGAACCCGGAAAAAGTTCTCTACGTGTCTGTCGCACCCGCCCTCGCGCCCGAGGCGCCGTACGAGATCCAGGCGCAGCCAATCCCTCAGGTCGACATGGCAAACTTCATCACAGGCGTGCGGGTCGTTTTTCCCGAGGGCCTCGTCGAGCTCGGCGACGATCTGCTGGTTTACTACGGATCCGCGGACGTTTACATCAGCGGCGCCCGGGTGAACAAAAGCGCGCTCATCGCGGGAATCAAGAAAGAGATCGCATTGGGACACACGGCGTTGCCGCTGTGAGACGAGGATCCGTCGAAGGCAGCACACGGTGACATTTGAGCTGGGGATAAATTATTGGCCTCGTCGAAGCGCCATGTACATGTGGCGGGAGCTGGACATCGGCGAGGTGCGCGAAGAGATGGCGCAGATCGCCAGTATGGGCTTCGATACCGTGAGGGTGTTCACGCTCGCGCAGGACTTCATCCCCCGGCCGCTGACCGTATCGACCGAGATGGTAGCGAACCTTCTCGATGTCGTGCGCGCCGCGATAGATGCGGGACTGAAAGTCGTGCCGACGCTGATCGTCATCAACATGAGCGGCAAATTCTGGTGGCCGGAGTGGATGCTCGATGCGCAGGGGCGGCCGGGTGACCTGTTCTCGGATCCGACGATTCTGCGCACCCAGTCAATGCTCGTCGAAACGTGCGCACGCGCACTCGCGGGCGAGGATTCCATACGCGCCTTCGATCTCGCCAACGAAATCGACGATGCACAGCGCCCCCGCACGAGAGATGCCGGTTGGCTCTGGGCTTCCCTCCTGGCGAATACGATAAGGCGGTTCGCTCCCCGCGCCAAGATACAGATCGGCGCGCACCTCCCGTCGCTGACGACGGAGAACTACATGCGCGTGGACGATGTCGGCGAGGTGGCCGACGAGGATCTAATGCACGCGTATCCGCTCTACTATCCCGGGGCGCGGTCCTTTCTCGATCCGGAGCTCGTTCCGTTTTCCTGTGCACTCACAGCTGGACTTTCGGGGCGCGGACGTGCTCCGCTGATGCAGGAGTTTGGTCTCTGCACCGCGCCGCCCGGTGGTCCCGGGCAGACTATCACCGACGATTTCCTGGGGCATCCGCTCCAGCAGTATCTGGCATCCGAGGAAGAAGCGGCGGACTACTATGACGCGGTCCTGAGCCGGTTGGTGGCGATCGGAGCGTCCGGGGCGTACGCGTGGTGTTACGGCGACTACGATTCCCGCCTCTTCGACCGGCCACCGATTTCGACTGCAGTACGTGAGCGCACCTTCGGCCTGGTGCGGGCGGATGGGAGCGAGAAGCCCGCGGCAGCGGTTTTCCGCGATTTCAGAAAGCGTCGAGATGCCGAGGCGGTTTCTGGGCCGCCGACAAGGGCACGAGTGCCTCGCGTGCTCGACGTAAGCGCCGACGAGTACTACCGCGCCCCTGGAAAGCATTTCGCCCGTCTCTACGCGAAATGGGTGGCGGAAAGGCCATCATGACCGTTGCACGCAGCCTGACCGCGCTGGCGATCATTGCGCTCGCTGGCATTACGGTTGGCTGCGGTCGCCGCGCCGAGCTGACGGCGGCGCCCCGTGGGCCCGCGCCATTGGGAATCAATCTCGACCACCTTCGCCACCTCGGAATGAACGCGGTGGTGCGAGGTAAGCCAGTCCGAATGGTTTCCCTCTACGCGGAGGCGCCGGATTATCGTCTTGTCGGCTCCCCGGCACGCGATGGATTCGAGGGGATCGCCAGCGTCGACGATGCGGCGCGCGCAGCCGTTGTCTATCTCCGCGAATATGAAATCACGGGTGAAGGTCGGTCGCACGACGAGGCTCTGGGACTGCTCGCCTTCATCACGTCGATGGAACAGGGTGATGGCGAGTTCGTCAATTTTATCGACTCCGCAGGTCGCCTCAATCTCAAGGCGGCAAGCAGCAGAAAGAGCATGTCGTATTGGGCAGCACGCAGCATCTGGGCACTCGGCGAGGCCGTGCGAGTGCTGGGTCCGCGGGACTCCGTCGACTTGAAAAGCATTCGCCTGGTGCTCGATCGCGCTCTGGTGCGAATGGGGCGTGAGATCGACGGAGGACGTCTCATCGGTGAATCGACGACGGCGACCGCGGAAGCTTTGCTCGGCGTACTGGCCGCGCAAAAGGGTGAGCGCCCGGCTGCGAGTTTGTCTCTGGCGCAGCGAACCGCCGATCTGCTCGCGACAAAATCGGCGGGCACCGCGAAGCTCGCGCCCTGGGGCGCTCATCTGGATGGTCCCGGCGCAGCATGGCACGCGTGGGGCGCGCGCTCCGTAGAGGCGCTCGCGAGCGCACAGAACACGTTGGGGGGATCGGAGTATGGTGCGTCGGCCAGAAAGGAAGCCGACGGATTGTGGGGACGATTCCTCCTCGCCGGACAAATTCCTTCTGAGGTCGCGAGCGACGGAACGGCGATGTGGTATCCGGAGATCGCCTATGGAATCGGCTCGATCGTCGATGGATACCTCGCGTTGGCAGAAATTAGCGACGATCCGCGATACGCCGTATTTGCGGGGCTGACGGCCGGCTGGTTTCTCGGCGCCAATCCCGAGCGGCTGGACGTGTACGATGAGAAGACTGGCCGGACGTTCGACGGGATCGATGGCCCGACGCCGCTCAAGTTGAATCGGAACGCGGGCGCGGAGTCAACCGTCGAAGCGTTGTTGGCGCTGCAGCGGGTATCGAGCAATCCGATTGCGGCGGAGTACCTCCGTTATCGTCCGGTCGGTGAGCTATCGTCGTCGCTCGCAAACGTCCCGAATCAGCGGAAGTACGTCGGCCCCTCCGGAGATACTCTGATTCTGAGTCGAGGATTGAGGGGCGTCGATATCGTGCGCCGCGCCACGACTCCAATCACCCTGACCTACTGGCCGGCCGCGAACCCTCCGGAAACTCGCCTTGCTATGCGCCTCGCGGCGCAGTGGAACTCGGAGAACCCGGATGTTCAGGTGCGTGTGCAGCCGCTGCCTGCCGGCCGTTCTTCCGAAGAAGTGCTGCTGGCGGCAATCGTCGCCAAAGCGACTCCCGACGTAAGCTCCAACGTCTCGTCGGCACTGCTCGCACGCCTTGTCAGGGCGGGTGGAGTTGTGCGGCTCGACACTCGCGTTGCCACCGCGGCGCGCCTCAGGGAGCGCACCAACTCGGCGATGCTCGGGTCGCTTCGACTTCCCGACGGCGGGATCTACGCGTTTCCCTGGAAAACCAATCCAGAGATGCTGATGTACAACGTCGACCTGTTCAAAGCCGCGGGCATCGGACCGCCTCACACCCATACCGAGCTGGTCAACGCCTGGCATAAGCTTGCTCGCGATACGGACGGCGACGGCCGCCTCGATCGCTGGGCGATGTGGTCGACGCTCAAGACCACATGGTACGAACGTTTCTACGATTTTTATCCGCTCTATCTGGCCAGCTCAGGTGGAAAGACGCTCGTCAATAACGGGAAGATCGTTTTCGACAACGCCGCAGCCTTGTCGTCGCTCGACGTGCTGCGCCGCGGATTCGCCGAAGGAGTGCTGCCGCGCTCGAACTTCGCGCTGGGGCGCGATCCATTCATGGATGGAACGGTCGCGATGAAGATCATCGGACCGTGGTTCGTAAAGGAGCTGGACGAGCTCAAAGTGCGCGGCTTGCACTACAACGTCACGCCAGTGCCATCCGCGGACGGCACCGATCCGGCGAATCAATTCGCCTTCGCTGATTTGCGGAGCATCGCGATCTTTTCCACCACCAGGTATCCCGACGCAGCGGCGCGCTTCGTTGCCTACCTCACGTCGCCAGCGGCTGACCGGCTGCTCATAGAGCAGGCGAGCCAGCTTCCATACCGGCGCGGCCTTGCATCAGATCCGCGATTCACGATTCCACTGGCGCGGTGGCCGACGCTCTCGACTTACGCAACGTACGTCGAGCGCTCGCGCGATCTCGATATCGATCCCGATGTCGTCGAGATCTTCGACATCATCTCGGAAGCCTACGAGGAGTCCGCCATCTATCAGACCACTTCGGTGAAAGCCGCGGTCAAGAAGGCGGCGGCCGAAGCGAGAAACGTGGTCAATGCGCGCTGAGCAGAAATCGGGCTCGCTGCTGGCCGCGCCCTACGCGGCATTTCTGCTCGTGTTCGCCGTATATCCGATCGTCTTTGCCCTCGTTCTCGTTTTTCTGCAGTGGGACCTGGTAACGGCCCCGACCTTCGCAGGTGCTGACAACGTGCGGCTTCTCCTGCACGACGGGAGATTCTGGCGGGCCGTCGCCAACACGTTCGTGTTCCTCAGTATCCACGTTCCGCTCCAGATCGTGACGGCGCTCGCCCTCGCGCTCGCACTGAACCGCGAGCTGGCTGGTCGTTCCTTCTGGCGAGCAGCGTTTTTTCTTCCCGTCGTAATTTCTGGGGCAGTCGTCGCGATCCTGTGGAGTAACCTTTACGCCACCGATGTCGGGCTGATCAATCGCCTGCTCGTGAAATTCGGCGCGGCACCAGTTCCCTGGCTCACCGACCCGCGCACAGCGATGCCCGCTATCGCCGTGATGGTCACCTGGAAGAACGTGGGGTTCTATGTGATCATCTACCTGGCCGGGTTGCAGTACATCCCTCGCAGCTGCCAGGAAGCGATCGAGCTCGAGGGTGCGTCGACGTGGCAGCGCTTCCGGTATTTAACGCTGCCCTCGCTCCTGCCTCAGCACATTCTCGTCGTCACGCTGTCAACCATCAATGGGTTTCAGCTTTTCATCGAGCCGTACGTGATGACCGGGGGCGGCCCGCTTCGACGCACGTACTCCGTTGTGCTCTACCTGTACAACAACGCATTTGCCTACCAGAAAATGGGATATGCGGCGACTATCGGCGTCGCGTTGGCACTGATCATCGGATCGGTCATTTTCGTCCAGCGCCGAGTGATCGGGAGAGCTGAAGCGCTATGAAGCCGAAGCTGATCCAACGAGTGCTGCTGTACGCGGGGCTAGGCATTGCCGCGTTGACATTCATCTATCCGTTCCTCTGGATGGCGTCGAGCACCTTCAAGCCCCCGTTAGAGGTCGGCTCGCTGGCGCTTATCCCGCACAACCCAACGCTCGACAACTATCGCACTATGTGGGCGCGCGCTCCATTCGGCCGCGCGCTTCTTAACAGCACTCTGGTCGCTACGACTATCACGCTCTCGGTGCTCGTATTCGGTTCGATGACGGCCTACGCGATGGCGCGTCTCAACTTCCGCGGGCGCCCGGCGCTCAACGCAGCGACGATTGCGGTGCTCCTGATTCCCGGGCAATTGACTTTGATTCCGCTGTACACGCTGATGGTGCAGCTGGGGTTGGTCGACAGCTATACGGCGCTGATCCTCCCGTATCTGTTCAACCCAACGGCAATCCTGATGATGCGACAATTCTTTCTGCAGATGCCGCAGTCGCTCATCGATTCGGCCCGC
>JAXDME010000178.1:0-3696 GCA_034666285.1 Gemmatimonadaceae bacterium | reverse complement strand
CTCATCCCTCTCGTGTACGACCGGCTGCGCGAGCTCGCGCATCGGCGTCTGGGATTATCGCCTGTCGAGAATTCGCTCAACACGACAGAGCTGGTCCACGAGGCGTACATGCGACTGGTCGACGCTCCGCGCGTCGACTTGCCGGACCGCGCCCATTTCCTGGCGCTCGCTTCGGAGATCATGCGGAACCTGCTCGTCGACAGAGCGCGCTCCCGTTTCGCGGTAAAAAACGGGAGTGGTCAGAAACCTCTGGACCTCGACGAGTTTGAATGGGTCTCCGACGAGAATCTAGATACTGTAGCCGATCTCGATGAAGCGCTCCGGCGTCTCGAAGCTTTGAGTCCGCGCCAGAGCAAGCTGCTGCAGCATCGCTACTTCGGTGGACTGACCCTCGAGGAGAGCGCTCTGGCGACAGGCGTCTCGCTCGCAACGGCGAAACGAGAGCTGCGTTCCGCTCGGGCGTGGCTCGCGCTCGATCTCAAAGGTGAGCCGCTCGCGTGAACCCGCAGCGCTGGAAACAGATCCAGATAAACTTCGACGAGCTTGTCGAGCTGAATGCGGACGGGCGCGCCCGCCGTATCGCGGCATTGGCGAGCAGCGACCCCGAGCTGGCATCAGCGCTCCAGTCGATGTTGAAGGCCGACGCTGCGGCCATCTCCGAGCTCGCGCCAATCGACGCCGCTTTTCTACCAAAGTCTGATCGCCAGCCTGATCCTCTTGGTCTCACCGGGCGAACGATCTCACACTTCGATCTGCGTGAACCGCTCGGCGCTGGAGGCATGGGAGTAGTCTATCGCGCCGACGACACGCGCCTGGGCCGGGTGGTGGCACTCAAGTTTCTTTTGCCTCACTACAACCTCGACCCCGTGGTCAAAGCGCGATTCCTCCGCGAAGCCCACGCAGCCGCTGCGCTCGACCACCCAAATCTTTGTACGATCTATGAGGTCGGGACGAGCGACGAAGGCTGGCTATTTCTGGCGATGGCGCTGTACCCGGGTGAGACGTTGCGGGCGCGATTGACCCGTGACGGTCCCATGCTCGTGGGGGAATCTGTCGACATCGCGCGACAGATCGCCGAAGGGCTGCAAGCCGCACACGCGGCCGGAATTGTCCATCGGGACCTCAAGCCCGGCAACGTCATGCTGCTTCCTGACCACACGGTGCGCATCCTCGACTTTGGATTGGCCAAAGCGCGGGATCAGAGCTTGAGCGAAATCGGCGTCCGCTTCGGGACCGTGTCCTATATGTCGCCGGAGCAAATTCGGGCCGAGACCGTCGACGGCCGATCGGACCTGTGGGCGCTGGGTGTCGTGCTGTACGAGATGCTCACCGGACGAAAGCCATTTGGTGGCGATGAAGAAGTCGCGATTGCGCACGCGATTCTTCACGAGGAGCCCGAACCGCCTTCAGCACATCGAAGCGATCTCTCGGCAGCGCTCGAAGGAGTCGTGCTCCGGCTGCTGCAAAAGAATCCAGGCGAGCGATATGCGACAGCTGCGGAATTGCTCCGCGACCTCGGGCAACCTCAGACGCTTGCCGATGGGACCGGCGCACAAATCGAGACTGGTATTGCGAGCGTGACGGGCGTGAAGCCGAGACTGTTAGAAAAACAAGGCGGGCAAGACCGGGCGACTCGTCGCCTGCGTCGAATGCTCTACGGTGTCACCGCCCTCGCAATTCTCCTGACTGCGACGCTAGTCTGGGGTTGGATGCATCCTGCCCCGGCGAAGCCAGTACTACGATACAGACTCATGTTCGACTCGGCTGAAGCGCTGATACAACCCGTTGGGTATTTCTGGGGACGCCTTGCCCTATCGCCCGATGGGTCGCGGCTGGCCTACGTCGGCGGACCGCGGGCGCAGATCCTGGTGCGCCCATGGAATCAGTTGCATGCCACAGCAATTCCGGGGAGCGATGGGGCGCAGAACCCGTTCTTCTCCCCTGACGGGCAGCGCGTGGGGTTCATTACCAGCGACAGGAAGCTTCAGATCGCGTCGCTCAGCGGAGGTCCACTCGTCACGGTGACGGACTCGCTCATCGGGTTGGCCGGTGCATCGTGGGCGCGAGACGGATACATCTACATCGATGGCCCCGGACCGGAGCCCCTCATCCGCGTTGAGGCAAAAGCGGGTGCAGTGCCCGAGCGGTTCACGGCGCTGGACACGGCCTCCAGAGAGCTCGATCACTCCTGGCCCGATGTCCTGCCCAATGGCAAAGGCATTCTGATCGCTGTTGGAGGCAGAGACGCGGCGAGATCCATCAGCGTTGTTGATATGTCTTCGCGGAAACACCACGTGATCGTGAACAATGCTGTTTACGCGCGATATGTCTCGACGGGCCACCTTCTCTATGTGACGACGGCTAGGACGCTGATGGTAGCGCCCTTCGATCAGGATGCGATGAAAATCACGGGTGACGCTACACCGCTCGTCGAGGGTGTGCGCGTCAGCCCCTCATCCGCGGTGGACCTTGCGGTCTCAGACAAGGGCAAGCTTCTATACACGCGCGGCGCGGGAACAGAAAACGAGGAGCTCGTGTGGGTGACGCGCGATGGCAAAGCGCAGCCCGTCGATCCCGATTGGCAAGGCACTTTCAGCGAGCCGTCGCTATCGCCAGATGGCAGGCGGCTCGCAGTAACACTCCTACCCGAAGGCAGTTACGACGAAAGAGGCCGAGCAACTGGCATCTGGGTAAGGCGTCTGGACAGCGGGCCGGCCATCAAATTGACGCTCGACGGACTGACGAACGATTTCGCTGCGTGGACGCCGGACAGCAGATCCGTGACCTTCAGCTCGAACAAGGCGGGTCCCGTCGATTTATGGACGACGCGCGCAGACGGCAGTACGCAAGCGAAGCTGCAGGTACACGAGAAGCGCGGACTGTACAGCCCGCACTGGTCTCCCGACGGCAAATGGCTCGTCTTCCGGACGGGCAGACTCGAAGCTGGAGCGGGAGACATCCTTGGAATCCGACCTGGGATTGATACCGTCGGGGTACCGCTCGTGGCGACCAGATTCACCGAAAATGTTCCGAGCGTTTCTCCCGACGGACGGTGGCTTGCGTATAGCTCGAACGAGTCCGGTCAGATCGAGATCTACGTTGTGCCGTTCCCCAACGCTGCGGCTACAAGGTGGGAAGTCTCGATGGGAGGTGGCACCGAGCCGCTTTGGTCGCATAACGGCAAAGAGCTATTCTATCGCGACGTTGCAGGTAACCTGGTGGCGGTCGAAGTGCATTCTACTCCGACGTTCTCGGTGGGGCGCTCAAAAGTTCTTTTCCCGACCGCCCCATACTTTTCGTTTCCGCGAGGAGTAGAGTATGCGGTCTCGCCGGACGCCCAGCGCTTCCTCATGATTCGAAAGGTCCCTGGCGGAGCTCCGGACGAGCTGATAGTTGTCGACAACTGGTTCGAGGAGCTCAAGGCGAAACAACGGAAATGAACGCACGGAAGATTTGTTTGATCGCCACAGTATTCTGCGCAAGCACTGCATCGGCTCAAACCGCACAATCGCCGACTGCGACTGATCTGCTCGACGACCTCGTGGGTGAATGGCGCATGGTCGGGCAGGTTCGAGGACAGCCTGTGACATACGACGTGCTCGCACGCCGCATCCTCAACGGCCGCTATGTCGAGCTGCACATGAGAGACATCGCTCGACCCGCGCAGTACGAGGCGCTCGTTCTCATCGGCGAAGA
>JAXDME010000177.1:0-12100 GCA_034666285.1 Gemmatimonadaceae bacterium | reverse complement strand
CACTCGGCAGATATCGCCGCAGCAATCAAACGGCGGACATGGGCAACGCCGCCCAGCGAGTGGCAATCAGCGGTGGACACTGCAACGACTCCCTGAACAAGGTGATCGGCGACCCCAATCCGAAGTGGATGGGCTCATTCCTCAACGAGTTTACAATCGCGAAAAAGCTGCGGGTGCGCGCATTGCTCGACGGCGTATTCGGGAACAAGATCATGAATCTTTCGACTCGCGCGGAGAACGCCGGCATCGCGAGCAACTCCAAGGCGTACGAGCGCGAGCTGCTTCCGTACGGCGATCCGCGAAAGCTTCCTCCCGGCTTCAACGCACGCACGCAGGGAATTTTCGAGTACTGGGTCGAAGATGGAACCTTCGTCAAGCTGCGAGAGCTCAGTGCGAGCTACACGCTCAACACGCTCGGCGTCGACCATTTCTTTGCCGATGGCGTCGAGCTCACGCTCTCCGGGCGTAATCTGAAGGTGTGGACCAACTACAGTGGCTACGATCCGGAAATCAACCTGTTCGGAACGAACGCTGGCGGCCTGCAGTCGGTGCAGACGACGGCGGCAGATCGTGGCTTCGATTTCGGCGGCTATCCCATCCCTCGCGTCTGGTCGCTCAGCGCGCGGGTCACTTTCTAACGCTCGGAGAATCTCACCAATGCGTATGATGAGACAGTACCTGGGCGCCGCTGCCGCGCTATCGCTGGTCGCGTGCAACCTGGATCTGCAGAATCCCAACCAGCCAACCACCGAGCAGGTCACCAGTAGCCCCGACGGAGTGATCGCGCTCGCAACCGGACTTCAGGGTCGGTTCGCAGCGTCCTACGGCAACTATGCATACATGGCAGGACTCGTGACCGACGAGTTCGCCTCGACCACGGCCGCACTCATTTCCATCAGCGACGCGGAACAAGGCTCGGTCGCGCCGGGAACCGGCATCGCCGACAACGTATTCAACTCCATCTACCGGACCGTCAGGACCTCGAACGACCTGCTGACTGGCGCCGACGCGCTTGCCGCTCAGTTCGAGCCGGGAACGCGGAGCGGACTGCGCGCGCTGGCTTTCGCTCTCAAGGCGGAGGCACTGGGCGAAGCGATCCAGTCGTACCAGCAGATTCCGATCAATACGTTCGGCGAGACGCAACCTACGTACGTCGCGCGCTCCGTCGCGCTGCCGGCAGTGCGCGCGCTGCTCGACTCCGCCGAGGCTGAGATCGCGGCAACACCGCCGAGTACTTTTTTCAACAACAATATTCTGACTCCGGGTGTCAGCCTTCCGAACGTCATCCACCTCTTTCGCGCGCGGTACGCGCGGATGGCGGGGGATAACGCGACTGCGATCGCTGCGGCAGATCTCGTCGCGCGCTCGGGTCCAGCCGCGCTTTCTGTGCTGACGTATCCCGCTCCGGACGTCAACTTCTACGCGAACGTTACGGGCGGCACGAATGGAATCGCCCCTCGCCGTCAGTGGAGAACGTCCATGGTTGCGGGCGATCAGCGGTTTACCTGGTTCGTCGTACCGTCCACCACGCTTACCGGGCGCGTTGGTGCGTTGCTCGATCCGTGGAACAGGTATTCCAATCCGCGAGCGCCATTGCCGGTTTACTTCCCGGACGAGGCACTCCTGATCAAAGCGGAGGCACTCGCGAATACCGCGCAGCTCGCACAATCGCAGGCAGTACTCGACTCCGTCCGCACCGACTGCACGGGCAATCGTGGGATCGATGATCCTAAGGCGTGTTTGCCTCCGCTCACCGGCGCACTGACGCAGCCCCAGCTCATAGACGAGATCTACAGCCAGCGGCGTTACGAGCTTCTTGGTACAGGCCTGAGATGGGAAGACTCGCGCAGGCGCAACCTGATTCGCGGCCCGGTCGCGGCGCCGGGAGTCCCGCTCGATGGACAGCGTTGCTGGTTGCCTTACGCCATCGGTGACCGCAACGCGAACCCGAACGTCCCGGCGGATCCGCCGGAGCCCTCGACCTACCCATCTGGGTGCACATACTAATGAGGCCGCGATCAATGAATGTTCAATCCATGAAGATCGGTTTTCTGGCGGCGCTCACAGCTGCGGCAATCGGATGTGGGACTAAGGAAGCGGCCGGACCTCTCGAGCCCTCCGGTCCGACCGGACGGGTGAGATTCGTGAACCTTGTCACTGATCCCACTCGGGTTCCCGTAAATGCCATTCTCGAGGGCGTGCCATTCGGCGTGAACCTCGGTTACACAGCGACGACGCCGGCCACGCTCCCGTCGCCAGCCACTGCAACCTATTCCGCGATACTCACCGGCACTCGCACGCTCGTGCTGAAGAAGACCGCCGATACGACCGTTATCGTTGCAAACATTGCCCTGACCATAAATGCCGGCGAGGATCGCACCGTCTACGCTACGGGAGGGACGGCGGGAGCCGCTGTTACGCCGTTTTCGACGGCAGATGCGAACCCGCTTCCGACGTCCGCTCAGGTGGCGGTGCGAATCGTGAACATGTCGCCCTCAGCGGGCGCGCTCGATTACTTCGTCACCGCGCCGAACGCGGATCTCTCCACGGCAACCCCGATCGCGGCGAACGTGGCGTACCTGGGATCATCGCCGTACATAATGCTGGCGCCCGGCACGTATCAGATCCGCGCAGTCCCGGCTGGGACGCTGCCTGCGGCGCGCGCGACCAGCGTGTCTGTAGCGATCAACAGTCTCGCACTCGCGGGTGGTACCGGCCGCACTGTGGTAACAGCGGACAAGGCAGCGGGTGGGACGCCAATCGTTGCCTTCGTACTGACCGACCGCTAACGCGAAAGGCGCTTAGAACGCCGCCTTGAGCGGAGGAGACCAGTCGGAGAGCCGTGCGTCACCTGAGGACGTCAGCTGACGCAGCCTGCCGGTTTTTTTGTCGAGCACCCAGATATTGCGCTGTTCTCCAATCGCCCCGAGCCGCCGGGTGATCGACAGGTGCCGCCCGTCAGGCGCCCAGGACGGATCTTCGTTCTCGCCTTCCGACGTGAGCTGGTGCATCACACGGTCCTTCACCCCGATCGTCCACACCTGGAAATCGCCGTTCTGCTGCTGAAACGCGATCTCGTCACCTAGCGGCGACCAGTCCGGACCCGTTCTATAGCTCCGCTTTCCGGCCACCACCGGTGTCAGCAGGCGGAGCCCGGTGCCGTTCACGTTCATCGTGTACAGCTGGGGCGTGAGCGGGACAGGCGACATGAACACAACCTGCTTTCCGTCCGGGCTGAAGCTCGGTGACGTAGTCTCGAAACCGGTGCGGCCGACGAAGGGCAGCGGCACCGTGTCGTCGCCCGTCGCGCTCGCCAGGTACAGCTCCGCCGGGGAATCGCCGCCGGCCGCCCACACGATGTTCTTTCCGTCCTTGGTATATACAGGCGTGATGTTGAGCCCACGCTTCGACGCGGAGAGAAGCCGGGGACGCAGCGAGCGCAGATCGATCTGCCCGATCCGCGTGCCGCGGTCATCCGCGTCGACGTACACGATCGACTTCCCCGATGGAGCCCACGCTGGTGAAAGGGCAGCACCAACCGTCGGCAGAATCCGCTCGTTGGCGCCGTCGCTGTCGACGACCTTCATCACTTTCCCCTCGACGAAGACGATCTTCGTCGACGCGATCCCGCGCGTCCCGGTAATCCAGCGCTCCAGCTCGTCGCTGACGCCGTGGATCGCGAGGCGGCGCTCGCGCGACACCGAATCGCGTGCCGCTGAGTCACGCGCCGCAAACCGTACGAAGAGCGAGTCGTAGTGCAATGTGTCCTGCACTGCTGCGGCGCGGAGTATCACATCTCGCCGATCGAGCTCGCGGGAAATTGAGTCGCGCGCGGCGGCGCTGAGGCGTGCCGCAACGCGCTGGCCAGGGCGCTTGAGGGCCACCGGGCGGGTCGCTTCGCGCGCCAGACTGTCGCGTGCGGCCGAGTCCGCCGTCAGCGCGACTTCTGTCGCGCGTGTGCGCATCCCCAGCAGGCGAGAGAGAGAATCACGAATCGCCGGAAGCCGGTTGGGCGGAAGCTTTGGCAGCCTGAAAAGCCCTTGCTGGCGCAGACTGCCCTTTGGGTCGAAGACCTCGAAGCGCAGACCACTAGTTGTCGGTCTTCCGCGAATCAGGAAATTGGCGCGAGTCTGCTCGAGCGGCGAAAAATTGATTCGCTCGTCGCCGGGCCTCCAGATGTCGGCCATCGTAGTGCTGTCGAGAATGAGGGGTTGAATCCGATCACCGTAATCGAAGTCGCGCTGGATTATCGTGCGCGTCGAATCACCGTCGGTGGTGTCGATCGGCAGCAACACGACAGCCTGCGGAACCTCAATCGGCCGCTGAGGCTTTGGTCGGGTCGGGCGAGCTTGTCCGTGCGCGGCCGGGGCGAAGGCGACCATGGCCGCGGCTCCCAGCAGAAAATTGCGATAGATCATCTGCCGTTCAATTTACGCGTTACCGCAATGGTACACCGAACGCGGCAAAGCCGCGGAGTAGGAAACCTCCGCGGCTTTGTCGTGATCGGGTAGCTCGTTACTTCTGGAGATGGAACTGAAACGGCATCTGCACGAGCTGCTGTACCTTTTTGCCCCCGATCTGCGCCGCCGAGAATCTCATACGGGGGAGCGCATCTTTCACGGCGGCGGTGAACGCCGGATTGCTGGAGCTGAGGATCTTGAGGGAGCCACCTTCGTAGCGGCCACTCTCGTTGACTACGAACTGCGCGAGCACCTGGCCCTCTACCCCTGAATCCTTTAGGGACGACGGGTATTCTGGGGCCTCGCCGCCGATTTTCTCGACGGCTTTCTCGACCTGGAACTCCATGTAGGGGCCGTGGTCGGCGACACCCGCTGCCTTGCCGATATCACCCTCGCTTCCGGTGCCACCCTTCACACCTTTGTCAGAACCACCAGCGACGCCCTTGCCGCTGAAGTCGTTCTCATTGGTAATGGCCTTGGACAGGTCGATCGTCGGAAGGTTGGTCGGGATGTTGACCGGCGGAGCTATGACCTTGAACCCCTTCGGCGGCGCTGGAGCGACTTCCTTGGGGAGCTTGGGCAGCTCTACGACCTTCGGCGTTGGCGCCTTGGGCTTGGGTGTCACCTTCGGAGTCTCCTTTTTTGGTGGCGGAGGAGGCTCGTCCTTCTTCATGGCCACAAAGCTGACCTTGGTTTCCCGCGGCTTTTCGGCTCTCCGGACGCCCGCTCGGGCGGTCGCAAAGATCGCGAGAAAGAGGATGGTCAAGTGCAATACTATGCTGAATATGGTCCCCCCGGGGGACCGCTTTTTTGCGTCTGGTTTCGATTCGAGTAGTCTCATATTGCTCCCCTTTGATTGCTGCCTATGTATATAGCAAACGCCTGGCCAAAAGGGTCCTTTTTGGAACCCAAAAAAGGCTCTTTTTTTGGCACGATTTTCCGCTACTGTTGAGCTCTCCGGGCGGGTTCGAAGACAGCTGCGTTGGCGCGATGAGAGAGCGTAGCTAAACGCAAAAGAGACGCGGCTTTAGCCGCGTCCCTTTTGGTGTGACTCGCAGATCTTTTTCCGGTGCTAGCCCTTTGTTGTCTTCTTTCTGGCGGGCGCTTTTTTCGGTGCCGTTTTCACCGCAGCTTCTGCCGCCTTCGTGGACGCTGGACTGATCGCATTTATGCCGGCTTTTCGAGTCAGAATCCCGCACATGGATTCGAACGCGTTTCGACCCGGAGTTCCCGGTTTCGGACGGTCCCAAACCATGTGAGCCTGGTCCCGCGGATCGACCTCTCCCTCGTCCCTGACCAGGATGTTGTTTCCGGCGTACACTGTGCTCCGGACACGCTTCACGCGAACAGGCGAACACCTCACGTAGGCCCTCTCCACCAGCCGGCTGTATTGCTTCTTGTTTTCCAAAACGCGGGGCTTGGTGTAATCCCAACTGGTGACCGTGGTCCAGGTGCCGGGCGACTGAAGAGCGATACTCGCCGTGTCGAAGATGACGGCGACGTCCGCGTCCTTATACACCTGCCGCCATGGTGCCTGGGCATGCGCGGCTATTGGCAAGGCAATGAATACGGCTGGCAAAACCACTTTGCTCACAAAACGAATCATGAAATCTCCTGGGGTCTGCCACCCCTCGCCGGCTGTAATCGAGGTGACAGCGGTAAGAACGATCTTTGTAGGCTTGGATTATATACACCTCGAACGCGAAGGCGCCACTCGCCGTCCTTATGAAGTTTAAGGTCTCGCGTGCGATCGGGCCGATGGCGATGGCCGTAGCCATGGCGGTCGCGCTTTATCTCCTCGATCGCGATCTCAGGTTGTACCACTACCGCGATTTGATGCGGCAGGTGTGGGTGCTTCCGCATTCCCACCTCGCTCTGGCGTTGTTCCTGACTGCCGTCGCATACGCGGTGCTTCCCGGGTACGATGCCATCGCTCTTACGTACGTCGGCCACCCGCTCCCCATCCGGCGGATCGCGTTTGGCTCCTTCATAGCCTACGCGCTAAGCCATAGCCTTGGGTTCCCACTTCTGAGCGGCGGCCCCGTCCGATACCGCTTCTGGAGTGTGTGGGGGCTATCGACCTCGGAGATCGCGCAGGCGATCAGCTTCGCCGGCGCCACTTTCATTATCGGTATGGTGGCGGTGGCAGGTGGTGTGTTGCTCCTCGAGCCTCGCTCGACCATCGAGCTCCTTCACCTGCCAGTGAGCACGCTCAAGCCGCTCGGCGTCGTATGCCTGCTGGTTGTCGGCGGCTATCTGGTTCTCAGCACCACACGATACAAGACGTTTCATCTGTTCGAGTGGGAGTTTCCGGTCCCTTCGATCCGACTTGCTCTCGCCCAGCTCGGAGTCGCCGTGGTGGATTGGACCGCTGCGGGAGCGGTGCTCTACGTCCTGCTGCCCTCGGGCTATCGCTTGGCGTTTCTGCCGGTCCTCGGCGTTTTTCTGATCGCACAATTCGCCGGAATTCTTAGCCACGTTCCGGGCGGGCTCGGCGTTTTCGAAGCGATCGTCGTGATGCTTCTCAGGCCGCGTGTTCCCGCTGCTTCGATCGTTGGATCGTTGATCGCCTATCGGGCTGTCTACTATCTGCTCCCCCTGGTGATCGCGCTCTCCTTCTTCATCGCTTTCGAGGTGCAGCGCCAGCGCGATCGAGTTGCGGAGGTAGCGACGATCGCTGGCGGAATCGTCGGCCGGTGGGTGCCTGCGCTGCTCCCCCAAATTCTTAGCACTGCTACGTTCGTCGCTGGGGTCATCCTTATTGTCTCGGGGGCGACTCCGGCGATACGTGGAAGGGTTTCGGCCCTCGACGCCGTGCTCCCACTGGGGATCATCGAGCTCTCGCACTTCGCGGCCAGCATCGCCGGCGCTGCGCTGGTGATTCTGGCCTGGTCCATCAGGCGCAGGCTGGATGCCGCCTACAGTCTCACCATCGCTGTGCTGGTAATCGGGATCGTGACCTCGCTGCTCAAAGGACTCGATTGGGAAGAAGCATTTGCTCTCACGCTCGTCCTCGCTGCGTTGATACCGTCGCGCCGCGTGTTCTATCGCAAGGCCGCGATCATGAGCGAGCCGTTCAGTCAGGGATGGATCGCCGCAGTAGTCCTCGTCGGAATCGTCACGACATGGCTCGCGTTCTTCTCCTACCGGAACGTCGATCTCACCAGCGCCATTTGGCTGGAGTTCAGCGGCAGAGGGGACGGTCCGAGGTCCCTGCGCGCAATGATCGGCGTGCTCGGAGCATTGCTGCTCTTTGCTCTGACCCGCAAGCTGCGCCACGCCGATCCGGAACCCGCTCTGCCCTCGCCGCGCCAGCTGGATCTTGCCGCGCGGATCGCCGCTTCCACGCCAGAAACCATCGCCAATCTCGCCCTCCTCGGCGACAAGTCTCTGCTCTTCAGCGATTCCGGAAAGAGCATGATTATGTACGGAGTCTCCGGTCGAAGCTGGGTCGCACTCGGCGATCCATTGGGCGCGGAGAGCGAGCGCGGGGAGCTGGCGTGGAGATTCCGCGAAAGCGCGGATCGCCACGGCGGCTGGCCGGTCTTCTACGAAGTGAGCGCGAAAAATCTGCCGATCTATATCGATCTCGGCCTGACGTTGTTCAAGCTCGGCGAGGAGGCGATGGTCCCGCTTCCCGAGTTCTCACTCGATGGTGGCGCCCGCAAAGCTCTGCGACGCACGCGAAAGGACGCCTGCAAGGCAGGGGCAACATTCGAGATGATTCCGGCGCACGACGCTCACTTCTTTATTCCAACGCTCAAGGAGATCTCGGACGAGTGGTTGGCGTCCAAGCGAACGAAGGAAAAGGGCTTCTCGCTCGGCCGGTTCGAGGAGCGGTACCTCCGGACATCCCCCGTTGCTCTGATCCGGGTTGGTGACGCGGTCGTCGCGTTCGCAAACGTGTGGCTCGGTGCCGAGCGCACGGAGATTTCCGTCGATCTCATGCGCTACACCCCGGTGGCACCCCCTGGCGTTATGGAGTTCCTGCTCATCGAGCTGATGCTCTGGGGAAAGGCCAACGGCTATCAAAGATTCAACCTGGGCATGGCTCCCCTTTCGGGGATCGAAAATCGCAGCCTGGCGCCGTTATGGAATCGCGTGGGCGCGTTGCTTTTCAGTCGTGGCGAGCCGTTCTACAACTTTCAGGGGCTCAGGCAGTACAAGGAGAAGTTCGATCCGATATGGGAGCCACGATATCTTGCCTCGCCGGGGGGCCTGGTGCTTCCAAGAATTCTTACGAACGTCGCGTCGCTTATTTCCGGCGGTTTGGCGGGGGTGGTATCCAGATGATGCTCAAGGCGGCTGCATTCTCGGCGCTGGTGGCGCTGCTCTTCGCGGGTTGCACACCTGCGCACTCGACCTACGTTCCGCGAGATCCCTTTCTTCTCCGGCAGCCGCTCTATTTCTATCCGGATCAGGGAGTCGTGCGACACCCCAGGGCGGGCGTCTTTTTCCTCGGCAACGATCTCGGGTTCTGGGAGCCTCATCAGAAGCTGGCCGAGCGTCTGGCCGCGAAGGGATATGCTGTAGTCGGATTCGACGTAAAGGCATTTCTGGATCGCCTTCCCGATTCTTCGCTGCTGCGCGACAGCGTTCTCGCCCACGGGCTGCCGACCCTAATAAAACGGTCCATGCACGAGCTCGGAGCCGACTCGGTGCCGCTGATCATCGCGGGACATTCTTTCGGCGCCGACATCGCGTTGTGGGCGGAGGCCAATACGCCAATGCCCGGCGTGATTGGCGTGCTCGCGCTTGGCCCAACGAAAAGGGATCACCCCACGGTCACCCTCAACGACAAGATGAACATCGGGGAGCCGACCGAGCCCGGGAGCTTTTCAGTCGCGGACCAGATCCGCAACACGCCCCGAAAGGTTCACATCGAATTGCTCCGCGGTGCCAGCGACAAGGAGCGCAAATCCGATATGGAATTTATTTCCGCGGGCGGATCCCGCCTGAGCTACACGGTGATCCCTTTCGCGGCGCACTCGCTCAAGTCACTGATCATTGCGGGTCCGATGATCGAGCGCGCTCTAGACCGCCTCGTCGCCGGCGGGTAGGCGCGAGGTCGTCTCCTCGGAGATCTCGCGAAGCTCCTTCTCGGTCATCGTGCGAACGATCGTAAGAATCGCGGCGAGTAGCGGGACGGCCACCAGCAAACCAAGGAATCCGAACAGGAGCGCCATCAGCGCCTGAATTCCAAGAGTCATCGCCGGCGGGAGATTCACTCCGCGCTTCATCAGCACCGGCACGAGCACATGATTCTCGACGAACTGGATCACGATATAGCCGACCCCGACGACCAGCGCCTTGTGCGGTGAGTCGATAAAGGCCATCGCAATCGCGGGAATCGCGGCGAATATCGAACCGACGATCGGTATGAACTTGGACACGCCCGCCAGAATGCCGAGGGGCAGCGCCGCCTTCACGTGAAAGGACAACAGAAAAACGATCGTGACCGCTCCGATCACGACCATCGCAATCAGCTGGGTGACGAGCCATCGGCGCAGCGTCGTTGCGAGTCGAGCCAGCGCGAGCGCCGCCCGGTCGCGCTCCCGGGATGGCACGAGCGCGAGAACCCCGCCATGGTATAGATGGGGATCGAGGCCGATGTAAGCTGCGATGAAGAGCACCAGCAGGAATGCGCCCGTGACGGCGAACGTGGACGTGAGCATCCGAAGAAACGAATGCTGTGCGCCGGAGAACTGTCTGGTTATGTCGCGTCTGAGATTTCCGCCGACCACGACTTCGTTGCTGCGCGTGATTGTCTTCTGAGTTGCAGAGTCCAGGGGCGCGGCTGGGAGCGTGTCAGTGCCGACCGAATCCGTTTCTTCAATTCCCGGAACCGTGCCGGTTTCGTCGCCGGTACTCTCCTGGTTGAAGAGGATGCCCAATACCCCGTTGGCGCGGTGACCGAGCCAGGCGTCGATCTTGTCCAGCGCTTCGGGAAGCCTTTGCTGCAGCTCCTTCGATTGCGACCGAAGAATAGGCGCCATCCCGATACCGCCCCCGATGAGGAGGCCAAGAAACAGCGTAAGAATTATCGCGACGCCAAACCCGCGCGGAATGCCGCGTTTCTGAAGCCAGTCCGCCCCCTGTGCGATGGGGAGACCGAAAAGGACCCCGAGGAAGAAAAGGAAGATTACGGGATGCGCGATCCAGAGCAGCCGGACGGCGACATAGAAGCCGAATATCAGCGCGAGAATTCTTACGACATCGCGCGTCGGGATCTTGAAGGTTTCGCGGGCTGGCATGGTGGTATGCTAAACCGCCTCGGCTGTTTGCGCGAGTTCATCACGTAACGACCGCTTGACCTGCTAAATCCGTGCGCTAGGTTGAAACAGCAGAGGCCCCGTCTCTCCCCGGACGCGGCCTTTCTACTTTTTGCAGCGATGTCACGGAGACTGCAATGCCGGCAACACCCGATGGACCGATCGCGATCTACTACGAGCACCCGGATTGGTTCAAGCCTCTTTTCGCCGAGCTGGATCGCCGCGAAGTACCCTACGCGCGCATAGACGCTTCCTCGCACTCGTACGATCCCTCGGAGAGCCAGTCGCCCTACTCGCTCGTGTTCAACCGTGCGAGCCCGTCGGCGTATCTTCGCGGACACGAGCAGGTAACCTTTCATACTCTGAGCTGGCTCCGTCACCTCGAGAGGATCAGGGTTCCGCTCGTGAACGGTCCCGCCGCATATCAGATGGAGATCTCCAAGGCCCTCCAGCTCGACCTGCTGGAGCAGCTCGGTCTCCCCTACCCGCGGGCCCGCGTCATCAACAACGGCGCGCTCGCTCCCGAAGCCGCGCGTGATTTGCGATTCCCGGTCGTCGTGAAGGCGAACATCGGCGGGAGCGGGGCGGGAATCACCCGCTTCGACAACGCGGAGTCGCTAGCAGCTGCCGCCAGTGTTGGACTGATCGACCTCGGAGTCGATCGCGTCGCGCTGGTTCAGGAGCTCGCGCCGCTGCGCGATGGGCACATCACGCGAGTGGAGGTGCTCGACGGACATTTCCTCTACGCGATCAACGTCTATCCGGCCGAGAATTCCTTCAATCTGTGCCCTGCCGATGTCTGCCAGACGACGGATGGGCAGCAGCTCGCGCGCGGAGCGTGCGCGGTCGACGCACCGAAAAATGGAATGCGCGTCGAGCAATACACTCCACCGGTAGAGATCGTCCGTCAGGTCGAGCAGATCGCGAGACACGTCGAGCTCGACGTCGGTGGAATCGAGTATCTCGTCGACGACCGCGACGGACAGCACTACTTCTACGATATCAACGCGCTGTCCAACTTCGTCGCCGATCCAAAGAACGTCGTCGGTTTCGATCCGTTCGAGCGCCTCGTCGATTATCTGGTCGAAAGAACGAGAGTGCTCGCTCCGCTGGGCGAGTTTTTTTACGTACTCCCACGTCGCGCTCATCCCTTCGTCCGGGACGTTCCGGAGCCAGCCGCCGAACACCGGCAGCCAGTAGCCGTATCTCACTGACCAAACCCGGCCGGAGCCATCACTCTCGTTCTCTCTACTAGATAATCGACGAGACGCTCGAATGGATCGAAGCCGACGACGTTCTTCGGATCGGCAACGAAGTTGGACAAGGCGTTGATGTCGTAGAAGTAGTGCTGTCCGTCGCGGTCGTCGA
>JAXDME010000176.1:0-3877 GCA_034666285.1 Gemmatimonadaceae bacterium | reverse complement strand
CACTTTCTATGTGTTTCCTGATGTCGCAAAGCGGATGGGCGACTCGCTGCGCGCGCGCCTGGCGCGCAAGACCTACGATTCGTATTCGAATGGGATGATGTTCGCGATGCGGATCAACGACGATCTGGCCGAGATCGCGCACGACAAGCATATGGAATTCGAGTACAGCGCGGAGCCGTTGCCGATGGATCCTCCGCATCATGACGGGGGGCCGCCACCCACTCCTTCGCCGCAGGATGTCGCGCGTCGGCGACGATTTCTGGACGATATCAACTGCGGATTCGTGAAGGCGGAGCAGCTCCCCGGTAACATCGGTTATCTCAAGCTCAATGGTTTCACCGACGTCGAAGCCTGCGGCGCTACTGCAGCGGCCGCGATGACTTTTCTGGCTGCTACGCGAGGCTTGATCATCGACCTTCGCGACAATGGCGGCGGCAGACCCGAAATGGTCGCGTACCTGTCGTCGTACCTGTTCGATAAGCGCACGCATCTCAACGATCTCTGGACACGTCGCACAGACAAAACCGAAGAGTTCTGGACCCGCGATACGGTTCCCGGCCGTCGGTTCGGGGGAGAGAAGCCCGTTTATGTGCTGACGTCGTCGCAGACGTTTTCCGGTGGCGAGGAGTTCACGTACGATCTCAAGAACCTGAAAAGGGCGACGATCGTCGGCGAAACTACTGGGGGCGGTGCGCATCCGGTCTCCGGACACAGAATCGACGAACACTTCACGCTCGGCGTGCCCTTCGCGCGCGCGATCAACCCGATCACGCACACGAACTGGGAAGGCGTCGGCGTGACTCCGGATGTTGCCGTGCCTGCGAAGGACGCCCTGGAGACTGCGCAGAAGCTGCTACGAGAGAAGCTGCCTCAGCGTCGATGAGCTCGCGGTGTGCGAAACGCAAAGCCCTCACCGCTTAACCCTCTGCGCGGCACAACACACACGTCCTCGGCCGCGTACAATGAATGGCCCGCGCAAAGGAGTGACGCTTGGAAGTCTCGGCTTACATCAGCTTCAAGGGCGATTGCGAAGCTGCGTTCAAATGCTATGAGGAAGTGCTCGGTGCCAAACCTGGTCTCCTCTTTCGTTACGCTGATTCGCCGATGGCGGACGTCGTACCCGAGGGATGGGAGACCAAGATCATGCATGGCAGCGTGAGGATCGCCGGAAAGCTCCTGGAGGGCGCCGACGTCCCCCCTGAGCGCTATGAGAAGCCGCAGGGATTCTCGCTCTCGCTGAACGTAGCCAGCGCGGGTGAAGCCGAGAGGCTGTTCGAGAAGTTGGGGAACGGCGGTGAGGTGCGATATCCAATCGCAAAGACATTTTGGTCAGAGCGATTCGGCATGGTCGTCGATCGCTTCGGTATTCCGTGGATGATCAACTGCGAGTGAGCGGATCGCACAGCGCGAAGATTCGCTCTAGTTCCAGATCGATCTCCCCGCTTCGGCGGCGCGCTGTCTCCAGCGCTGCTCGTCCACGCCAACGGTGAGCAGCCACACGCTCATTGCCAGCACACCGACAAGGCCGAGCGGCGCCAGGTACATGAACAAACGCATTCCGAGCGGCGGCCACAGAAATGTCAGCCAACCGAATCCGCAGATGATCCCGATAGCTCCAAGCCAACGCGGCAGAAAGCCGGATCTGTAAATCAGCCAGCCCTGCACCACCGTCGAGAACCCAAAGAACGCGAGGGCTATCGCAGCGCCGTTATCGTTGATCCTCAAGAGCAACAGCGCGATCGCGTCGAGCTGCTCCTTGTTGAAGACGCTCAGATACGAAGCGCCGCGGCCCAACATCAGCAGCGGTGCAAAGTAGAAGAGCCGGCTGAAGATCTTGATCCCGCATCCCGTCAGCTCGAATGCCGCGGCGAGCATCGCCCCCGTCCTGCTCACGGGTTTGAGCAGCTGATAGAACAACACCACGGTTGCGATCTGGCCCGCCATTTCTAGCAGATAGACTGTGAACGCAAGCCCGTAGGACGTCTGATTGGCGAGGATGTTGGCTGCGGTCCGCGCGGCGTCATGCGATGCGACGAGGCGATCGCTGACGAAGGCCTGGGCGTAGATGCCAGCGATTATGTAAAGGACGTAGACCACGCCAGTGAGCCTCGCCTTCGTGCGCGGCGACATATCTGCGGTGCGATCGACTGAAGAAACAGCGCTCATCCTGCGCGACTCCGTATGGGTTGTTGCCAGCCATACGGCGGCCAACCAGAGTCGGTTTCAGGAAAACTTAGAAATCAGTTATAGGCTGGCCAAAGCGAGACTGCTTCGACTATCCAGCCCTGGCCAGCCGTTGCTTCCGGCCACTCCATCCGTCCCTTCTGAGCGGGACCATAGGAACGCGGTCGCGGTTCCAAACCCCAGGATCCCGCCGACAAACAGAGGAGATTCAAATGATCTTGAAGAGAATGGTTCGGTTGGTAGCCGTCGTTGGCTCGTTGGCTGTTGTCACAACGGCGCAGGCGCAGAACGCGCAGATCCGTCAGGGTTTCTGGTTCAGCGGCGGGCTCGGAATGGGCTCACTCGGCTGCCAGAGCTGCGGTTCCTCGCGCGAGAACGGTGTGAGCGGTGACTTGTCCGCTGGTGGAACGCTTTCCCCGAGATGGTTGCTCGGCGTCGGCACGGCTGGCTGGAGCAAGTCCGAGCAAGGCGGGAGATTGACGGTAGCGACGCTCGATGCTCGCGTTCGCTTCTACCCTTCGGCGACCGGTGGCTTTTTCCTCACCGGCGGCATCGGCGGTGCGTCAGTCAGAGAATCCGTAGGAGGACTCAGTGCAACGGAATCCGGTGTTGGTGCGCTGTTCGGTATCGGCTACGATTACCGCGTCGCCAGCAATGCCAGCATCACGCCTTACTGGAACAGCTTCGGTATGAAGAACTCCAACACAGACGCGAACGTTGGACAGATCGGTTTGGCGATCACGCTACACTAGCTGCAGCGAAGCAGTTGCTCGAGAGATCAGAAGCCCGCCGCGCGCATGCCGGCGGGCACGGTGATCGCTAACTCACCGCACCTCGATCGGCGCCGTCCAGCGGAATGAGCCCCACTCAAGGGTGAGCGTACCGCTCCGCCCGTCGTTCGCGGTGAGCGATATCGTGAATTGATCGATCGGCGTCGCAAGCGCAGCCGACTGCATGCGTGCTTTTCCCACGTCGCGCGAGCGGTCATACTCTGTGCCCCATTGCCCGGCCTGTCCGTTCACGATGAGATCCACTCCGTTCTGATGGGGGGCCGTCCACAACGTGTAGGTTCCCGCGACGAGCTGGATTCCCGCGAGTCTCACAGGCGCCGACGTAGTGAATTGTGTCGCAGCATTCGCGCCCGTCCTCCACACCCGGTCATATGGTATGACGTTGCCGAGCAGAGCGCGCCCTCGCGCGTGTGGCCGACTGTAGTCGATCGCAAGGGACACGTTGCCGATAGTCGACCGCACTGTGTCTCGCGGACTTAGTTGCTTAACGGCGCCGTTCGCTGCCTCCAGCGCTTCCCACTTGTCGGCGATAGGCTTAATGTCGGGCTGCGAATCAAGACGCGTGACGTCCACCAGGTACGTGCTGCGTGCACCCGAGTATCTCAGCATGCGGCCCGTGGAATCGAACGTGGCCTGACCCGTCCCGGAGAGCCAGTCGTGCTGAATTTCCGCGCGGTTCCCCGACAAAAGACGCACGACTCCGTGGTGCAGCGGAAACCGATCGAATTCGCGGTCGATGTAGAACTGCCGCAGCTGCACCGTGTCCCCCGCCAATCGCTTCAGCGCCGCGGCGCGAGCGAAGGCCGCGTCGAAGTACAGCTCGTAGAGACTGTACATCTGCGGCACGTGGGCCATGGCGACCGCGCCGTTCGTCGCAAAGTTGTATTTCAACTTGCCCGCGG
>JAXDME010000175.1:0-9145 GCA_034666285.1 Gemmatimonadaceae bacterium | reverse complement strand
CAAGCGCGGACACGCGGGGGCGACCCGTACAAGCGTCTCGTCCTCGGTCAATTTCGACAAAGCGCGCCTCGTCGACATCCTGCAGCATGACTACGCGCAGGGCTCTCTGGCGCGCGCAGCAGGACCGATCCCCGACGCGGCGGCCACGTGCGGCACCACGCCGGACTGCTCGCCGACCGCGGGACGAACCTCATGGGGGCCAAGCTCCCTGCCGGAACGCCAACCTATGATCACGTCGGTGAGCTGTTCCGAAATGGTGTCACCGCGGACAACAACGTCCAGGTTTCCGGCGGCAACGACAGGACGAGCTTCTACTCGTCGGTCGGGCTCACCAACCAGATCGGAATAATCCAGGGACCGAACAACCGATACAACAGAGCGAACTTCCGCCTCAAGGGAACGCAGGAAGTGGGCAGCAAGATCACGCTCGGCGGCAATTTCAACTACGTCGACGCGCGCGGAGCATTCGTCCAGCACGGCAACGATGTATCCGGGCTGCTGCTCGGTGCGCTGCGAACTCCACCTGCGTTCAACAATCAACCCTATCTCACGGATCGCGGACTTCAGCGCGTTTATCGCTTTCCGAATCCGACAAGCGTCGAAGCGTTCAACTGCTGCGCGTACTACGACAATCCGTTCTTCGCGATCAACAGCAACGGCAACCGCAGCGAAGTCGGGCGCGCCATCTCCAATTTCAATATCGATTGGAGGCCACTCACCTGGCTGACCGTAAAGGAGACACTCGGCGGTGACTACTACACCGACTCACGGCTCCAGGCACTTCCGCTCACGTCCGCCAACGATCCCGGCGGCAGCGTCATACGCGCGGACCAGACGAATCTCGTAATCGACCACAATCTCCTCGCGTCCGCTACGCTGGATCGTGGCGACAATCTGAACGCCACGCTCACGGCGGGCCAGAATCTCAACTCGCGCCGGTACCGGCAGCTGTCGTCGCAGGGCGAAGGTCTTATCGGACCGGTGCCGCTGGCGATCGAGAACACGATCAACCAGACCGGGCTGGAATTCAAATCGCTGCGCCACATCGAGAGCTACTTCGGTCAGGGAGAGCTGAACCTGTACAACCAGGTCTATCTCACGGCTGGATTGCGCAATGACGGCTTCTCCACGTTCGGTGCGTCGCAGCGGCGTCACACGTTCAAGAAAGCGTCTGCAGCGTGGACGTTCACCAATCTGATTCACGGTGCCGACCAGAGGGGGATTCTGAGCTTCGGAAAGCTTCGTGCCGCTTACGGAGAGACCGGGCGTGAGCCCGATGTATACGCGGCGCTGAATGCGCTGAGCACGATCACGCAGTTCGGCTCCGGATATGGAGACGCGCTCCGCACTTCCGTCGGCGGCGTTCCCGGAGTCACGAGCAGCACACGCCTGGGAAATCCAGCGCTGCGTCCCGAGCTCCAGAAGGAAACGGAGATCGGTGCGGATCTGGGCTTCTTCGATCAACGAATCGACCTCTCGATCGTTGGATACAACAAGAAGTCGAGTGATGTGATTCTCCCGATCACGGTGAACGCGGCGTCGACCGGATTCCTCAGCGCGTTCAAGAACACCGGCGCCCTGACGAACAAGGGCCTGGAAGTGTCCGTCAATTTTCGTCCGTACACGACGCAGCGGTTGGCGTGGGATGTGGGTGTGCAGTACGGTCGCAACAAGGGCAACGTCACGAGTCTTGGCGGTGCGCAGATCTTCGACCTCGGCGAAGGCTTCGGTGCGAGCTCCGCGGAAGGAGCCGACGTTATCGGATACGCGCCTGGCGTGATCATCGGGACCGGCTTCGTCCGCTGCGGACGCGGAACCCAGATAGCGGTTCCGGGAATCGCCGGTGGATCGGTGGCGCAGGACATCGACGCGCTGTGCTCGGCGACGCCAGGCGGTTACAAGAAGAACGCCCTCTTCCTTGGACCCAATGGCTTGCCGGTCGCCGATCCCGAAGTGCGGGTTCTCGGTGACCCGCATCCGAAGTACACGATGTCCTACACCAGCTCGCTCAAGATCATGAACAGGGTGACGCTGTCCGGACTGCTCGATGTCAAGAAAGGCGGCACCCAATACAACGGAACCCGTGGCGCGCTGTACGTCTTCGGCACGCACATCGATACTGATCGGCGCAGCGGCACCGGTACCTATGGTGTCGACTACGATACCAAGACGTACCCGGACGTGGCTGGCCCGGGAAAAGGAGTGACGGGTCTCAAGACACCGCAGGATTGGGAGAGATGGATGAGCATCGTTGGCACTGGCGGAGGCTTCACCGGCCCCAGCGAGCAATTCATGGAAGACGCGGGGTGGGTCAAGCTGCGTGAGATCGGTCTCACGCTGTCGCTCGATCAACCATTCCTGAAGAACCTCACCGGATTCAGCTCCGCCGACATTCGCATCGCTGGCCGCAACCTCAGAACGTGGACGAAGTATCGCGGTCTTGATCCGGAAGTGAACAACGCCGGAGCCGAATTCCTCACGCAGGGACTCGACTGGTTTGCAAATCCGCAGTCACGCTCGGTCGTCCTGTCATTCAGCCTAAACCGCTAACGCGTAGGAGCATTGCAGTGATAAAACTTCGATATCTAGCCTTGGCTGCAGTCGCGTTGACGGCGACCAGCTGCAAGAGCGATTTCCTCACGGGCGGCGAGCTCAACACGGACCCAAACCGTCCGAGCGAGGCCACCGCCAATCAATTATTCGCCGCTTCAGAGGGCGCGATCTGGGCGTTGCTCGGCAGCGACCCGGCAAGAGTCACCGGCATGTGGGCACGCCAGTTTGCCGGTGGGCAGAATCAGTATCAGAGCATCTACAATTACTTGTACGACGAGGGTATCCAAAGCGGGTTCAACATCGGACTGTACGCCGCCGGCGGACTAGTCGACATCGTGCGCGCCCAGGGAATCGCGAAAGCCGAACAGAATTTTTCGCTTCTGGGAATTCTTCAGGTGCAGGAAGGCATCACGATGGGCACTGGAGCTGACCTGTTCGGAAATCTCGTTTACTCGAAGGCGCTGTCGAACGAAGCCAACCCTCCACTCGACGGCCAGCTCACCGTCTACGACTCGGTGCAAAAGGTTCTCACCGCGGCGATCGCGAACATGGCGACGACGGCTGCGACGAACTCGCCGCCCGCCGGATCTGATCTCGTGTATGGTGGAGATACCGACGCGTGGACGACGCTGGCGCACACGCTGAAGGCCCGATTCTACATGCACACGGCGGAAGTTCGTCCAGCCGCCTACGCACAGGCTCTGGCCGAGGCGCAGCAGGGCATCTCGTCGGACGCGGGCAACTACTTCGGCGCGTTCACCACGAGCGCCGCCGAAACGAACTTCTACTACCAGTTCGAGTTTCCGGCGGGGCGCGGAGGATATCTGGTCATCGATCCCCAGTTCACGGCTCTGCTACAGAGCCGGGGGGACCCACGACGCGCTGAATACATCAATGGTGCGGCGACCAGACTGAGCAACGCGCGGTTGGCGCCGAACTTTCCGCAACCATACGTCACCTACGATGAGAACACGTTGATCTGGGCGGAAGCAGCGTATCGCACGGGCGATCAGGCCACGGCGTTATCGAAGCTGAACGAGGAGCGCGCGAATCACGGGCTCCCAGCCGAGGCGGTCGCGGGACAGCCTTTGCTGAACGAGATCCTGATCGAGAAGTACATCGCTGATTTTCAGCTTGGGCATGAGGCGTGGAACGACTACAAGCGGACGTGCACGCCCAATTTTCCGCCGACGCAGGCGGGGCAGAAGATGCCCGCGCGCATGTACTACGATCCGAACGAGCGCTTCACGAATACCAACATTCCACCGGCTGGCCAGGGGTTCAACGGCTCCAGAAATCCGAACGATCCGCCGAACACGGTGTCGGATGGAACGGGCCAGCCGTGCCTGGCTGGATGAGAGCAGTTGCGGCAGTTGTAGGCATCTCTTTTTTAGTTGGGGCGTGCTCGACGTACGCCCCAACGTCGTTGGCCGCCGCGCCAACGAGCGGCACGGTCAGGTTCGACCTGACCGATGACGCTCACTCGGAGAGCTTCGGACCGCTCGGCTCTCAGGTGACTTCTGTCGAGGGAACGGTGCGTTCGGCAAGCGATTCGGCGGTAACCATCGCTGTCACCGAAGTTGGCCGGGTTGCCGCAGACAATCAGGCGTATCAAGATGCTGTGGTCACCATTCCGACCCGATACATCGGGCGAGTGGAGCAGAAACGGACACAGGTGGGACGGTCGATTGCGGTGGCAGGCGCGGTGCTCGGGGCCGTCGTGTGGATCGGCTCACAGGCGGGTCATGGCTCTGTGAGCTCGAGGAGACCACCAGGTCCTCCCCCGCCGGGAAGTTAGGCCCACTCCAAGGAGCGTCCGGGTTCTCCCGGTCTCCAGCCAGCACAGAACATGCGTCGGCACCGACGGATATCATGTTGCCCCGAATTGGCGGAGATCGTCAATAGAGGGTAGTGAAGCAATTGGATAAGAGGGGGAGCGTCTCCAGGCGCTTCCCTTCTTTTTTTGTCGTTGGCAAACGGTCCAGGCTCGGACGGTGTCAAAAAGGCCAGACGACACCATTCTTACCTCCACCCGTATGGACGGTATGGCTTCCTGCGTCCTTCCTTTCGCCCGATCTTTCCGCATGCCCGGAGCCGTGATCGCGATTGGCTTCGCGTTGATCTCCCTGACTGCGAAGCATCTTTCAGCGCAGGACTCGACCGCCGACGTTATTCGTGGCAGAGTGACGGACGATTCCTCGCGCGCCATCGCGGCGACGATCATGGTAACCCGCGGACCCGACCGCCTCACACAGCAGGCCACCGCCGACAGCGCCGGCAATTTCCGCGTGCGCTTCGATCATGGAACCGGTGACTATCTCGTCTATGTTAGCGCCCCTGGATTTTCCCCGGCGCGCCGGCGCGTGCAGCGACAGACTGACGAGCACGAGCTCGTCGCCAACTTCACGCTTCCGCGCGCAGCGGTGGCCACGCTCGACGCCGTCAAGATTACGGGACAGAAGCCCGAGCGCGCCGACAACGGGGTCTATCCAAGCCAGCCCGAGACCGGCTCGTCGGAGAAATGGCGCGACGGTGTTAACGGACAGGTGCCACCTACAATCGCGGGCGATCTAAACGCGATTGCCGGGACCATGTCCAACGTGACGATGACTGGTGGTGGGCCGGCCATCCTCGGCTCCGGCTCTGAATCCAATCTGAATACTCTCAATGGAATGGGTCTCGCCGCGGGATCCATCCCCCGCGCCGCGCACACCGAGACGCGTGTAACCGGCGCCACGTTCGATCCGACACGCGGAGGGTTTTCCGGCGCGAACGTGGATGTGCGGCTGGGGCCCGGCGACAGGGACTATCAGCGTCGCAACGCGTTTCTGACGCTCGATCCACGTTACCTGCAATTCACCGACGCGACTGGGCGCTCAATCGGCGCGACGAGTGGTGGAGTGCGTGGAAGCGTAGGCGCCGATGGCGAGGTAATTCGCGGAGTGATGACGTACAACGTGGCGCTCGACCTGGGGCGGTCTCTCAGTGCGCCATCGACTCTCCTCAACGCCGACGATCAAGCGCTCCTCAATGCGGGTGTCGCACCAGATTCAGTCGCCCGGCTCATCGCGCTTGCCGCGTCCCTCGGTGTTCCGGTGGCCGCGTCGGGCGTTCCATCGATTCGGGAGCACAACACGGCCACCTGGCTGGGCCGCCTCGACGACACGCGAGACACCCTCAGCACTCGCACGCTCACCACCTACGCTGGGTTCACGCGCGATGGAGCGCAGGGGTTCGGCCCGCTGTCCGCGCCTTCGGCTGCGAGCGAGAGGCGCGAGCGCACGCTCGGTACGCAGCTCACACTGGGCTCCTACGTTGGTGCGGGCAGACGTACATTGAACGAGACCCGTATCGCTGTGAGCGGCGTACGGACGGACATGTCTCCCTATGAATCGCTCCCGAGCGCGAACGTGCTGGTCCGCTCGGACGGTGCCAGCGCCGGGTCTGATGTTGCGTCGCTGCACATCGGCGGGGGATCGTTCTTGCCAACTGAGGAATCGAGGTGGACTGTCGAAGCCGGGAACGAGACCGATTGGAACGCGCAGGGCAGGAAGCATCGTTTCAAGGGACTGCTGTGGGGGCGACTCGACGGCCTGAGCGAACGCGGATACTCGAACGGTCTTGGCAGCTTCAACTTCAATTCAATCGAGGATTTCACCGCCGGGCGTGCGAGCAGCTTCTCGCGCACGCTGGCCGAACCACCGCGTGCAGGCAGGGTCTGGAATACAGCCGCTGCGTTCGCGGACAACTTCGGCCCGACGCGCTATTTCAGCATTCTGTATGGCGCGAGACTCGAGGCAGATGGTTTTAGCGGCAGGCCCGCGAGAAACGTCGCGCTCGAGCAGGCGCTCGGTGTTCGCACCGGGGTTGCGCCCACGAGAATTCATGTAAGTCCGCGAATTGGATTCACGTACACCTACAATCGCGACAAGGACAACGGATCCGGCACCATGATGAACCAGACCGGAACCTACTTTCGAAGCGTTTCCGGCACTTTTCGGGGCGGAATAGGCGAGTTTCGCGATCTGTTGCATCCCGGGGTTCTGGCAGACGCGTCGGCGTCGACGGGTCTCTCCGGTGCTACGGCATACCTCAACTGCGTTGGCGCCGCTGCGCCGACTCCAGACTGGTCTTTATTCGCGGCGAATCCCGGCTCGATACCCGTCCAATGTGTGAACGGCGGGGGAGTGCTGTCAGAGCAGGCGCCATCGGTAACACTGATAGATCCGTCGTACGATGTTCCGAGGAGCTGGCGCGCATCACTCGACTGGAACACGAGCATGAAAAGCTGGCTTCTGCGTGTTGGCACGCTGATGTCTTACGATCTCTCGCAACCCGGGGTGATCGACGCAAACTTTACTGGCGCACCCCGGTTGAACCTCATCGACGAAAAGAATCGGCCTGTCTTCGTCTCGGCGGCGTCGATCGACCCCGCGAGCGGAGCGGTGTCGGCGGTCGAATCGAGAAAGTCGAACCAGTATGGCGGAGTGGGAGTGAGGGTTAGCGATCTGCGCGGATACGGCGGACAGCTCAACCTCGGGCTGTCACCCGATGTGTTCAAGTTCAGGAGCGGCGCCTCGTTCTACGGATCGATTGGGTACACGCTGCAGGCGACGAAGCGTCAGTACCGCGGTTTTGATGGCGCTGCATTTGGTGATCCGCGTCTGCGTGAGTGGGCCGCCGGAGCGAACGACGCGCGGCACATCTTCGTTATCACAAGCGGATTTTCGACGGGCAAGACGGGAACGGTGACCCTTTTCGCCCGGACCCAGTCGGGACTGCCATTCACGCCGCTGGTCCAGGGCGACGTCAATGGCGATGGCCGGAGCGGCGACCGCGCGTACGTTCCCAACCCGGCTACCACTGGAGACGCACCCCTGGCAGCGCAGCTGCGAACTCTGCTGGCAAGCGGATCGCCAACTGCGCGCGCGTGTCTCGTCGATAACCTCGGCCGCGTGGCTCCGAGGAACGGGTGCAGGGGACCATGGACACAATCCCTCAATGTCCAATGGACCCCGCCTTTGCCGAGCCGCTGGGGTTACCGGGTAAGGCCCAACGTGTACATGGAGAACGTGTTGGCGGGAATAGACCAGCTGGTGCACGGGAATTCGCTGCGCGGCTGGGGATCGTCGGCGATTCCTGATCCGGTGCTGCTGGTACCACGTGGATTCGACGCGGCGAACAACAGGTTCAACTACGACGTGAATCCCCGCTTTGCCGACACGCGTCCCACCCGGACGCTGCTCAGGAATCCGTTCCGTATCGTGATCGATTTCTCCTTCGAGCTCTCCACCGATTACAGTCTTCAGAAGCTGCGGCGCGCGGTCGAGCCGGTTAAGGGACCAACCGGGTGGGAACGGAGATCCGCTGATTCGCTCACGGCGTTTTACCTCGGTAGAACGTCCGACATCTACAAGCTGCTGGTAGAGCAGAGCGATTCACTCTTCCTTAGCAAGGCGCAGGTAGCCTCGCTGGACAGCGCAGACGCAATATTCTCCAAACAGGTGCGCGATGTGTACGTGCCGCTCGGCGCATTTCTGGCGCGCGGGCAAGGTGGAGCGGGGAAGGCGGAGCTGGACAGCGCGAACGCGGCGGAAAAGGCCTACTGGAAGGTTTTCTGGGTGCAACCGGAAATCGCGGCGGCGATTGTCACGCCGTCACAGCGCGAGCTAGTGCCGTTCTTCAAGGCTATGCTGGGCGTTCCGACGAAAGAGCGGGAGCATAGTCAGTGGTCGTTCGGGAATCCGGTAACGCTGGTGGACAAGCCGAAGCGGAACTGATTGCGGCGCAAAGCGCCTGAGACCTATTTGAGCTCGCCAGCTCCGGTGAATGAGGCTTCGCCAGATATGGCGTTGTAGCGGTCGATCAGGACTGGTCCGCTCCGCCGGTCGTCGAAAATGATCTTCGCCTCGCCAGCCAGGTTTCCAACGCGACGGCGCTGTTCGGCGTTCAGGCGGAAGTGTCCGCGCCAGTCAGGTACGACCGTCCCATTCTGCCCTTTCGCGCCCTCATCGAGAATGATCTGGAGGCCATTGATCGCCACTTCTCGATCGCCGAGCACGAGTTGTCCGCCGGTAATATTCATCAAATCCTCTCATTGCACTGACAGCGCTGAGTTTTAACGTAGCTGGCAGCCGCGAATAAGAAAAGCCAAGGTGCTCAACGCAAAAACGCGCTCAGGAGAGCGCGTTTCAGTTTCCATCATTGGGAGAAGCTGCTACGGCAGGACGAACTGAACCGAGGTCTCGATGGGGTAGTTGTTGCTGCGGAGTATCGCGACGGCGGTAAAAGATCCGTGCATGCCCTTGGGATTCCAGCTTTCCTCGAACGTTGTCGCGCCTTTTCCCTTCAGGGTCTCGCTGCGCATCGCGGAGGTGAACATGCGGCCTTCGCTCCACTTCCAGACTTCCTTGCCCGCGAAATCTTTCACGACGAAATCGTGCGTCTGCCCATCGGGGTAGCGCAGCTCCAGCATTTTCGTGGTGTTGTTGGTCACGC
Source organism: Gemmatimonadaceae bacterium (assembly GCA_034666285.1). Lineage (GTDB taxonomy): Bacteria > Gemmatimonadota > Gemmatimonadetes > Gemmatimonadales > Gemmatimonadaceae > UBA4720. The sequence goes on along the minus strand of JAXDME010000175.1, from coordinate 94 downwards.
GCAGGGAGAACCGCAGCTTCTCGGCGTCGTCCTTCGGGCGCAAAATGTCGAATGTCGAAACGATCGGGGCGGTTTTTTCTTCGCCGTGTCTGGC
>JAXDME010000174.1:0-16997 GCA_034666285.1 Gemmatimonadaceae bacterium | reverse complement strand
GTCTCATACGCCGGAACGCGGAGGCGTTTCCGGATTATGCGATCGACCTCCGCCCAGAGAAGAAGCTCGTCCATCGCGAACTGTTCGCCCGCGCGAAGTGACGCTGCGGCTTCATCGCCAATCTTGAGAATGGCGTTCCGCGACACCGACTCCTTGTAATTCTCGATCTCGTTTTCTACGTACAGCTCGTACTCGTGTTTGAGAGACCGAGGACTTTGTTGCGTCATGGCGTCAGGCAAGGGTGGACAGGCGTTTAAGCTAGACCGCCTGATTCAACTCGCAAGACCTAAGTTCACCAAGCTCGACTGTACACTCACACATCGGCGAGAGCAATCTTCACGCTTTGAGGTTCGGGTCCTGTGCGAGAGTCGAGCACCTCGCGCACTTTTTTGGCAAGAGTGTCTGGAGAGAAAGGCTTCTGAAGGTAGGCCGTGCCCGGCCGAAGCACGCCGTGACGTATGATCGCGTCATCAGTATAACCGGACATGAAGAGTGCTTTGGTGTTCGGTCGGATTTTAGCGAAGCGGTCGACCAGCTCACGGCCGCTCATCTCCGGCATCACGACATCTGTCAAAAGGAGATCGATCCTGGATCCGTTTTCCGCCTTGGTCAACGCCTCCATACCATTCGCCGCCTCGAAGACAGTGTAGCCTAACCGTTCAAGAATCTGGCGGGCGGCAACACGCACCGATGTCGCGTCTTCGGCGAGCAGAATCGTCTCGGTTCCACTGCGCGGTGCTTCCGCCTGTTCCATCCTTGCGAGCTGCTCGTTTTGTTCGAGGAGCGGGAAATAGATCTTGAAGCTGGTGCCCTTGCCCGGCTCGCTGTAGACCCAGATGAATCCGTTGCTCTGTTTGACGATCCCGTACACCGTAGCCAGGCCGAGTCCCGTGCCCTCGCCCGCACCCTTGGTGGTGAAAAACGGCTCGAAAATGCGGGCGCGAGTTTGGTCGTCCATTCCGCAGCCGATATCGCTCATTGCCAGCATGGCGAAATTGCCGGGAACCACCGGCCAATGATCGCGCGCGTATTCGGCATCGAGGCTCACGTTGGCCGTTTCCATGGTGAGCTTTCCTCCGGTTGGCATCGCGTCCCGTGCGTTCACAGCCAGGTTCATCAACACCTGCTCCAGCTGTCCCGGATCGATCATCACCGTCAGCGGCGTCGATGAGAGCGTCGTCTGAACTTCGATGTCTTCGCCGATAAGTCGGCGCAGCATTTTCTCGGAGCTTGTGACGATGTCGTTGAGATTGATGAGGCGGGGCTCGATCACCTGCTGACGGCTGAAGGCGAGCAGCTGTCGCGTGAGCGATGCCGCCGCCACTGTGGCTTTGCGAATCTCGGTGAGATCTTCGGCGCGCGGATCCTTGGGCGATACGCCCTCGATCAGCATGTCAGCGTAGCTGAGAATTACCGTTAGCAGATTGTTGAAATCGTGCGCTATGCCGCCGGCCAGCCGCCCAACGGCTTCCATCTTCTGCGCCTGGCGGAACTGATCCTCGAGTGCGCGCCGCTCCGTCATATCCCGCAGGGCGGTGATTCGTACTGTTCGACCTTTGATGGTGTGTGTCCTCGCGGTCGCCTCGAGCAGCAGCTTCTTCCCATCTTTCCGCCGGCCCTCGAGTTCGTAAGTCCCTTCGACGTTGTTCGCAAGGCGCATTGCGACGTCATCGTGAGACCCGGCGCCGACAAAATCCGTGACGGGCCGGCCGACCACCTCGTCCATGCTCTCGTAGCCGAACATTTTCAGATAGCCGGGGTTCGCCTCCTGGATTATTCCATCTTGCGTGATGTCGATGGCGTCGAACGATGTCTCGGTGAGCTTCCGTAACCGCTCGGCGATCTCTTCGAGCGCCATCTGCGTCTCGCGCGATTCGGTGATGTCGAGAGCCACGCCACCAATGCGATAGACCTCGCCATGCTCATTCCGGATCGGAACTGCGTGTGCGAGCAGCCAGCGGATGCTGCCGTTTGGCTGAACGATGCGGTACTCGAGTTTGCCGGCCAGCTCGCCACGGGAAACCCGGTCCATGTACTCGACGAGTCGCTCCTTATCGCCGGTGGGCACCGGGTCCACGAAGGACTGGGGATTGTCGTACAGGCTCTGGCAGCTGCGCCCCCATGTCTTTTCGTAGGCCGGGTTGATGTACAGCGTTTCTCGGTGCTGCGCTTCCATCACGAAAAACACTTCATCGATGGTTTCGGCCAGCTGAAGGAAGCGCTGTTCTTGCTCGCGCGCCTGCTGCTGCGCCCGCTCTACCAGCTGGTGCGACCGTCGTGATTCGTTGCGGCTGCGTTTCTCTTCGATCGCCCGCCCCACGGCGATCGGAAGCCGGGCAAGAGTGCCTGTCTTCAGGACGTAATCAGCGGCGCCTGCCTTTACGCACTCGACCGCGCGCTCGTCGCCGAGCTCGCCGGTGACGAGAATCAGCGGAATGTCGAGTCCGAGATGGCGTAGCTCGCGTACCGCTTCCATCCCCGTCCAGTCCGGCAGCCGGTAATCCGCGACAACGACGTCATAGTCGCTCGCGGCCAACCGCTCCGTGAATTGCTTCCGGCTTACAGCCCAGTCGAACCGGGCGCTCGGGTACGCACGCGTGATGGCGTGCACCATGAGATCGGCATCCGCCTCGCTGTCTTCGATCAGGAGAACGCGTATAGAGCCAGTGGTCTCCGCGAGCGCGGTCATTTCCTGTGTTCGATCCGCCCAGCGACGAGATTGCCACCGAGGGTGAAGAAAAAAGTCGCGCCGCCATTGACGCTCGATTCCGCCCACACGCGGCCTTTGTGCTTGCGAACGATCCGCTGCACGGTCGCGAGCCCGACTCCGGCTCCTTCGAAGTCCTCGGAACTATGAAGGCGCTGGAAGACCCCGAAGAGCTTGTCGGCGTATTTCATGTTGAAGCCAACTCCGTTGTCGCGAACGTATATGACGAGCTGGCCATCGGAGATCCTGTATCCGACCTCTATCACCGCTTTCTGGCGTGGTCGCGTGTACTTCACGGCATTGGACAACAGGTTCGTGAATACGATGTTCAACAGGCCGGGGTCGCAGACCATTTCGGGAAATGAGTCGACCCGCCACTCGATCTCGCGATCCGCGCTTTCTGCCTGCACATTCGTCAACACCTGAGCGATGAGGGTATCGAGTGAAGTGAGACGAGGGGATGGCTGCTTCCTTCCGATCTGGGAGAGCTCGAGCAGGTCGTTCACGAGCCGCGCCATGTGACGAGAGCTTTCCTCGATTCGCTTGAGATAGAACGCGACCTTTGGATCGATGTGACCGGCGAGATGTTCACCAAGAATTTTGGAAAATCCCTCGATCTGGCGAATGGGTGCGCGCAGGTCGTGGGACACTGAATAGGTGAACGATTCGAGCTCGGCGTTCACGGCCTTGAGCGCCTGGTCATCGGCAATGGCGCGCTCCTCTGCACCGCGTCGCTCTGTAAGGTCGCGCGTTACCTTGACGAAACCCGCCAATGTGTTGGTGCGGTCGCGCACGGCAGTCAGCACAATGTTGCCCCAGAACATCGAGCCATCTTTGCGGACTCGCATCGCCTCTTCCTCGAACCGACCGTCGCGCGTCGCAATGTCGAGGTCTCGCTTGGGTTTTCCACTCGCGCGGTCCTCGGTCGTGTAAAAAACCGAAAAGTCCTCGCCGAAGATTTCCTCGCGTGCGTAGCCTTTGATGTGGTGCGCTCCCTTGTTCCAGCTAGCTACGCATCCCTTGGCGTCGAGCATGAAGATCGCGTAGTCTCCTCTGCTGTCCATCATCTGGTGCACGCTTTCGTCGTGCATGAGAACGTCGACCAGAGACGAACCGCGCGGGGCACGGCTCGCCTCGCCCTCCGCTGGGGGCGGCTTCCTTCGTTGTCGCTTGGATTCCGCGCGGACTCTGCGGGGCTCGTTCACGGCGCCTCCCTCCGGATGGACGAACTCAGCTACCATCCTCGCCTAATCGATAGGCGCGCCTGGGAGATCCGGACCCGAGTTTGACGAGGAGCTCGAACGCTCTTCGCCGGTACTGCAGAAAATTCACCTACGTTCTAATACGTCTATGTAGCAGACCGCACTATCGGGGGTTGCCCTTAGCAGCCATCGACTGCGCTACTGACGGCACTAAGGAGTGATCGAGGCCCGGATCACATCGTCGGGGAAACGAGTCCCACGCGCATCGCGTAGCGGACTAGACCGACCACGTCGTGAATCGCGAGCCGTTTCATGATCTCACCCCGATGACTCTCCACTGTCTTGACGCTCAGATTGAGACGCAACGCTATCTCTCTCGTGCGGTGACCTTCTGCCACCATTCTCAATACCTCTACCTGTCGCGGCGTGAGCTTGTCGAGCGGAAGCCGCAGCTGAACGGCTTTAGTGATTGAAGCGGCGAGGCCGCTTAGGTCCGCTTTCGTTATCAGATCTTCTGCCCCGGCGCGGATGCATGCGACGGTTGCATCGGAGTTGACCGAGCCGGTCACGAGAATCAGCGGTGTGGTCGGCCGGAGACTGCGGAGGAGCACCAGAGCGGATCGGGCATCGAACGAACCAAGCGAGTGATCGGAGAGGACGACGTCCGGCATAAAATCTCTGACCGCCGAAGCGAATGCCTGCTCGTTCGCCACACGCTCGGTGACGGCGGAGAGACCACATCGAAGCAGCTCGTGGCGGATAAGCTCCGCGTCGGCTTCGCTATCTTCGAGCATGAGAACGCGAACGGGTTTTGTCACCGGAAAAGAAACAAATGGCACTGCGGATACGTCTCCAGCTCGAATGTTTGTGGACCCATAAGGCTTTTGCATCGTGGCATTATTTACGCAGAAAGGCGATATTATCCATACCTAGCCTTAACTATACTCCATTGTACTTTACTGCGCAAATTGAGGACCAAATCTGAGCTGGATGACTGCGATATACTGAACTATACTATGCTATACTGCTCAGCTTAATCGTTAGCTTCAGTGAGTGTAGGTCAATTAGCTGGGACCGGCACGCGGGGAGGTTATATCTGGTGTTCGAGCTAGACTATTAGGAAAACCCCCAAGGGTCCGCCGCCCACGCACGACTGGAGGTTCACGTTGCAGAAGCCCGATGAGATCGATCTCCTGGACATAGGTGAAGCGGCCCGCTTTCTCAGCGTCAGCGAAACGTCACTGCGGCGCTGGACGAATTCGGGGGCTCTGCAATGTCTTCGAGTCGGTCGAAGACGAGAGCGCAGATTTCGGCGCGCAGACCTGCTCGCATTTGTCGAGCAGGAGCCCGCGCGCCTGCTCCAGTCAGAAACGCAGCCGGCGGCGAACGACGTGGCCGGAGCATTCGACGATTCAATCTCGGTGAGGCGTGGGGGTCACCTGTGTGCTCTGTATGCCAGCGAGCTCGGTCGCGCCACGCTCGCCGTTCGGTTCATACTGGAGGGCCTGGACGAGGGCAGCATGGTGTACGTCGCCGCATCGATTCGCTCCACAAAGCGCCTTCTGCGCTATCTAGAGGAGAAGCGTCCCTCGCTTCAGCGTGACCGGGACGCCGGGAAGCTCGTGTTCGCCGAATACGAGGAGTCGCCGCGGGCGCAGATAAAGGATTTCGAGATCGAGCTGGACAAGGCTAGCGCCGCGGGAGCCCAATCGTTTCGCGTGTTCGGCGACGTGTGGGAGATGCGAAAGAAGGGAACCGCTCAAAGGTTCGCCGACTATGAGGCTTCATACGACCAGTTCATCGTTCGACGCTATCCGGTGGTGACCGTCTGTGCCTATGACGTACGACGTTTTTCCGGCGTGGAAGTTCTGGAAGCGCTCAAGCTGCACCGAGATACGTTCCGATATCCATTGGAAATGGCGCTCGCATAGCCTGTCCGGGGCTGGTCTTTGCTATACAAACAGCGTGGCTTCGCGGGCCCCACAAAACACGTGTATTCCCTGCGCCCCGCAAGGAGACTACGTTTGCCGACTCAAGGAGGGTATTCGATCAACGAGCTGACCCCCGAGTCCGCTGACGCGACCGAGCTGCTCGACATCGGACAGGCAGCGCGGTTTCTGAACGTGAGCGAGGCATCGCTCCGCCGGTGGACGAACGACGGCTTGCTCGCGTGCTTGCGGATAGGCCGCCGTCGTGAGCGACGCTTTCGCCGCGCAGACTTGTTGGCGTTCATGGAAGAGCCCGCCGCCGCGCCGAGCGCTCCGAAGGGCAAGGAGGGCACGATGAAAACGCAAGGCCCCCACAACGAGGCGGTCGCCGCAATCCACGGAAATCACTTATGCGGCATTTATGGAACCGATGCGGGCCGGCTCGACCTCGCAGTTCCATTTCTGCTCGAGGGACTGCGAAAAAAAGACGTCTGCTTCCTGGTGGCTCCGTCGCCCACGCAAAAGGTCATCCTGAAGGAGATGAAAAAGCGGCGCTCTTCGCTGGATACTGACATCAAGACAGGCAGACTTATCGTCAGCGAGCACCAGAAGTCCGCGGCCGAACAGGTCCGTTTCTTCGAGATCGCTATGAAAAAAGCCGAGGACAAAGGCACAGAGGCGTTCCGTCTCTTCGCTGACATGTGGGGCCTCCGGGTCCTGGTATCCCCGAAAGAAATGATCGACCTCGAGGTTGGCTTCGAGCAAATTATCGTGACGCGCTTCCCGATCGTGGCGCTCTGTGCCTATGATGCGCGCAAGTTCAGCGGGATCGAGCTGCTGGACGCGCTCAAGGACCATGACGACACATTCAGAATCCCACTCGGCAGAACCATCGCATAGCCGTAACAGGTGCTAGATGCCCGAGCTCCCTGAAGTCGAACGCGCATCTCGACGGCTTTCTCGCGCCGCCCTCGGGAAGACCATCGCGTCGGCCAGAGCGATCCATCCAGCTCTCAAGAGAAAGCTCTCGCCCGCTCAGTCGCGCGCAGTCAGGGGCAGGCGCGTCGATCGAATTGAGCGCCGAGGTAAGCACCAGCTGCTGCACCTCGATAACGGCGATACGCTCGTCGTCCACTTCAGGATGAACGGCGATTGGGAGATCGGAACCACGGACGACGACCTCGACCGTTTCGCCCGTGCCGTCATCGAGCTCACCGACGGAACCAGGATCTCGCTGGTGGATCGCCGCGCGCTTTCCTCAATCACTCTTGACAAGAAAGGCGCGTCCTCGCTTCCGAAGTTGGGAAGGGAAGCGAGCGATAAGACGCTCGATGCCGACTATCTCGCCGAAGTGCTCGGACGACGGAAGGTCGCGATCAAACCCGCGATCATGGACCAGGCAGTAATTGCCGGTCTTGGCAACATTTACGCTGCCGAAGCCCTGTGGGAAGCCAAGATGGATCCTCGATCTCCCGCAGCGAGTGTGTCGAAGGAAAAGCTGGCGAAGCTCGTCGCGGCAATCAGACTGGTGCTGAGTCCGAAAAAGCGCCGGCCGGGCCGCTACACCGACACGAGGGGAGTGAGTCGGTTCGCGGTCTACGACCGCGAGGGAAAAATCTGCCGTCGCTGCGACGGAATTATTGAACGAATCGTGCAGGCCGGCCGTTCGACGTACTTCTGTCCGGGTTGCCAGTTGCCCTAGTTACTCCATTACCTCGAGCAGCGCTCCCTTGATGTAGCCCGTCTCGGGTATGGTCAGCACTTCAGGGTGATCGAGCGGCTGACCGGTAAATGCGCGGATTGCGATTCGACGTCCGCTATCAGCGGCAGCGTCCTGCAGCATCTCCGTGAAGAGCGCCTTGGTAAGGTGAAAGCTGCAGCTTGCGGTGTAGAGCAGTCCTCCGGGAGCGAGCATGCGCATCGCGCGCAGATTGATGTCCTTGTACCCGCGCATCGCTCCGGGAATAGCGGCTCGCGTCTTCGCAAATGCGGGAGGATCGAGCACGATCGTGTCGAACGTGATTCCTTCACGCTCTTTCTCCCGCAGGTAATCGAACGCGTTTGCCTCCACGAAGGAAATGTTCGAGAGCGAATTCCGAGCTGCGTTTTCGGCCGCGCGCACCAGCGCGGGGCCCGATGAGTCGAGCGCTGTCACATGCGTCGCGCTTTGGGCGAGGTGCAGGGCGAATGACCCGTGATAGCTGAAGCAATCGAGCGCGCGTCCCCGCGCGAGTGTGCCAATGAAATGACGATTGTCACGCTGATCGAGAAAGGCCCCTGTTTTCTGGCCCGTCCACGGCGCCGCGAGGAATTTCACGCCGTACTCCTGCACTTCGATCTCTCTCGGGACGTCACCATGCAGGAGGACGGTCTCTCGTACCAGCCCTTCTTTTGTTCGCAGCGGCACATCATTTCGCGCGAGTATGCCGGACGGCTCGGCGAGCGAGCGCAGCGAGGAGAGAATTTCCTCTCTGAAACACTCGAGTCCGGCGCTCATGAGCTGTACCACGAGCCACTTGTCGTAGCGATCGCACACAAGCGAAGGACAGCCGTCAGCCTCCCCATGGATCAAGCGAAACGCGTTTGTGTGATCCTCGAGCGGAACGCGACGCGCTATGGCCAAGGCAATCCGCTCATCCCACCAGGCCTGGTCTATCACCGCGTTCGGATCGCGGTCCAGCAGTCGAAGCGAGATTTCCGATAGCGGGCTCCACAGCGCCCAGCCAAGCGGCTTGCCGCGGTTGTCGTGCACGAGAACCGCGCCCGCCTCCATTACAGGGCGCTCGATCACGTCGGTGCGATAGATCCAGGGATGCCCGCCCAGCCAACGTCGCGCGCCCTTCAAGTTCACGCGTGCTACTGTCATGCGTGAATGTAACGGGAGCAACAGCGACCCAACTCAGAACCCGCGCCCAACTTGGATACCAGCGTATGCTTCTTGCGAATTGGCCCCGCATGAAAGATTTCGTCCCACTCACAATTGGCGCGGCGGCGGCGGGCGGATTGTTTCTCCGCGAGCACAGCATGCGGACAAAGGCCGAGCGGCTTAGCGCTGCGACACTGGAGACGCTGCTCAACGCCATCGATGCCAACGACGCGGTTACGGGATCCCATGTGCGGCGTGTAGCCGCCATTGCTCTGATCCTAGGAGAGGAAGCCGGTCTGGACGAGCGTGCGCTCCGCAGCATTGAGCGCGTCGCTCTTTTCCACGATATCGGCAAGCTTCACGGCGCGCTGACGGATATTTTTCACGAGGAAACGAAGCTCACCCCCGAGGAGCGCCGGGCCGTGATGACGCACCCTCAGCGCGGCGCCGAAGTTCTCGCTCCTCTGGAGGCATTCTTTCCAGACCTGCCCAAGGGAGTGGCCGCCCACCACGAACGCTGGGATGGGAAGGGATATCCCCGCGGACTCAAAGGACGGAGAATTCCATTGGTCGCCCGCGTGGTATCCATCGCCGACAGCTTCGACGCGATCACGCACCGTCGACGCTACAGCCACGCTCGCAGCTTTGCTGAAGCGATGCGCGCGATGGAGGAGGGGCGCGGCACCCAATTCGATCCGGATCTTGTCGACGTGTTCATGAGACCGGACGTGCGCGCCCGAGTAGACGAAGGGATTCGGGAGGCAAACAAGCCCCATAAAAACCACGGGAGTCGGAGGCGCGGTGGATCTCAGCGCGCTCCGGACGTCACTTTCCGATGGCGTCCGCGATCTGGCGGGTCGCGTGCTCGGGGTCGTCGGCCCTGAATATCGCGTTGATAACCGCGACTCCGACCGCGCCGTGCACCGTAATCTGAAGCGCACGGTCTGCCGTTATCCCGCCCACCGCTACCGATGGTATTGTCACCAATCCTGCGAGTCGGGTGAAGCCGTCGACGCCGATCGCTCTGCCGGCGTCGCTCTTTGAATCGGAGCCGAACACCGGACCGATCCCGACGTAATCGGCGTCCTTCGCGTTGGCCAGCTCCGCATCGCCACCGAGTGACGCACCGATAATGAAACCCGCCGGAGCGAATCTCCGAATTGCTGACACAGGCAGATCCGCTTCGCCCACGTGAACGCCAGCCGCGCCAGCGGCCAGGGCGATGTCGGCCCGGTCATTGACGATTACTGGAACCGATGTCCTGCTCATTATTGCGCGGGTGATCTCGACGACTTCACGGGGCGGCGCGGTCTTTAACCGCACCTGAACGCTTGTCGCTCCGCCACGCACTGCCGCCGCCACACGGTCGACGAGGGTCGCGCGGTGATCCTCCGCGTCATCGGTAATGGCGACGAGGCGCAGGATCCGTGGATCGAGCATCCGTTATCGAGTCAGGTGGGTCGAGCGGATCGTACGCTTTGGCGCTGGTTTCTTTTTTGTAGATGTCGCGTGTCTCGTCGTCGTCTTCGACACCGGTTTCCGGGCGACCACAGCCTTCGCGCTCGGTGCTTTCGTTGTCTTGCTCGCGATCCTGGTCGGAACTTTCGCCGATGATGCGGCCCCGCGCACTTCTTTGATCGCGCTCGCGTGCTCCTGCAACGTCATCCGGAATTCGTGATGTCCGTCGGGACTGGCGACGAAGTACAGGTACGGAACATTGGCCGGATTGGCTGCGGCGGCGAGACTGGCAACTCCGGGCGCGGCAACAGGACCCGGCGGGAGTCCTTTGTTGATATATGTATTGTAGGGCGACTTCACTGCCAGATCCTTGTAGAGCACGCGTCCGACGTGATGGCCAAGAGCGTACTGCACCGTCGGGTCCGCCTGAAGCAACATTCCCTTCTGAAGCCTGTTGTAATAGACCGCGGCGATCACCGGCCGTTCCTCGGGAACACGCGCTTCCTTCTCGACGATCGAAGCCATCGTCACCAGATCGTTGCGATTGATTTTTAGAGCGGTCGCTTTCGCATCCCACTCAGGCTTCCAGCGGCGCTCGAAATCGTAAACCATCTCGTGGACCGCCTGACCCGCGGTCGTGCCGAGCGGAAAGGCGTAGGTATCCGGAAAGAGGTAACCCTCGAGAGTTGGATTCGGTATGTCGAGCCTGGCCAGAAGCGATGTATCACGGACCGCGGCCTGCACGGATTCCACCGGCACCTTCAGCGTTTTTGCGAGCAGCGGAGCGATCTGCGAGATCGTGTAGCCTTCGGGGATCGTGATGGTATTGACGAGGCCATGTCCACCGTTGAGCGCGGCGATAATGTCCTTCCACGGTGTTCCGTGCCTGAGGAGATATGTGCCCGGCTTGATGTTTCGATCTCCGCCCGTGACGCGGGCATAGACGCGGAACATCTTGCGCCATCCGACGAGATTGGCCTTAGACAGCGAATCAGCTGCGTCTGCGAAGCTCGCGCCCCGTGGAATGATCACGCGAGTCGACGGACCGTACGGTTTCTGCCCGCACGCGGCCAGCACGAAGCACCCCGCAGCGAGTGCCGCGCGGAGCTCAGTCCGGAACATTGAGGGCGTGCTGTAGAAGAATCGTCGCGGACAGCGAGTCGACGTCGCCCTTTCGACCGCGTGTGGATTCTCCCATCTCTCGTACCGTACGCAATGCTGCCGCCGTGGTGAATCGTTCATCATAAAAACGAACGGGCATGCCACTACGTTTCGAGATTTCTGCGCCCAGAGCCCTCACTTCGGCGGTCCAATCGGTCTCGTTGCCCTCTCCATCGAGCGGAAGGCCCAAAACGAAGCCCCGGGCTTCGAGCTCCGTGGCGCGCGCGAGGATCTTTGTGATCGGCGGGCGTTTCCCTTCGCGCCGGGTTATGAACCCTGCTGGTGATGCGATCATGCCGAGCGGATCGCTGATCGCGAGACCGATGCGCTTCCGCCCGTAATCGACGGCGAGAAAGCGGGCGAGCGCAGCCTTCACCCTTGCTATCCCTGCGCCATTTGGGTGAAGAATTCCTTGTTATTCTTGGACTTCGCCATCTGCCGGAGCAGGAACTCGATCGCTTCGGCCTCCGGCATGTCCGCGAGAAATTGCCTCAACAGCATCACTCGGTTGATCTCGGCCTGACTGAGCAGGAGCTCCTCCTTGCGCGTGCCGGAGCGGAAGATGTCGATCGCGGGGTATATGCGGCGGTCGGCGATCTTCCGGTCGAGCACAAGCTCCATGTTACCCGTGCCCTTGAATTCTTCGAAGATCACATCGTCCATGCGAGATCCCGTCTCGGTGAGCGCCGTGGCGATTATGGTCAGCGACCCGCCATCTTCGATATTGCGCGCCGATCCAAAGAACCGCTTCGGCTTGTGTAGCGCGCTCGCGTCCACTCCGCCCGAAAGAATCTTTCCCGACTGTGGCGCAACGGTGTTGTGCGCCCGGCCAAATCGCGTGAGAGAGTCGAGCAGGATCACGACGTCCTTGCCGCTTTCCACCAGTCGCTTGGCCTTCTCCAGTACCATGTCCGCGACCTGTACGTGCCTCGCGGCACCCTCGTCAAAGGTCGAGCTGATCACCTCCGCCCGAATCATGCTCGCGATCATCTCCGTCACCTCCTCCGGCCGCTCGTCTATGAGCAGTACGATGATCGTGACCTCCGGATGATTTTCCGCAATCGCGTTGGCGATCTTGTGCATGAGGATCGTCTTCCCCGCGCGCGGCGGCGATACGATGATTCCGCGCTGACCCTTACCGATGGGCGCCATTATGTCGACCACGCGCATACTGAGATCGCCGTCGGCCGTCTCAAGCCGTAGACGCTCGTCGGGATATCGCGGCCGCAGGTTGTCGAAGGGGACGCGATCCTTGGCCTTTTCCGGGTCGTCGCCGTTGACGCTCTCCACCTTGAGCAGCGCCAGGTAGCGCTCCCATGGCTTTGGCGGACGGACTTGTCCGCGCACCTCGTCGCCAGTCCTCAACCCAAATCGCTTTATCTGCGACGGTGACACGTAAATATCGTCCGGTCCGGGGAGATAGCTCCAGTCCTGACTGCGCAGAAAGCCGTAGCCTTCGGGGAGAATCTCCAGGACACCATCGCCGTGGAGGACGATGTCAGTGTCGAGGAGATTCTGCTCGATCTGGAAAATCAGGTCCTGCTTTCGGAGACCAGTCGAGCCATCGATCTTGAGACCGTCGGCCATCTCCTGAAGCTCAGTCACGGACTTTCGCTTTAACTCGGCGATATCCACGCTATGGATGGAAAGAAGAGGAAGGGAGTTGCAAGCTGGCTGAGCTCACTCGAGCTCAGGATGGTGCGGAGAGATGAATAGAGGAGGGAGGCGTCGCTGCGCCGATTTGTTCGAAGGTAACGGCGCTCAAAAACGCGGTCAAGTCAGAAGTTGATGTAGCGGCCCTTGTGCTTGCTGGCATCCAGGATGAGAGAATCGAGCAGAGATTGGGTGCGAGCAAGCTGTCGCGACAGAGCGCTGTCGGAGTGCGCCGCGGCGATCGATCCCATTGGGTCAGCGAGTAGCGTGCGCAGAGTGTCCACTTCCGCCAGAACCTTTCGCGCTTTGGTCGTGAGCGTGCTGTCGCGGCGGAAGCGGCCGAACGTTCCCTTGTTTGACGACATCAAAGTCCGAATCGAATCAGCGGCGGCCATCGCATGCGACGCCCTGGCCGCGAGGTCGTTGCGCGCCGCGAGTGCGAGTGTGCCCTGGCCACTGCTCACTTTCGCTGCGATACGCGACATCCGCGCGCCTACATCGGGCAGGCGCGCGAAGCCCTGCGAGCGGGCATTTCCGACAGTTCCCATCGGTCGGCTCGTTTTCGTGGTGAGGCCTTTCAGCATGCCTGCCAGCTCTGAGAACGCCGGCATGATCGTGCCGACATCTTTCGTCAGGTTGGCTATCCTCGAGTGATGCTGAACATGAACGGTGTCGCCGTCGTGGAGCTGTGGAGATGCTGCTGTACCCGGCGAGATGTAAACGATGATCGCGCCTATCATGCTGTCTCCAGGGCGGATGCTTGCGTAAGAATCACGTCGGACATTCGGCAGTGCTTCCTGCAGCACCTCGGTCTTGATGACAATTCGCTCCAGGGTATCGGGGGACGGCGGCCGAAAACCCACATCCTTCACGAGCCCCTCTTTTTTTCCGCCGAGCCAGACCTCGGTGCCGGAGAGCACGCCAGTGGCGTCGTCAGTGAGGACGTACAGCGTTATTTTCTTGCCATGAAGGGCGCCGACCCGCGCAAACAGGAAAATGACGACGATGAGGCCGATGATAAGCGCCGTCGCAATGATTCCCCCGGTCAGTTCAGTCCAATGAAGTCGGCGGGGCATTGAGCGTGAATATAAACGCGCGCTTTAAGGACTGCTTATCTTATGGCGCATTGATGACGCCACGAAACCGGAAAGCATGCTCATAGGAGTTCCACGTGAGGTCGCGCGGGGCGAGCGGCGCGTTGCCCTCGTTCCCGACGTCGTCCCCCAGCTTACGCGGGCCGGCAATCGCATCGTCGTCGAGCGGGGCGCCGGCCAAAGGGCCGGCTTCACTGACGAAGCGTACCGGGCCGCTGGCTGCGATTTGGCCGACGTGCCTGCCGAGATCTATTCGTCCGCGCAGATGATCCTCAAAGTCCAGCGGCCAGCTCGCGAAGAAGCTAGTGGAGAAGCGGAGCTCGATCTCCTGAGGCAAGGCACTACTCTGATCGGCCTGCTTCAACCATCGGGCGATCCAGCGCTTTTCCAGCAGCTTGCGGAGCGGAAGATAATCGCCTGCAGCATGGAGCTCGTGCCGCGGACCAGCCGGGCGCAGATGATGGACGCGCTGTCTTCGCAAAGCACCGTTGCCGGGTACAAGGCGGTTCTCATCGCCGCGAACGCTCTGCAGAAATTTTTTCCGATGCTCATGACCGCGGCCGGGACGGTTCGCCCCGCACGGGTCCTGGTCATCGGCGCCGGCGTAGCGGGACTCCAGGCGATCGCCACGGCCCGTCGAATCGGAGCGGTCGTGGAGGCATTCGATACGAGACCTGTGGTCAAGGAGCAGGTGCAGAGTCTGGGCGCGACTTTCGTCGAGCTCGATGTCCATGCCGAGCAGGCGCAGGATGCGGGCGGTTATGCCAAAGAATTGAGCAGGGAGCACATCAAGCGGGAGAAGGAGCTGATCCACAAGCGGGCTCTCGAAGCCGATGTCATCATCACTACCGCGCTGATCCCGGGGAAGCCCGCGCCGATGCTGATTGACGCCGATACCGTCAATGCAATGCGGCCCGGATCGGTGATTGTGGATCTGGCCGGTGAGCAGGGCGGCAACTGCGAGCTCAGCGTGCCCGGAGAGACCATCGTTCAGCACGATGTTACCATCATCGCGCCCCTGCACATATCCAGCGATCTTGCCTATCACGCGAGCCAGATGTACGCCAAGAATGTCGCCGCGCTCGTGGCGCTGCTCGCGCCGAAGGGCGAGCTGAACCTCAACTTCGCTGACGACATAATTTCTGCCGTCGTCATCACCGCCGGCGGCGAGATACGCCATGCCCCTACGCGGCAGCGACTCGGCATGTCCAACCCAAACCTTTCCGCCCCGGAGCCCGCAAAGTGAGCCAGGAGATGATACTCGGCATCTACGTCTTCATCATGGCGATGTTCGTCGGATTCGAAGTCATCAGCCGGGTTCCGTCGGTGTTGCACACCCCGCTCATGTCGGGCACGAACGCCATTCACGGGATCGTTGTTCTCGGAGCGATGCTGGTCGCCGGTTCCGCCGACACCCCACTGCTTCATGCGCTCGGCTTCATCGCCGTCGTGTTCGGCGCCGCAAACGTGTTCGGTGGATTCGTGGTGACAGATCGCATGCTGGAGATGTTCAAGAAGCGCGAGACTCAAGTGGAGAAAAAGGATGCTTGATCTCCGCGCCTCGGTGATAGCAATCAGCTACATCGTTGCGTCGGTCCTATTCATCTTCGGCCTCAAGCGCATGACGTCGCCCGCGACGGCACGGTCGGGAAATCGACTGGCCGCCATAGGAATGCTTCTCGCTCTCGTCGCGACGCTGCTCGATCACCAGATCGTTTCGTATTGGACGATCGCGATCGGCACGCTGATCGGTGGTGTGATGGGTGTCTACTTCGCCAGAACCGTGCAGATGACGGCGATGCCGCAGATGGTTGCGCTGTTCAATGGGATGGGAGGAGCTACCGCCGCGCTGGTATCGGTCGCCGAATTCCTTCGCCTTACGCGCGCCGGTGACGCGATCGGGATTGGCGAATCGACCTCGATCGTCCTCGGTACCATCATCGGCGCGATTTCCTTCACCGGCAGCATCATTGCTTTCGGCAAGCTGCAGGAGATTCTTCCCGGCAGGCCGCTGCAGTTTCCGCTGCAGCGGGCGATCAATTCCGTCATTCTGCTGTCGGTCGTGGCGCTCGGAGTTTTGGTCGTCGCGGGTGGAGGCTCGACTCCGCTGTGGGCGTTGTTCGCCGCGGCCCTGGTGCTGGGCGCGATGTTCGTCCTGCCGATTGGCGGAGGCGACATGCCGGTGGTGATATCGATTCTCAACTCCCTGACGGGCCTTGCCGCTGCGCTGACGGGATTCGTGCTCCACAACCAGATGCTGGTCGTTGCCGGAGTTCTTGTGGGAGCTTCGGGCACGCTTCTGACATTGCTCATGAGCAGGGCGATGAACCGGTCGGTGGGCAATGTTCTGTTCGGCGCGTTCGGTGCTGCAGGCAATGATGCGGCCACAGCATCGACCGGGGTCCAGCGGACTGTTCGGCAGACGACGCCAGAGGACACGGCGATCGCGCTCGCGTACGCGAGAAGTGTTGTGATCGTGCCAGGCTATGGACTCGCTGTCGCCGAAGCCCAGCACACTGTGCGAGAGCTCGCCACCGATCTGGAGAAGCGCGGCGTCGACGTGAAGTATGCAATCCATCCAGTGGCTGGGCGGATGCCGGGACACATGAACGTTTTGCTTGCCGAGGCGAACGTTCCTTATGATCAGCTACTGGAGATGGACCAGGTCAACGGAGAATTCCCGCAGACCGACGTGGTGCTCGTCGTAGGAGCAAACGATGTCGTGAACCCTGCCGCACGTGACGATCCATCCAGTCCGATCTATGGAATGCCAATTCTGGATGTCGATCGCGCGCGGAACATCATCGTGCTGAAGCGCAGCATGGGCCACGGCTTCGCGGGCATCGACAACGCGCTGTTCTATCACGAGAAAACGCGGATGTTGTTCGGCGACGCTCGGCAGTCGCTGACGCAAGTGGGTCAGGCGCT
>JAXDME010000173.1:0-4598 GCA_034666285.1 Gemmatimonadaceae bacterium | reverse complement strand
TCAATCCGCAAGCGACCAGCGAACTGTATGAGTCGTTCGCGCGTTCGGCAATCTTGGTGATCCGCAGGAAGAGATAGAGAAAGGCGCCAAGGGCGAGAGTCACTCCGAGAAAACCGAGCTCCTCTCCTACGACGGCGAAGATGAAATCCGTGTGCTGCTCGGGAAGGAAAGCGAGTCGTTTCTGCGGGCCCATCGTGAAGCCTTTGCCGATGAGTCCGCCCGATCCAATCGCCACCTTCGACTGAATCACGTGATACCCCGCATTCCGCGGATCGACCGAAGGATCCAGAAACACCAGCAGTCTGTTGCGCTGGTAAGGCGCCAGTTTTTCCCAGACGATCGGCGCGATCACTCCCGTAGCGACATTGAGAACCATCAGGCCGATTCCTTCGATCAGGTACGGCTTGTACCAGAGCACCAGCGCGAGCAGGATGAAGAACCAGGCGCCCCACAGCGATGTGTTGAAGCTGAGGACGAGACTGATCACAGGACTGGCCAGCAGCAGGAGAAGAGGCCACGGTGTGCCCGCCCAGTACAGCATGATGAAAAAAATCCCGACGAAGACGATGCCGGTGCCAAGGTCCGGTTGCGCCATGATGACGAGCCACGGGATTCCGACCGTGAGAATCGGCTTCCAGAGATCTCCCAGCGACTTCGGAGAATCGCGGCTTTGTGAGAGCACCCGCGCGAGCATCAGTACCACCGTAATCTTCATCAGCTCCGACGGCTGTCCGAGCCGATGTCCGCCGATCGCGATCCAGCTCTTGGTGCTCGCCGCTGTTCCGCCTCCTTTGCCGATCACAAGCGTCAGGGCCAGCACGGAGAGCGTGAACAGGTAGGCCGGGAGCGTCGCCCATTCCACAAAGCGAACGCTCGAGCGGCTGATTGCGTACGCCCCGGCGAGTCCGACCAGCAGCCAGATCGCCTGCGACCTGTACAGCCCTCGCACGAATGTGGGAGTGTCAGTGAGGCCCGCCGAGTAGACCATGGCGACTCCGTACACAGACAGCAGAAGCGCGGTAATGAAGAGCGGATAATCGCCGAGGATTCGCCGCACTCAGCGGTACCAGCTAATTCCCCGCAGGCTCGGTGTCAGCTGGAGCGCCGGGGATGGGAAATGGTAGTAACTGAGCTGGTGCTTGACCGCCTTCCACAACGGATTGTTGCCGGGCAGCTTTTCGGGATCGATATCGATGGAGAGAAGTAATTTCCGTTTCGCGCGCTGCGTCGCGCCCGTCAGCGGATCGACGTAATCCGTGATCGAGTGGCCGATCGACGCGCGGAGGAGAGAGGGCCAGTACGTCTGCATCCGGGTTGGCAGCAGGGCGTGCACGTCGGCCGCGAACCAGTATGTTTGCCCCGAATAGTCTAAAGAGCGTCTCAGCTCTGACGGCTGAGTAAAATTCGCACGGTTGCGCATTGCCGCGCTCGGCGAATAAGAGAACGTCGGCTTGAGCCATTTCAGATGCGGATCCAGCTCCTGCATCGTCGCCAGCGTCTGTCCGGTCGTGTTGGCGATCATGTCCGCGTATGAGAATCCGTACTTCTTGTACATCCCGTCGAAGATCTCGATCTGGAGCTGGAACAGCGCGGCGTAGGCGACGGCGGCGGTAAGCGCCTTCCTTTCCGATACACACGACGCCCTCAGCGACTCGTATCCGGCGCGTGTCAACTGATAGCCACCCAGCATGTGGCCAAACTTGTCCTGATCCCGAAAGTCTTCGTCCCAGTCGGAGCGAAAGAAAAAGTGCGGCGCTTTTTCCCCCGACCACCACGCCTTCTTGAAGTAGTGCCACAGCTCGACGTTCCCGCCGACGAAGCTCGCCCCCGCGACGCTTCGAGCCAGCGTCGCCTGGCTGTGCGACAGGCCGCAGCTCTGTTGGAGCCCCTGACTCTCGGCGACAACCGGGAAAACGAACGCGAGGCATGTGATGAGGAACCGGGTTGGGTTGATCACGATCTTTCCGAGGCGGCTCGAGAGATTGACCACCGGCTGTCGCTCACCAGAAGCCGATCGCGGAAAGCTAGAGGAGCGCGTGTCGACCCCGTTGTTAAGAATCCGCTAAGATCGGCCCGCGACGCTTCTCATCCACGGATCACGGTGTACACTCTCACGTGCCGAGCGTAAGGCGCGGCGTCAGCGCCGGAAAGAGACCCGCCCGCGTCAGTTTCCTGGAGGATAGGAGGTGTTTGAGAATCTGAGTCTGCCGCACCTCTTGATGGTCGTCGCCGTGGCAATGCTCGTGTTCGGGCCCAAGCGGATTCCTGAGATCGGCGGCTCGATGGGAAAAGCGATCAGAGAGTTCCGGAAGAATTTTTCTGGAACTGGGGGGGAGGATCTTCCGGGACGCTCCGATCCCACACCGCTGTCGGATAGGACGACGAACGAAGTAGCGACGGTTCCCGTTGAGGGCAGTGAGCCCAAAAGGCTCCTGAGCTAGGAACGGGGACCTGTCCCCAGCGGGAATCGTCGCCATGCCGCCTGAAAATCGAGGCAAGGTGTAGATAACGTGCCGACGATGCGTTGTTATCGGGCCAGCGTCGAAGCTCTCTAGCCGTCGAACACCCGGCTGGGACCTCTGGATTAGTCTCCCGACGCTCGGCAACTTTGCACAAGTGCACCTCCTCTCGGAAACCATGAAAAACTCCATCAATTCTGCAAATGCCCGAACAAACCGCTCGGCGCACGCTTCAGCGGTTCCCGCGCTGGCGCTCATCTCCTGCGCGATCACCGTGATCAGCTGCGCGCCCGCTGCTACCCAGACCGGGTCCGGTCCGGTGCCTGTCGCCGTCGTGGGATCCAATCCGCTCTTCGTCGAGAGCACTCTGCCGTACCACGCGCCCCGGTTCGATCTCATCCGGAACGAGGACTACCAGCCGGCGCTCGAGGAAGGGATGCGTCGGCAGCTGGTCGAGATAGATGCGATCGCCAAGCAGACAACCCCGCCGACGTTCGATAACACTATAGTTGCAATGGAGCGGTCCGGCGCGCTGTTGACTCGCGCGGCCAAGACATTCTTCGGAGTGATTGGGGCCAACACCAACGACACGCTGCAGAAGGTGCAGGAGATCGAAGCGCCCAAGCTCGCGGCCCACACCGATGCGATCTATCTGAACGATCAGCTGTATCGCCGCGTGAAGACCATCTACGATCGGCGAGCATCGGGCAACTTCAATCCGGAGCAGCTGGCGCTCGTCGAGCGGTACAACCGTGACTTCGTCCGCGCCGGCGCCAATTTGTCCGAATCCGACAAGGTTCGCGTGCGCGCGCTGAACCAGGAATTGTCGAAGCTCTCCACCGATTTCACCACCAAGCTGCTAGCGGGCACGAAAGCTGGAGCGCTTGTGGTCGACAAGGTTTCCGACCTCGACGGGCTGAGCGCTGACGAGATCGAGACCGCGGCGCAAGCCGCGAAGAGTCGCGGGCTCACGGGGAAGTGGGTGCTGCCGCTTCGCAACACGACGCAACAGCCTGCCCAAGCCGAGCTCAGAAATCGGGCGGTGCGGCAGCGGCTGTTCGAGGCGTCGACGATGCGCACCGCGCACGGCGATACCAACGATACTCGCAGCACCATTCGACGGATGGCCGAGCTGCGTGCGGAAAAAGCAAAGCTTCTTGGATATCCGAACTGGGCGGCGTACGTGCTCGAGACTCAAGGTGCCAAGAATCCCGAGAACGCGATCAAGCTGCTGACCGACCTTGCTCCCGCTGCGACAGCGAGGGCGCGCTCCGAAGCAGCAGACATGCAGAAGCTGATCGACGCGCAGGGCGGCGGGTTCAAGCTGCAGCCGTGGGACTGGCAGTACTACGCCGAGCAGGTGCGGAAGGCAAAGTACGATCTGGATGAATCGCAGATCACGCCGTACTTCGAGCTGAACAACGTTCTCCAGAACGGAGTGTTCTTCGCGGCGAACCGTCTGTATGGACTGACGTTCAAGGAGAGACACGACATCCCCGTATATCACCCCGACGTTCGCGTGTTCGAGGTGTTCGACTCGAACGGGCAACCGCTCGCGCTGTTCTACGCTGATTATTTCAAGCGCGACAACAAGCAAGGCGGCGCGTGGATGGATCAGTTCGTCGATCAGTCAGCGCTCACCGGATGGAAGCCGGTGATTTACAACGTCGCGAATTTCACCAAGCCCGCCGCTGGACAGCCGGCGCTGCTGACGTTCGACGATGTCACGACGATGTTCCACGAATTCGGACACGGACTGCACGGCCTGTTCTCGAACGTCGCTTACCCGACTCTCTCAGGCACGAACGTACCGCGGGATTTCGTTGAGTTCCCGTCGCAGTTCAACGAGCACTGGGCGCTGGAGCCGAGTGTGTTCGCGAACTACGCGAAGCATTATCAGACCGGTGCGCCGATGCCCGCCGCGCTGGTCGCCAAGATGAAGCAGTCGCGGACCTTCAACCAGGGCTTTGCCACGACGGAGTCACTCGAGTCTTCGCTGCTCGACTTCGCCTGGCACACGCTGCCGGCGGGAGGAGCGCCCGCCGACGCCGACGCGTTCGAGGCAGCGGCTCTCCAGCGATACAACGTGGCGGTAGCCGAAGTCCCGCCCCGCTACCATAGCACGTACTTCTCGCACAT
>JAXDME010000172.1:0-13233 GCA_034666285.1 Gemmatimonadaceae bacterium | reverse complement strand
TCGTCTCGCGCTGGTTGGTGATGCCGATGACGTCGGGGGTGACGCGACTCGCCGATATCGCTTCGCGCGCAGCGGTTAGAGTCCGCTCCAGAATTTCGTCGGCGTCGTGCTCCACCCAGCCGGGCTGCGGAAAGTGCTGGGTGATCTCCTGGTATCCGCGGCCGGCGATTTTTCCGTCGGCGCCGAGTACGAGGGCAGTCGTGCCCGTAGTACCCTGGTCGATCGCGAGGACGTATTTCATTCGACCCTCGGCTCTTTACGCCGTTCAGGGAAATACTCGTCGAGAAATTCGATCAATGCACTCTCCTCCGGCGCATGCCCGACTCCGTTGGCCGATGAGCTGGCGCGAGTCGGGAGGGTAATAGTAGTCCCACTCCGCAGATACCGCATTATGATCACCGGATGCACGTAGGACTTCCTACATATAGTAGGGGTGTTGCCCAGCTCAGATGCAACGAGCCGCACAGCGGTGACGACATTCTTCTTCCGCTCCGTCTGGCTCTTTCCCTTCCCAAGCTCCGCGAGAACTGTCGCCGCTCGCAACGTCCCGCCCCACGTCCTGAAGTCCTTCGCGGTGTACGGGAAATTGGCGATACGCTCGATGTAGTCGTTGACGTCGCCTGAATCCACGTTCTGCCACTTCCCGTCCTCGAGGTACCTGAACAACCTCGGTCCGGGTGTCTCCAGCAGCTGCGAGACGAATCGCGCGAGATCCTTACCAGCGACGACGTTTCGCTGCGTGATCGATCTCTTGCCGCGATACTCGAATTCCACCGTGCTGTCGTCTAGCACCAGCGCGTGGGACTTCCGCATCGTCGTTATGCCGAAGGTGTTGTTCTCTTTCTGGTACCGCTCACTCCCCACGCGGAAAAAACCCTGGGAAATCAGCCGTACGATCCCGGCGCACACTTTGTCCTTGGACAGTCCCTGGCGGCGGAAATCGCGCATGATCCGCGTGCGGATTGTCGGGAGATCGCGCGCCATCTGGCGTACTCGATAGTATTTGCGGAGCTCGCCTTTCTGCACCGCTCGCGCGTGATACTTGTACTGTTTGCGACCGCGCGCGTCGAACCCCCACACCTGAATCGCCGACCGAGGATCCGCTGAGACATGCACGTCGCGCCACGCCGGCGGAATCCGCAGCTTGTCTATCCGCTCGAGCTGAGCGTTGTCGCTGACGGCGCGGCCGTTCGGCCCGACGTACCGAAATCCTCGGCTCTTCGATCCCTCACGAACGATCCATTTTCGCGCCATTTATACGTCGCCCAAGAGCAAACTTTCTGGGTAGATTTGAGCAGCAATCGCCGCCTTCGAAGGCGCCGGGATCGAAGCCACCGGCAGCGGCAAATCTATCGACAAACAGCCACGCATGCCTTTCAAGTTCCTGACGCTCGACGTAGAGGACCGCATCGCGACTTTGACGGTCAATCGACCCGACAAGCTCAATGCGCTGAACGATGCGACCATCGGCGAGCTCGGCCAGGCGATCGACCAGATTCGCGACGACGATGCGATCGGCGGAGTGATTCTCACCGGAGCGGGACGCGCGTTTGTCGCCGGAGCGGACATCTCCGAGCTATCGAATCAGACTCCAGTTCTCGCGAAGGCACGCGCCCGTGCGGGGCAGGATGTGTTCCGCAGATTCGAGACGTGTCCCAAGCCGGTGATTGCGGCCGTCAACGGCTTCGCACTCGGTGGCGGATGTGAGCTGGCGATGGCGTGTCACATCCGCATCGCCTCGGAGGCGGCCAAGTTCGGACAGCCGGAAAGCAAGCTCGGTCTTCTTCCAGGCTACGGAGGCACGCAGCGCCTGCCTCGCCTCGTCGGCAAGGGACGCGCGCTGCAGCTCCTTCTCACGGGTGAGATGATCGATGCGGCCGAAGCTTTTCGGATTGGGCTTGTCAACAGGGTAGTCCCAGCCGACCATCTGTTGAACGAAGTGCGCAACACGATGAAGGCGATCCTGGCGAACGGCCCGCTCGCTGTCGCGCTCTGCATCGAAGCGATCGATCGCGGACTCGAGATGTCTCTCGAGGAAGGATTCATCCTCGAGGCCAATCACTTCGGGCTCCTGGCCGCGACCGACGACATGCGCGAAGGCACCCGCGCGTTCATCGAGAAGCGCTCACCGGCGTTCAAGGGAAGGTGAGGATCGGCCTCGAAAGCCTCGCCATCCAGAACTTCCGCAATCTCGAGCGTGTAAACCTCAATTTCCCCGCCGACGGTGTTGCGCTCATTGGCGACAACGGGCACGGCAAGACAAATCTCCTCGAAGCCATCTACTATCTGCAGATCCTTCGCTCCATCCGCGACGCGCGCGATCAGGATCTCACGCGCTTCGACGCCACGGGATTTCACATCGCGGCCAGGGTGAATTCCCCAGACGTGCACGAAATAGCCGTCGGCTTCGAGCGCGCGTCCAAAAAGAAAAAGCTGACCCTCGATGGTGTAGTCCCACGCCGGCTTACGGATGCGCTCGGCAAGCTTCCTTCGGTGATGTTCTCGCCGCGCGACCTCGAGCTCGTCAGCGGTGCGCCGAGTGAGCGGCGGAGATACCTCGATCTGCTGTTGGCGCTGACTGACCGGAAATACCTGAACGCACTCCAGCACTACCGGGCGAACCTGGCTCGACGTAACGCCGCCCTCCGCAACGCGACGAAGCGCGGCGCCAACGATTCGGAAGTCTCGGTATGGGAGCCGGCGCTGGCTGAGCACGGTTCGATATTGATCGAGACGCGCGCAAAATGGGTGAATGATCGAACTGCCGAATACGCGCAGGTGTCGGAAGAGATCGGCGAGAAGGGATTAGCGCGGATGCGCTACGTGTGTGCGTTCGCTGACTGCGAGGCGCGTCGCGACGTGTTGCTTGCCGCACTGGAAGAGAAGCGCCCATTGGACATGCGCCGCGGCATTACCAGCGTTGGTCCTCACCGCGATGATCTGGAGCTGACGCTGGACGCGCGAGATCTCCGCCTGTTCGGGTCCGCGGGTCAGCAGAGGACCGCCGCAATCGCGTTACGAATGCTCGAAGCGGCAACGTTGCGAGATCACGCTGGCGCCGAGCCGTTGCTCCTGCTCGATGACCCGTTCGCGGAGCTGGACATCCGCCGCGCCGCCAAAATCCTGCTGATGCTCGAGAAGCGCGGGCTCGGCCAGACGATCCTTGCGGTGCCACGGGAGGCTGACATCCCGCCCGGCTTGATGCAGCTGGATCGAATCTCAGTGAGAGACGGAGTACTGAGGAAGAGTTAGAATCGCAACGATGCCGTTACCACCAACCTCGCACCAAGTACCTCGCCCCATCCACCTTACTCATCTCGCACTTACAGATGCGATCGCTACCTTATAGAAGCACCGACGCAGTCTGGACTCCCTTAAGCGAGGCCACATGACTGAACCCACCAGCAGGAAAAACGCCCACGATTACAAGGCCCGTCTCGTCTGGGACGGAAACCTCGGCGACGGCACCTCGACCTACACGGGCTACGGCCGAAAGTACCGCGTCCAGTTCGACGGCAAACCCGATCTACCCGGCAGCGCGGATCCGATTTTCCGCGGCGACTCAACGCTTTACAACCCGGAAGATCTCTTCGTCGCGTCGCTCTCGTCGTGCCACCTGCTTTCGTATCTCGCGCTGTGCGCCCGGAGCAAGATCAACGTCGTCGCCTATGAGGACGATGCGAGCGGAACCATGGTCATGCGTCCCGATGGCGGTGGAAAATTCGAGAGCGTGACGCTTCGCCCGTCGGTGACGATCGCCGCGGGCAGCGACGAGAAGCGCGCCATGGAGCTGCACGAGACCGCGCACGACATGTGCTTCATCGCGGCGTCAGTGAGTATTCCGGTCCAGCACGAGCCGGTGATAAAAGTTGCTCAGGCTGCGCGACCGACGCCGAGACCTACCGAGATGGAGTCGCGCCCCTGAGACACTGGACAGCGCGCTAATCAGCGTCGATCGACGACTGCCTGGTTGATCCAGCCCGTCCGCCGGTGATCGTCGACGACCCTGATCCAGTCTTCAACGTACGACACGCCCGTGAGCGGCGCACCGACGCCCACCGCGAACACGACAGGAGACTTCGCGCGCGGCTGGTCGCGAACGCTTCCCGCCGCTGTAACCTTCAGCCGAATCGGAATCGCGAACGCAGCCTCGCCCTTCCGCTCGGTGTGCATGCGGTTCGCGGTTCTGAGGCGGTTGGTTGCCGCTTGTGCGACTGACTTGGCCTTCGCCGCCAAGGAGATCGCGCCGCCATAGTTCTCCTTATCGAACGCTTCGGAGCTCTGACGAAGAAGAGCCTCGGCCTGCTGAGTGTCGGGGTACCGGGGCGGAGCGATCGACCTCAGTTGTCGGAGCGCAACCTCAGCCTCCGCCATCCCGGAAGCCGCGCCCGGTTTCCCCGTCGCCATCTGCACCTGCGACCGCGACTTCACGACGGCCGTACGAGTCTCGTCGAGACGCGATTGCAGGTCCTCAACTTGCGCCTCTTTTTCCAGAAGCCTCAGCTCGAGATTTCCGACCCGCTTATTGAGGACTGCGATGCTGGCGTTCGCACTATCCCGACCCGCGACCGCCGCGCGCTCCCGCGCTGTCGCCGCAGCCAATTCAGCCGCCGCCCTTTCCCGCTCGGCAACGCTTACTTTTCGGGTAGCATCCGGCTTCGGATTCTGCCTGAAAGTCGAGCAGGCCGCGGCCAGCGACAGCGTCAATACCAGAACGGAGCGGGTGACGGACATGGTAAATTCAAATGTACGCCGCAAAGCATTTGACGCTAAGCTTTATTATGACTTTCGACCCGTGTGAACCCCTAGAAATGCAATGAAGGACCTCGCAATCGCTCTCGACAACCGTCCCGGCGCACTCGCCGAGATGGGCGAGGCGCTGGGTAAGGCCGGTGTCAGTGTCGAGGGTGGTGGCGCGTGGCTGTGCGACGGAAAGGCAATCGCGCACTTTTTGTTCAAGGACGGGACCACGGCCCGCAAAGCCCTCGACGCCGCCGGGATTAAAGTGATCGCCGAACGCGACGTGATCGCCCTGAGATTGAAGCAGGAAATACCGGGGCAGCTCGGCAAGATCTCCCGTCGGATGGCGGAAGCCGGAGTCAACATCGAAGTCCAGTACAGCGATCACATCAACCACCTCATTCTGGTCGTGGACGACATCGCGAAGGCCCGGGTTGTTTCGGAGAAGTGGTTGAAAGATCCTGGTTAGGAAAAACAGGAAATGTTGATCCTGCTCGGCGTCGGCGTCCCGATCGCCTACCTGGTGTTGCTTGTCACACTGTTGGTGAGAAAGCAGACGGCAGGAGTCGCACTGAGCGTGCTGTTCTCCGCTGCATCGGTCGCGACCGCAATCTGGGCCATCGATCAATCGAGATCGTCCACCGCCGGCATTGCATTCCTCGGTCTTCCGCTTCTCGGAGCTGTCGGCGGGTTACCCGCTCTCGCTTTCGGCCGCTATCGATCTTCCGCTGAGCCCGCCAACAGATTCATGGCGTGGGCTGGATTGGTGGTCTCATTAATGGTCGTCGGGTTCAACATCAGAGGCGGTCTCCAGACCAAGGCCCGGAATCAAACGCGCGACGACGTACAAGCCGCATACTCGGCGAAGGTCGCTGGCGATCGCGACACCATCGCTGCCGCAATGAAAGCGAATCCCGGGCGTGGGCGGGCATGGCTGGACAGCGCCGTTCGCGCTCGAATGCAGGATGACGCCTTTCTGTTGGCGGCCCTGCCCAACGATTCCATGTCGCCGGATATCCTCGACACCGTGGCGGATTCTCCGGGACTCGGGATCGCTTTGGAGGCGGTTCGAAATCCGAATACGCGCGCCGAGACTCTCGAGCGCGTTTACAAACGGAAATCGTTTCCCGACTATTTCTACCAGGCCCTCGCGGCACATCGGAACACTCCGCCCAATGTTCTGCGCGAGCTTTATCGCAACCCGGGTATGATGACCGGGCTCGCCATCTGGTTCGCCGGCAATCCTTCGTCTCCAAAAGAGATTCTCGGCGACATCGCTCGAACCTCGAAAGACCGGAACGTGATTGGCGCACTGCTGGAGAATTCCGCGCTTGACTGCCCCACTCTCACTCTGCTCGCGGTCAATCTGATGAAGGGACAGAACCGAAGCGCCGACAATCCCAACGTCATGCGTCTCAACGAGCGGCTGCCGGCGGTGTGCCACAATACGACGCAGTAGCGCGCTGGTGTGTAGTCTTCAGTAATGGTTTTCGATCTCTTCAAGTCCCGCCGGCGCGCCAGACTTCGCGCCAGGCCTGTGCCTCCCGCCTGGCGCGCGATTCTCGAGCGCAATCTTCCGATCTTCGCGCGCCTCTCGGCGCAGGACCAGGCGGAGCTTCTCGGACACACCCAGGTATTTCTCGCCGAGAAACACTTCGAGGCGGTCGGCGGACTCGAGCTGACAGACGAGATCAGAGTCACGATCGCGGGTCAGGCGTGTCTGCTGCTTCTGCACCGCGACACGGATTACTATCCGGAGCTGATCTCTATCGTCGTGTATCCGTCGGGCTATACGGCGACGGAAGAGCGACACATCGGCGGCGGAATCTGGGAGGAAGGCGACGAAGCTCGACTCGGCCACACCGGACGACGACTCGGCGCGCTGGTGCTGGCGTGGGACGCTGTTCGCCGCGGCGCTGCCGCGCCGGACGACGGCGAGAATCTCGTGCTCCACGAATTCGCGCACCAATTGGATTTCGAGAATCAGAGCAGCGACGGAACGCCGGCACTGGAGACGCGCGGCGATTACCTCGCCTGGGCGCGTGTGATGAGCGCGGAATTCAACGCTCTTCGCAACGCGAGCAACGCCGGCGAAACAACACTCATCGACACCTACGGGACGACCAATCCCGCTGAGTTTTTTGCGGTGATCACCGAGTCGTTCTTCGAGCAGCCGCGCGCGCTCAAGAGAAAACATCCCGCGCTCTACGCGCAGCTGCAGCGATTCTACCGGCAGGATCCTACGACGTATTCCGCGGAGCCGTTAACAGCCGACTTGTCAGGCCATCCCTGAGCCAATTCGGGAATTGAGCGCACGAACGGCGATGTACTCCGCCTGATCGAGAAATCTGCCGATCACCGAGATTCCATCGTCGATTGGTAGCGGCTCCTCGAACCCCGACGCACTGCGAACAACACGCTCGAGCTCCTCGCGCAGGATCATGAACTCGCGACGCAACGCCGCTTCGTTCCACCCGAGTCGCTGGCGTTGGGCGCCGTGCAACTCGGAGATCAGGCGTTGGATTTCTACTGCGTCGGCCAGCGTCGAGGAGTGGGAGCCTTTCGCCTCTTCCATTACCACCATCGCCCCGCCGATGTCTGCCAGCATAGCGGCGAGGTGATCCGCGAGCTGGGAGAACTTAAGCCCCCGCGCGACGTTGATGCTCGAATCGCCGAGCATCCGCTCGACAACCCTTTCAACGGTTTTCTCGATCGAGTTGAGCACCACGAGGCCGATATCTCCGAGTCCTTCTACCGCGACTTGAGGTGTTGCGGGCTGGCCGACAACTGTTACCTGGGGTTCAGGCTCCCTCGCCGATAAATCGGCGGGCATCCAGAGCGTGAACGTCGAACCCTTGCCGACCACACTCTTGAGCGAGATATCGCCGCCCATCAATCGCGCCAGTCGACGGCTAATGGTCAACCCAAGCCCGCTTCCCTCCCGCGAGCGGGAGTGTCCGCTTTCTGCCTGGACGAAGGGCTCAAAAATGGAAAGCAGCTTCTCCTCAGGAATACCGGGTCCGGTGTCAGAAACCCGAAAGCTCACATACCACCGGTTTGGCTGCAGCCGCGTCTCGGGATCGGGAGTGCGTGATTGGCCGAGGTCGAGGGTGATGCTCCCTCCAGGGGGCGTGAACTTCACGGCGTTGGAAAGCAGATTGACGAGGACCTGTCGAACGCGCTCGTCGTCGCCGCGATATATCGGCACCGGCGATGGTGTCGGATTGACGGTGAGCTCGAGACCACGCGCTGCGGCTTGCGGCTGAATCAGCGCCAGCGCCGCTGTGACCGTCGCTTCGGCTGACGCCGGATCGGAGCTGACCTGCAGCTGACCGGCCTCGACCTTCGCCAGATCCAGAATGTCGTTGACGAGACCGAGCAGATGCACGCCGCTCATGCGGATTCGCCCGACCTGCTCCCGCATCTTGTCCGTAAGAGGTCCGGAAATTCCCAGCTCCATCAGCTCCGAGTAACCGAGCACGGCGTTCAGTGGCGTGCGGAGCTCGTGGGACATGATTGCCAGGAATTCAGACTTGGCCCGACTCGCTGCCTCTGCCTCGAGCCGGGCCTCACGCTCCGCCACCAGCTGGTGCGCGCGCTCTTCTGACTGCTTGCGATCGGTGATGTCGCGGAGAGAAACGAGCTGCACGTGCTCGTCTTCCCATTCGGTTTCGACCACACGAAGCTCGGCAAAAACGACCCCGCCCCCACCCCGCTGAACAATGTCGATTTCCGTCGTCTCGCCGACGACCACCGGAAATCCGAACGACGTCCCAAACAGGTCCTCTGCGCTACGGTCGAACAAACGCTCCGCCGCCGGATTCGCAAACCGGATATTCCCCTGAGTATCCACGATGACTATGCCATCCGGCAGTCGCTCGATGATCGCCCGGAGGCTCGATACTCGGGTGGTTGGTGGAAGGTCTGTTTCCGTGATCATCCGTTGGGGAGGCCCGCGTTCGGGTGGTCAACTGGTTATAGTACGGCTTGCGGGAAATGCCCTCCGTGAGGGCTGTTTTTTGCTCTACTATTGCAACCAGCGGGCCCGACGTTCGTACCAGCCGGCCCGAAACATGATATCCAGCGAGCCTTTAATAGAGGTGGAGGGAGTCCTGTCGAAATACATCCTGACGCTCTACGTCACTGGTACGAGCCCTCGTACACGCATCGCTATCGACAACCTCAACCGTATCTGCGCGCAGGAGCTTGACGGTCGATACGATCTGGAGATCGTAGACGTACTCGAGCATCCGCAGCGGGCCGAAGACGAAAAAATCCTGGCGACGCCCACGCTGATCAAGCAGCTCCCGCCGCCGCTCAGACGGGTAATTGGCGACCTCTCCGACAAGGACAAAGTTCTGCTGGGGCTCGAAGTTCGACCGGTGCCCTCCAACTCATCTTCAACCACGCAGGCCGAGGGGTCATGACGAAAACGGCCAAAAATCCGTCGGTCACGAAGCTCGAGACCGGAATTTCCAGCCTCGACATCATCGCGAAGGGTGGTCTGCCCAAGAATCGCACAACCCTGATATCGGGAACCGCCGGCAGCGGCAAAACTGTTTTCGCCGTTCAGTTCATCGCCGCCGGCATCGAGCGCGGTGAGCCCGGAGTGTTCGTGACGTTCGAGGAGTCCGCTGCCAACATCCGCGAAAACATGCATAGCTTCGGCTGGGATTTGGCCAAGTGGGAAGCCGAGGGCAAACTCTCGTTCGTGGATGCATCACCCGACCCGGATATCGACACTGTAGAATCCGGCGGATTCGATCTCGGCGCGCTGGTCGCCCGCGTTCAGAACGCCGTCAAGAAAGTGAATGCGACTCGCGTGTCGGTCGACTCCCTCGGAGCGGTGTTCTCCCAGTTTTCGGACCAGTCGATGGTTCGCGGAGAGCTGTTCCGAATTGCCTCCGCGCTGAAAGCCATGGGCGTCACCGCCGTGCTCACTGCCGAACGAACGGACGATCACGGAGCGATCGCGCGGTTTGGCGTCGAGGAATTCATCGCCGACAACGTCATGATTCTCCGCAACGCGCTGGAGGACGAGACCCGCCGACGCACCATCGAGATCCTCAAGTTCCGCGGCTGCGACCATCAGAAGGGAGAATATCCATTCACGATCGTTCCCAAAGGCGGCGTGATCGTCATCCCGCTGTCGGCCATGCAGCTGAGCATGAAATCGTCCACCGCGCGGATCTCGTCCGGCAACGTCGAGCTCGACGAGATGTGCGGTGGCGGGCTCTTCCGCGATTCGGTGACGCTCGTTTCCGGAGCGACGGGAACGGGCAAGACGCTGACGATGTCGCAATTCCTGCAGGGTGGCGCGGCGGCGGGAGAGAAGTGCCTGCTGCTCGCGTTCGAGGAAAGTCGGGACCAGCTTGTTCGCAACGCAACCGGATGGGGATTCGATTTCGACAAGATGGAACGCGACGGGATGCTGCGCGTCGTTTGTGATTATCCCGATGTGTCGGGCCTCGAGGACTGGCTCGTCACGATCCAGGCAATCATCCACGACTTCAAGCCGCGGCGCGTTGCGCTCGACAGTCTCTCGGCACTCGAGAACGTGGGAACGGTCAAGGCGTTCCGTGAGTTCGTGATCGGACTGACATCGTTCATCAAGCACCAGGAGATAACCGGGCTCTTCACATCGACCACCGGCAGTCTTATGGGTGGCGACTCGATTACCGAGTCGCATATCTCCACGCTCACGGATTCGATCATCCTGCTGCGCTACGTTGAGATGTTCGGCGAGATGAAGCGCGGATTGACCGTGCTCAAGATGCGCGGCTCGGCGCACGACAAGGCGATTCGCGAGTTCACCATCGGCAAGGGCGGAATGCAGATGGGTCGGCCGTTCCGGAACGTCACCGGCATTCTCTCAGGCGCACCGATGCACATCAATCCAGGCGATGTGGAGCGGGTCTGGACCCAGTACGACAAGGACGTGGGCGAAAGGCGGCGGACTACCGCAGAACGGCCCACGACCTGAGGCTGTTCATACTCGGCGCAACCGGCAAAACCGGGGGCGCGCTGGTCGCAGAGGCAGTGGCGCGAGGGTACACCGTCACGACGTTCGGCCGCTCGGCGTTTGCTGGTCCGGACAGGGCGAAAGTCGTCAATATTTCCGGCAATCCAATGAGCGAAGCGGAGCTCGCTGACGCCCTGCCCAATCACGACGCAGTGCTGTCTGTTCTCGGCACGCGCGGGCTCGGCGCGACGTCGGTGCTCGAGGACAGCTCGCGCGCCACGATCGCTGCAATGCAAAAAGCGGGAGCCAGAAGACTCGTGATTCTATCTTCCGCGTTGAACGACAAGAACATTGGCCTGGTGAATCGCGTCGTGTCGCGCACCGTTCTGCGCCATTTCGCGAGGGACCAACGCGCGATGGAGAAGCTGGTTTCGGCGAGCGATCTCGACTGGACCGTGTTTAAAGCCCCGCGAATGACGGACTCGGCGCCCGACGAGCAATCCGTTTCGTCGCTCGTCGAGCCTGCGGACTCCGGTGGAATGCTGATCAGGAAGGAAGAGGTCGCGCGCGTGATGCTCGATGCGGTGGAAAACGGGAGATACATACGAAAGATCGCTCATGTCCGCGGAGCGCGTCGTTGATTCATTCCGCGCGTTGCCGGTGAGCGTGTGAGAAAGCGCGATCCCGAAGAGAGAAAGAGAAAGCCAGAAGCGCTGGGCAACGTGCTCGGCGCTTTTCTGAAAGACTCGAAGCTCGAGGAGCGCGTCGAAGCGGCGCAGGTCGTCCCCGAATGGGAGATGCTGGTCGGCAAGCAGATCGCGAAAGTGACCAAGCCCGTGTCGGTGACGCAGGACGGGACGCTGTTCGTGTCGGTGAAGACCAACGGCTGGATGACCGAGCTGTCGTTAATGGAGCCTCAGCTGCTCCGTGCGCTCAATGCGAAGGCAGGTCGAACCCGAATCAGGAAAATCAGACTGCAGTTGATGCGCTGAGTACCGCGAGAGCGCGTCTTACTGTTTTTTCTCCACGAGAGCGTCGACAACCCGCCTCGCCATACTGAAGTCGACATGCGTGGCGTCGGAATACCGCTTCGCCGCACTCATCTGCCTGTCGCCTTTGATCAGCGCAAGCATCTCGGCACGGAGCGGTTCCTGAATCGAAGCCGCCAGATCGCGAGCCTTCGCCATCTCAACCGCGTTCTTCGCTTGCCCCTTCTTCATGTCGTCGAGCGCCTTCGCTGTCGGACACGGAAGCACTTCGTACCACACGCCCTGATCGAGTTCGGAGAATGCAATGATTGACTCGTCCTTTGTCCGCGTCGAAACCAGATCGATGTAAAACGCGTGCGTTGGCCGCACTGGGTAGACCATGCCCTGCGTGGCGAATGCATCGAACATGGCGAACTTCGCGGGCAGCGTCTCGACGCTCAGTTTGGCATTGGGCGCGCTTCTGCCGACGCGGCGATCGAAGACCGTCTGGAAGTAGGCGGCGGTCTCTGCGTTGATGCAGGCGCGCGTGGCAGGATGCAGGAGCTTCTTGTAGCGCTCGATGTCGGATCCGGTGATCGCCGCGAGATAGGCTTTCGCGAACGTGCTCTGTGCCGGCGTCAGATCAGTTGTGGGCCACGTATCGCCGAAGCGTGTGCGGCTCTGCGCACCGAGCGCGGGCGTCAGTGACGCAAAGATCGTCAAAGCAAAAAACAGCGAGCTTCTGGTGTGACGCATTGTCTCTCCGTGGATGCTGATCCAGGGACTCGGCAGTGCAGATGCATGTCACATTTCCAGATGCGTTTCGTTGGATGCGACCCTTCACCGAACGACGGGCTCGTCGACTCGTGATTGGGCTCGTAACTCGTTGCGGCCCATTGACTTCCGATTACCTGCTGAGGTTGCATTGGCTCTCGGAAAGGTTTAGATTGAAAGCTGCCGAAGACGGGCCGAATTCAAAGTGTTCTGCACGGGAAAGAACTCTCGAATTCATGGTGTTCTACGCTCAAATGAACTCTCGAATTCCGCGACTTCCGCAGCCTTCAAATCGAAATTTCCCACCGGCAATAAATGGCGAAGACAGCAACAGCAGAAGTCAGCGCGCCGCGTTACGACGCTGGCCAGATCCAGGTATTAAAAGGTCTCGAGGCAGTACGCAAACGTCCCGGCATGTACATCGGGAGCACGTCCTCGAGGGGTCTCCACCACCTGGTTTACGAAGTAGTCGATAACTCGATCGATGAGGCACTGGCGGGTCACGCGACGCACGTCGAGGTGACGATTCACGCCGACGACTCGATCAAGGTTGTCGATGATGGCCGCGGAATTCCGGTCGACATCCATCCGACCGAGAAGATTCCGGGCGTCGAGCTGGCGATGACGGTGCTGCACGCCGGCGGCAAGTTCGACAAGAACTCGTACAAGGTTTCCGGTGGATTGCACGGCGTGGGTGTGTCCGTCGTGAACGCGCTGTCCGAGCAGCTCAAGGTGTGGGTGAGGCGCGAGGGAAAGGAGTACTACATGGACTTCGAGCGCGGCGACACC
>JAXDME010000171.1:0-6108 GCA_034666285.1 Gemmatimonadaceae bacterium | reverse complement strand
ATCGCGCCGAAAGTAGCTGAAATGACCGGCGATCAGGCGCAGCTCGCCGATCCTGCCCGACGCGACGATCTCTTTCACTTTGAGCCACTGCGGATGCGTCCGGACCATGAAGGCTTCGCCAATCTTTACACCGGTTCTGTCGCGGACGTCGAGCAGATCCGCGACTTCGCGCGCCGTCAATCCGATCGGCTTCTCGCACAGCACGTGCTTTCCCTTCTCTGCGGCTCGAATCGACCACGGCACATGGAGATGATTCGGCAACGGATTGTAAATCGCGTCGATGTCTGGGTCATCGATCAGCTCCTCGTAGGAGCCATACGCCCGCGGAATCCCTAGGCGGTCCGCGGCCGCCTGCGCCTTGCCGATGTCCCGCGATGCAATCGCGACCACCTGCGCCAGCGAGCTCGCTCGCATTCCGGGAATGACCTTCTTCAGCGCAATGTTGGCGGTGCCAAGTATTCCCCACCGAACTGGGGCGATTCGCCCAACCGTCACCGGTCACCCACTGCATTTCCTGAACATCGTCCCCGAGCCGCACGGACGAGCATCGTTCGGCCGTATGCCGCGCCACAAGCATCGATGTTCAAGGTTAGACGGATTTTACGGATTGAACGGATCGGGCGGATCATTCCAACCGGCCGTAAGACTCCTTCCTGCGGACCGTGATCTTTTTGTATTTGTTTGTCTCGTAGCCGAGGTTTAATCCGCAACCGAAGGGTCCCGAGCGGCCGTTCCCAAACAATCCCGGCCTGGCGACAGGAGCCGTAAGCCCTCTGGAGCGATCAGGTTGATCCGTCCAATCCGCCAAATCCGTATCACCCTAAAACCTAGATGCCAGACCGAGTGGCCGGTCAAGAAAGCGCTAGAGCGTGGCTCCATGACATTTCTTGAACTTCTTCCCTGACCCGCACGGACAGGGATCATTCCGTCCGACATTCGTCCAGTCCTTTCCGTTTTCCGCGCCTCCTGGGACGCCCGGGATCGGGGCGGCAGCCATCGCCTTGCTCAGCGGCGAGCTCCTTCCTCCAACGTGAACCGTCGGTTCCGGACGAACTGAGGCGCCATGTTCGGGTGCTTCTGACGGCCCGATGTCGAGAGTCGCGTCCGTCCCCTCTTCCTCGCCTGCGGGCACATCCTCGAGCACGCCAAGCGCGTTGAAGCGCTTGGTCGGCCCGCTAGGCCCCTTCGGTCTGCGCGGCGCTCCGTTTCCTCCCTGAGCATCGTCGTCGTCCCCGCTCAGGA
This sequence comes from Gemmatimonadaceae bacterium, assembly GCA_034666285.1. Taxonomy (GTDB): domain Bacteria; phylum Gemmatimonadota; class Gemmatimonadetes; order Gemmatimonadales; family Gemmatimonadaceae; genus UBA4720. The sequence goes on along the minus strand of JAXDME010000171.1, from coordinate 4,866 downwards.
ACATCGGCGGCAACGGACGCGGCTGCTCGAACGTGATCTGCGCGCGGAGGAATCTCTCGGTGAACGTGTTGTGAATGTCGCCCATCAGATCCACGAACATGTTGTACGCCTCGTGCTTGTACTCGATCAGCGGATCCTTCTGGCCCCACGAGCGATAGCCGATGGCATTGCGGAGCTGGTCCAGATCGTAGAGGTGATCCTTCCACTTCTCGTCGAGCACATGGAGCATGACGAGCGATAGAAGCTGATCCGAGTATTCGCCGAGGCTCTCGAGCTTGTCCGCGAACGCCTTGCGGCCCGCCTCGATCGCCCGGGTCTCCGCATCTTCTTCGCTCGTCGGGAGGCTGCCGTCTTCGTAGCCCGGAACCGTCAGCATGTAATGCATCAGCAGATCCTGACGCACTAGCGCGAAATCCCATTCTTCCTGCGAGTCGAAGGTGTTCAACATGTTCTCGACGCGCTTCGAGACGCCCTTCTCGATCATCTTCTCGGCTTCTGCCTTCAGCTCCTCCCCGCCCTCGAGCGCGAACGAGCGCAGCGAGTAGATCACCTCACGCTGCTGGTTCATCACGTCGTCGTACTCGAGCAATCGTTTGCGCGACTGAAAGTTCTGGAGCTCGACGCGCTTCTGCGCCTGCTCGATCGAGCGCGTGATGAGCGAGTGCGTGAGCATCTCGCCCTCTTCCGCACCCATCCGGTCCATCAGCTTCGCGATACGATCAGACCCGAACAGCCGCATCAAGTCGTCTTCGAGAGACAGGAAGAACTGGGATGCTCCGGGATCGCCCTGACGTCCGGCGCGCCCGCGCAGCTGCCGGTCGATGCGACGCGACTCGTGACGCTCGGACCCGATGATGTGCAGCCCGCCCCACTCGACGACGTCGACAATCTGGTTCTCGGCGTCTTTCCGCTGCGACGGCTTCGACTCGGTGACGCCGGGTCCGAGCTTAATGTCCGTTCCGCGGCCTGCCATGTTGGTGGCGATCGTCACCGCACCCGGCTGACCCGCGCCGGCGACGATCTCGGCTTCGCGCTGGTGGTACTTCGCGTTGAGAACGTTGTGCGGAATCCCCCCGCGCTTGAACATCCGCGACAGTGTCTCCGACACCTCAACGCTCACCGTTCCTACGAGCACAGGGAAACCGAGCCCATGAAGACGCTGGGTCTCCTCGAGAATCGCGTTGTACTTCTCGCGACGCGTCTTGTAGACGAGATCCTGCCTGTCGTCCCGGATCACGGGCTGGTTCGTCGGGATCACCGACACCCCGAGCTTGTAGATCTCGTGGAACTCCGTTTCTTCCGTCTCGGCCGTGCCGGTCATACCGGCGAGCTTCTCGTACAGCCGGAAATAGTTCTGGATGGTGATCGTGGCGAGAGTCTGCGTCTCGCCTTTGACCTGTACGCCTTCCTTCGCTTCGACAGCCTGGTGCAGCCCTTCCGACCAGCGTCGGCCGTGCATCGTGCGACCGGTGAATTCGTCGACGATCAGCACCTGCCCGTCCTGCACGACGTAGTTGACGTCGCGCTCGAACAAGGCGTGCGCACGCAGAAGCTGGTGTACGATGTTTAGGCGCTCGCTCCTCGCGGCATAGTCTCGATTGAGCTTGTCCCGCGCGGCGAGCTTGTCCGCTGCACTCATTTCCGGGTCGTGATCGATCGCGTGAACTTCCTGGGACAGATCGGGAAGAATGAACTCGTCGTGAGCGTTCGGCGACATGAAGTCGACGCCCTGATCGGTCAGATGGACCTGCTGACCCTTTTCATCGAGAACGTACAGCAGGTCGTCCTCGATATCCCGGTACTGTTGCTTGCTCGCAGGCAGTCGTCGGTCGGAGAGGTGCTGCAGCTCCATCTTCTGCACCAGCTGCTTCGCACCCGTCTCCTGGAACATCTTGAGCAGCCGCTTGTTCTTCGGGCCGCCCATCTGCGCCTTGTACAGATTGACAGCAGCTGCGTCGCTGTCGCCCGCTTCGAAAGCTTTCTCTCCGGCGGCGACGAGCGCGTTAACCAGATCTGTCTGTCTCCGAACCAGCCGAGCCACCGCTGCATTGTGCTGCGCGTATTCGGCGTCGCTCTCGTTGCCCACAGGGCCCGAGATGATGAGCGGCGTGCGCGCCTCGTCGATGAGCACCGAGTCCACTTCATCGACGATCGCAAAGACGTGGTTGCGCTGAACACGCTGCTCCAGCGACTGCACCATGTTGTCACGCAGATAGTCGAACCCGAACTCGTTGTTCGTCCCGTACGTGATGTCGCACTCGTAGGCCGCGCGGCGCTCCTGCGTGCCAGCCTCGCTGTCGTCGATGCAGCCGACGGTCAGCCCCAGATATTTGTAGACGTGCCCCATCCACGCCGAGTCGCGACGCGCGAGGTAGGAGTTGACGGTGATCAGGTGCGCGCCCTTTCCCGGAAGCGCGTTGAGGTACAGCGGCAGCGTTGCGACCAGTGTCTTGCCTTCACCGGTCGCCATCTCCGCGATCCGTCCCGTGTGTAGCTGAATGCCGCCCATTAGCTGCACGTCGTACGGAACCATGTTCCAGTCCATCTCCTGACCGGTGACCGACACTTTGGTTCCCACCAGCCGGCGCGCGGCCTCGCGAGCCGTTGCGAACGCTTCCGGCAACAGCTCGTCCAGAACTTCGGCTATCGCAGTCCGCAGCTCGGCCTCGACGCCGCCTCGCCCATCGACGCCGCTCAGCTCATTGTCGATCTGTTCGCGCTCGGCGGGATCGGTTGCGACGCGCTTGCGGTCGCGCAGACCGGCTATGCGCGCCTCTATGTCGGTCGTTACCTCACGGATTCTCGCGCGAAACTTTTCGGTCTGGCCGCGAAGCTCGTCCTCCGAGATGGTCTGGAGGCGGGCGTATTGCTCATTGATCTCGTCGACGATCGGCTGAACGCGCTTGCGCTCACGATCGTGGCGAGTTCCGAACACTCCGCTCAACAGGCCTGTCAACATTTACCCGATTTCCTCAGACGATTCCTTCTTCTCAACGATAGAGCCCGCGAGCTTCGATGAACCTCTCGACGCTTTCGGGCACGAATCCCTTGATCGATTTCCCCGCACGCAACCGGTCTCTCACTTCAGTGGAAGACAAATCCACACGACGCGTCGACACGGATACGACACCATCGGCCTCGCTTTGCAAACCGCGCTCAGCGCCCCCGGATCTTCTCATCACCGCCACAGTAGCCAGCTCACGAATTCGCTCCGGGTTCCGCCATTTGGGGAACCCGGACAACGAGTCTTGTCCCATCAGCAGAAAGAGCCGCGACCCCTGGAACCTGGCCGCCAGATGTTCGAGCGTGTCAACCGTGTAAGATAACCCTTTACGGTCGATTTCTGCGTCATCGACGGCGTAATTGGCGTCGTCAGCGACCGCGAGACGCACCATCTCCAGACGGTCCTGGGCCGACGCGACCGGCGGTGTTCCGACCTTGAACGGCTGCGCCCAAACCGGAATGAAGATCAGTCTGTCGAGGCTCAGCGCCTCGCGGGCATCGGCAGCCAGAAGCAGGTGACCGACGTGGGGTGGATCGAAGGTGCCGCCGAATACCCCAATTCGCATCGGTCTACGTCGCCGGCGTAGCGGGCGCGGGACCGCACGCCTTGCTGACGTCGCGGTCGTTCGGATAGGCCTTGCGCGCTGCGTCGCACAGGTCGCGCGCGTCTTCCGTGTATTTGATGGCGCGGTACGACTCCAGCAAGCGCAGGTAGGCGTCCTTCGCCTTCGGTGCATTCGGGTGAAGACGGATCACGTCCTTGAAGTAGAGAATCGCCGAATCGAACGCTTTTCTCTTCAGGTAGAGGTATCCGGTATTGTAGTCCTTCTCGGCCAGCCATTCGTCGAGCTTGTCGATTTCCTTCTTTGCCGGCGCGGCAAACGGAGAGTCTGGATAGCTAGCGAGAAGAGACTGATAGGCAGTCAGGGCATTGTTCCCGTAGGTGGCGTCGAGCTCGGGATGTCTCCATTCCTCCTGATAGGCGCGCCCGGAGAGATACAGCGCGTCGTCCACCAGGCTATCCTGGGGGAACGCGTCGATCAGGCGATTGTACGTCCCCGCGGCAAGCAGGTTCTCCCCGAGCTTGTTCTGCGACTGCGCCAGGTAATAAAACGACAGGGGCAACCGGGGATCGCGGGCGGGCAGATCGAGCGTAAGCTTCTCGAATGCCTTGGCGGCGTTATCGTAGCGACGTGCCTTGTACTCAGCCGTCGCCGCCTCGTAGAGCTTGTCGGTGCTCGTGTAAATCTTTGGATCGAATGCGGGTTTGCACGCCAGCGGTGCTGCGAGCAGCAGAGCCAGCAATAGGGGTCTGAATCTCAACATCCGGATGATATTACCCTCTGCCGTCGAGCATGTTCACGCGGATGGGCGCCCGATCGAATGGTATCGCACGCCCAGCTCCCGCATCTTCTCGACGTCGTAAAGATTGCGGCCATCGACGATGACCGGCTGCTTGAGCGTGCGCTTTACCCGCTCGAAATCCGGATGGCGGTACTCGTTCCAGTCCGTTACTACGACCAACGCGTCCGCGCCGGCGAGCGCCTCATAATTAGTCTCTGCATAATCTATTCGGTTGCCTAGCAAACTCCTGGCGTGGTCGATGGCGGCAGGATCGTGAGCGCATACCGACACTCCCTCGGCAAGCAGCGCCTCGATGAGCGTCAGCGCCGGAGCTTCACGCATGTCGTCCGTTCCCGCCTTGAAGGCGAGCCCCCAGACGGCGACCCGGCGCCCGGCCAACTTTTCCCCGAGAGCGCCCCGAATCTTCGCCAGGAGAATCGTCTTCTGACGCTCGTTGGCCGATTCCACTGCTGCCAGCACGTCGAGCGGCACTCCTGACTCCACACCCATCCTTACCAG
>JAXDME010000170.1:0-3291 GCA_034666285.1 Gemmatimonadaceae bacterium | reverse complement strand
GAAACACGGCGTAGACAAGGTGGCGGGAACGGGCAAGATCCGAATCCTGGCGCGCAGGGAATCCGATCGTCTCGTGCTGTCGGTATCCGACAACGGGCCCGGCCCGCAGAAAATTGCCAGGCTCGATGAAGTCGGTGTCGGCCTCGCGAACATTCGCCAACGGCTCGAGCAGCTCTATGGTAGCGCGCAAAGTCTCACGCTCGCGGAGGCGCCGAGCGGCGGAACTGTAGCGCAGATAGTGATGCCCTTCCGGACGCGCGCCGAGATTAGGACGACTGTGGTAGCCGAGGCGAGTCGATGACTCCGGCGAAGGCGCTGCGTGTGCTGGTCGCCGACGACGAGCGTCTCGCGCGCCAGAGGCTGGAGGATCTTCTCGCCCACGAGGAGAACATCGAGATTGTCGGCCGAACCGACAACGGACCTAGCACTGTTGCCGCGATCCGGGAGCTGGAGCCCGATCTCGTCTTCCTGGACATTCAGATGCCCGGAAAGACGGGGCTCGAAGTCGTCCGTGAGATCGGGGCCGCTGCGATGCCGCCGGTGATCTTCACCACGGCGTACGATCACGCGGTAGCTGCGTTCGATCTTGCCGCGATCGATTACCTGATCAAGCCTTTCGACGACGAGCGGTTCGAGAAGGCTTTCCGCCGGGCGCGGAAGATGATCGAGCTGAACCAGGTGTCGAAGCTGTCTGAGGAATTGCGCGCTCTTTTGAGTGAGGGAAGCTGGAAGAGGGAAGCGGGGAGTGGGAAGAGAGAATACCTGGAGCGGATAGCGGTGGAGATGCGCGGCCAGGTTCGCATCGTGCCCGTCAAGCAGATCGACTATCTGATCGCGAGCGGCCCGTATGCCGAGCTCTACGTTGGCGACAAGCGGTACCTGATACGCGAGCGAATGCAGGCACTGGAAGAGCGTCTCGATCCCACCCGCTTCTTCCGCATCCATCGCTCGGCCATCGTGCGGCTGGATCTGATCGAGACCCTGATCCGGAATCCCGGCGGTGACTACGCCGTGCAGCTCAAGGGCGGAGTGAAGCTCAAGGTGAGCCGCAGCCGGTTCGAGAAACTCGAACAGCAGATGGCTCTATAACGCCATCAGTGCCGTTCGTAACTCCCCGGTGCATTTCAAGACAAGTGTAGGGGGTTCTACTCAGGACATGTGTATTCTGATCACCAGCGCGTTAGCAGCGATCACGCGCACCGATCACTCCTGCTTGTTGAGGTATACATGTCGAACAACATCCTCGAGACCTTGTCTGAATCACCGGCACGGGCGCGCCTGAGCCGTCGTGATCTGCTCGGGTTCGCAGCCAAGGGTGCGGCGAGCGTAGTCGTGTCGCAGTCCGTTCTCCTCGCGTGCACAGCTGGCGCGGCGAGCGCGACGGACACTTCATCAACCACTCCGATCGGCACAACCACCGCCGGCGCGAGCTGTGTTCTGAGCGCTGCGCTCACTGAAGGGCCGTTCTTCGTCGACGAGAAGCTGAATCGCTCCGACATCAGAACGGATCCAGTCAGTGGCGCGGTCTCAGCGGGAATTCCGCTTGGGCTGACGTTCAACGTATCGCGCGTGGCGAATAGCGCGTGCACTCCGCTCACCAGCGCTTATCTGGACGTATGGCACTGTGACTCGACAGGCGTCTACTCCGATGTATCGGGAGCGTCCAGGAAGTTCTTACGCGGCTATCAGATAACGGATGCGAACGGCATCGTCGCGTTCACCACCATCTATCCAGGATGGTACAGTGGACGTGCCGTTCACGTCCACTTCAAGCTCCGTCTCTACGCGGGTTCTTCGAAGACATACGAGTTTACTTCGCAGTTCTTCTTCGATGACTCCCTGACGGATTCGGTCCACACCCAGAGCCCGTACAGCTCGCGCGGAAGTCGCAACACGCGCAACGCCAACGACGGCATCTACAACAGCCTGTCGGCGAATGACAAGGCAGGTCTGACCCTTCAGACCTCGAAGACCGCCGACGGCTACGCGGGTGTGATCAACCTCGGTGTCAACGTCGGTTAACTTGGAGTGAACACTTTTTTCTCGGGAGGATTTCCTACATGAAGTGGATCCGGGTAGCGTTTATTGCACTGGTACCTGTGTTGGGCTGTTCGTCGGGTGAGCCTCGAACGGCTTACGCTGGTTCCGCGCCTCCGGCAACGGTGCAATCGGCGCAGACAAGGTCTGCCACCGCGCCAGCGCTACGCCTCGTCCTCTCACCGACCGGAAATGTGGCGCGCTATAGGGTTCGCGAGCAGCTGATGGGACACGATCTCCCGAACGACGCGATCGGCGAGACGAAAACGCTCAGCGGCGCGATCGAATTCGACTCAAAGGGGAACGTAATTTCGCAGTCGTCCAGGTTCGTCCTCGATGCGGGAACGTTCGTGAGCGACCAGAACAGGCGGGATGGCTACGTGCGCGGACGCTTGCTCGATGCGCAGCAGTACCCGAGCATCGTGCTGGTCCCTACTTCGGTTCGCGGGGTCAGCCTTCCGCTTCCGAGCTCGGGCACGGCGCCGATCGAGATGACGGCAAATCTCACGGTTCACGGGGTGACGCGACCCACCGTCTGGAACGGAGCGGCGAAATTCGCCGATGGCAGAGTGACCGGTGCGGCCGCTACTGCGTTCACCTTCAACGACATACAGATGGCCCAGCCGCGCGTCCCGGTGCTACTGAGCGTCGCAGACACCATACGGCTCGAGATCGATTTCGACCTCATTCGCCAGCGCTAAGCGAATGCGGTGAATGGGGTTGCAGCTGGGTGTAGATTTGTACTATAGAATCATCACCAAAGCCACCTCACAGAAATCTCGTGCCGACAAATGGCTGACTCAGACAAGCCCCTTGCTCCATGGACTGCTTCGCGAAGCGCGAAGGAGAAGAACATTGTTCAGCGCGCGGTCACCGCGCTTCTGGACCAGCTCGCCCCCGAGAAGGTGCTCAAGAGGGGTGATACACTGTCACTCGACGTCGAGCAACATCGCACGCCCAACGGATGTGTGCTGCAGGCGCCGACCGCTGCCGTCAGCGTGTCATGGTTCTCGAAGACGGGAAAGGACACGCCACTCGGCGAGCTGCATGTAGTGGTGTGGAAAGGAGTCGTGTCGCGCCGAGGGAGAGCCGCCAATCCGGAAGGCGCGAAAGTGGTAAAGGAACTTGTGGTTCGCCCGATCGAAGGACCCACGGACGACAACGTTTGGAGAGCGGTTGACGGCACCGAGTTCGATACCGATGCTCTGGCCGCGCGCGTGATCCAGCTCCTCGCAGAACAGACCTGAGTGCGCG
>JAXDME010000169.1:0-15422 GCA_034666285.1 Gemmatimonadaceae bacterium | reverse complement strand
GACGGATGATGTCGACACCGATCTGCTCGTCTGCTTCGGCGAGCTTGAGGCCTTTGAGCGCCTTCTGAGCGCGCACGAGTGCGACGCCGCCGCCCGGGACGATTCCCTCTTCGACCGCAGCGCGCGTTGCATGAAGGGCGTCCTCAACACGCGCCTTCTTCTCCTTCATCTCGCTCTCGGTCGCGGCACCAACATTGATCACCGCAACACCGCCGGCGAGCTTGGCGAGACGCTCCTGCAGCTTCTCACGGTCGTAATCGGAGGTGGTCTTCTCGATCGCGGCTTTCAGCTCCTTGATGCGTCCCTTGATCTTCTCCTCGTCGCCCTGGCCATCGATGATGGTGGTGGCTTCCTTGTCGACGACGACACGCTTGGCGCGACCAAGGTCGGTCACGACGGCGTTTTCCAGCTTGAATCCGACTTCCTCGGAAATGACCTGGCCGCCCGTTAGAACAGCAATATCCTCGAGCATTGCCTTGCGACGATCACCGAAGCCCGGCGCCTTGACGGAGGCCACGCGGAGGGTGCCGCGAAGCTTGTTGACTACCAAAGTAGCCAGCGCCTCACCTTCGATGTCCTCGGCGATGATCAGCAGCGGCTTGCCGAGCTGAGCGACCTTCTCGAGGATGGGGAGCAAGTCTTTCATGGATGAAATCTTCTTGTCGTGGATCAGGATCAGCGCGTCTTCGAGGACGGCTTCCATCTTCTCGGGATCGGTGACGAAGTACGGCGAGAGGTATCCACGGTCGAACTGCATTCCTTCCACGGTCTCCAGCGTCGTCTCGAGGCCTTTCGCCTCTTCGACGGTAATGACGCCGTCCTTCCCGACCTTCTCCATCGCGTCGGCGATCAGATCTCCGATCTCCTTGTCGTTGTTGGCGGAGATCGATCCGACCTGGGCGATTTCCTTCTTTCCCTTGGTCGGAACGCTCATCTTTTTGAGCTCTTCGACGATTGCGCTGACGGCCGCATCGATGCCGCGCTTGAGCGCCATCGGGTTCACGCCAGCAGTGACGTTCTTGAGGCCTTCGCGGAAGATCGCTTGCGCCAGGACCGTCGCGGTGGTGGTGCCGTCTCCAGCGAGGTCACTCGTCTTGGTCGCGACTTCCTTCACCATCTGCGCGCCCATGTTCTCGAGCGGATCCGAAAGCTCGATCTCCTTTGCTACAGTGACGCCGTCCTTGGTGACCGTCGGCGCACCGAACTTCTTGTCGATGACGACATTACGGCCCTTCGGACCGAGCGTCACCTTTACCGCTTCAGCAAGCTGATCGACGCCGCGCTTGAGAGCCGCGCGCGCATCTGTATTGAAGTGTAGTTCTTTGGCTGCCATATAGTTCGCTCTTTAGGTGTTGGTTAGGCGACGACCGCGAGAACATCGGACTCGCGGAGGATCAGGTAAGTCTCGGCGTCGATCGTGACTTCGGTTCCACTGTACTTTCCGTAGAGAACCTTGTCACCGACTTTGAGCTCCATGGGAACGCGAACGTTCTTCTCGTAGCGGCCCGGGCCGACGGCGATAATCTCGCCCTGCTGCGGCTTTTCCTTGGCGGTATCTGGGATGAACAACGTGCCGCGCTTCTGCTCGGTCTCCTCGAGCGCTCTGATCATGACGCGGTCGGAGAGGGGGGCGACTTTGGTGCTGGTTTGTGTTTTTGTAGCCATAATTAGCTGCCCTTCTGCTGAAAATGTGGCTGGATGGTGGGAATGGTCATTGTTAGCACTCGACAGTAGTGAGTGCTAAGGCATGAACATAACTGTTTTTGGAGTCCCGCGTCAACCCGGAAACTGTCGGGGGGCCTGAGGTGGCCCTAACGGTCACCCAACCAGAATTTCGTAGCCGAAACGGATGCCCTTCAGGGTCAAAAAGGGGTCGACCAGCTCCAGCTCGGTCGAATGCGGCTGAATCGACTCTGCCATCCCTCCCGTCGCGAGCACCAGTGGGGTGTTCTTGTTTGGCCACTCCCTTTTGATGCGACGCACTATTCCGTCGATCGAGTCCACCGCGCCATACAGCACCCCTGCCCGAATGCACTCGTCGGTCCGTCTGGCGATGACGCGTTTGGGAGGAACGATGTCTGTGGCAGGGAGCTGCGCCGTGCGTCGAAAAAGGGTGTCGGCGGAGATCATCACGCCTGGCTGGATTACTCCGCCCAAAAAGGTCCCGTCCGCCGTAATGCAGTCGTAGGTCGTAGCCGTGCCGAGATCGACCACGATTGCGTCCCGCTTGTAGATCCGGCTGGCTGCCAGCGTGTTGGCGATTCTGTCTGCACCGACGGTAAACGGCTCTTCGACATCCAGCTCCACCGGAAGCTTGGCGCGCGCGTCGATCATCACCGGCTTCCTGCCAAAGCACATCTCGCATGCTTCAGCCAGCATTGGAGTGATAGCGGGCACCACCGAACAGATCGCCGATCCGGTCGTGCCGTGCGCCGATGAGAGAGCCTCACCAGTGATTGACCGAATCAGGATCGCAAGCTCGTCGGCGGTCCGCTGAGCGGCGGTGGTAACACGCCAGTGCGAGACCAGCTCCTCGCCGTCGAAGATTCCAATCGTAATCTCTGAGTTACCGACGTCGAACACTACGATCATTAATAATCCTCTAAGACAAGAGACCCGGACCGAAATGGAGCCACTGTATCGGCGAGCGCCACGAGCAGCTCGCCGGTGCGGGAGATTCCGGCGACCCGACCAATCGCCGGCTCTCTGCACGTTTTTCCGCGCGCCAGATCACGCGCGTTGAACTTCTCCAACTCTGCGGCATCGAGCGCTCCGGCCGTCGCGGCCGCGGCCCGCACCGCGGGGATGAGCTCGCCCAGAACATCCATGCGCGCCGTTCCGGGTTCAAGAGCCGCGGAACTCGCCACGTTCTCCGGCGGCCTGACATTGATCCCCATTCCGATGGCGATCCACTCGACGGACTGCTCCCGCCAACGCGCCTCGACCAGAATTCCGGCGAGCTTCCCCCGATCCAGATAAAGATCGTTCGGCCATTTCAGGCGAATTGGCTCCGCCGCGAACCGATCGAGCGACTCGGCCGCCGCGAGTCCAACCCTTATCGAAAGAACATCCAGTCCTGACGCATCCACCGGTCGCTCGATCAGCGTCAGCCAAAGGCCGACATCGGGCGAAGACTGCCAGACCTTCCCGCCGCGCCCCCGGCCGGCAGTCTGTTCGTTTGCAATCACGAGAGTTCCCCCCGGCGCGCCCTCTGCCGCGAGCCGGTGCGCGACATCCATCGTCGAGCTAGCCGACTCTAGTAGCTCTACTCGTGGAAGACCCAACGCGGCTCTTAATTCGTCTGCGGTCGCGCCATCGAGGCGCGCGGTATCATCCGCGGGCGTACACCACCGCCAGCACCGCGATGCCCAGGATGATACGATAGGCCGCGAAGATGCCGTAGCTGTGGCGGCTCACGTACTTCATCAGAATCGAGATCGCCAGCCAACCGCTGATCGCCGAGGCCGCGACCCCCGAGATCAACTCGTTTGTCAGGCCGCCTTGGTGCAAAGCCTTTGGACCTTCCAGAATCACAGCCGCCGCGATGATCGGCATGCTCATCAGAAAGCTGAATTCCGCCGCGGCTTCTCGATCGAAGCGAAGCCCGCGCGCGGTCGTGATGGTCGCTCCCGATCGCGACACGCCGGGGATCAGCGCAATCACCTGCGAGAGTCCTATCAGCAGCGAGTCGATCCAGCGCATCTCGCCCAAGATCCGCCGCTGGTCGACGAGCTTGTCTACGATCCAAAGCACTATTCCAAGAACAATGAGCGCGATGGCGATGATCTGGGGGCTTCTGAAAGCTGACTCCGCCTTCGACTGCAGCAAAAGCCCGCCTATCGCACCAGGAATCGTGGCGATGATCAGGTAAATGACTCTGCGCTTCTCGGGCGTCTCTATTCGCCCGGTGGTAATGATTCCGAATGCAGCGCGAATGAGCGCGAGCCATTCCATGCGAAAGTACCAGAGCACCGCGAGAAGAGTCCCAAAGTGGAGCGCTACATCGAATGCGAGACCTGGGTCTTCCCATCCCAGAAGCCACGGCGCGAGCGTGAGGTGCGCCGAGCTGCTGATCGGAAGAAATTCCGACAGCCCCTGGATGATGCCGAGAACGGTGGCCTGTAGAGGAGTCATGGCGTGTTGGTGGGAAGTGAGGTGCGATACAGGGATTCGTACTTCGTTACGATTGCGTCACGCGAAAAGCGCTCTCGCGCGTCGGCGCTCGCGAGGCGACTCATCTCCGCCCAGCGTTTTGGATTCTGAATTATCTCAAGCGAGGCGGCCGCCATTCCAGGGACGTCTCCGACTGCGCACAGGAATCCCGTCTCGCCTTCACGTACGACTTCCGGGAGACCACCTGCGTTCGTCCCGACGACCGGGACGCCCGATGCCAGCGCCTCCAGAGCGCTCAGTCCAAAGGACTCGCTCTGGCTGGGCAGCAGAAACAAGTCAGCCGCCGCAAGCAGCGGTGCGATTTGTTCGAGCTTTCCCAGAAACGAGACGGAGTCCTCTACGCCAAGCATACGAGCTTCTTCTTCGGCTGCTGATCTGTCAGGCCCATCGCCGATCATTACCAGCACGCACGGAAGCTCGCGATTCACCTCCGAATAGATCCGGATCACATCTCTGACGCGCTTGACAGCGCGGAAATTCGAGACGTGCATCAGAATAGGCTTGGAGCGTCCGAACTGATTCTTGAGAAGCGGCGGATACTTCTCCCGGTTGTAAATGTCGGGATCGATGAAGTTGTGAATGACGTCAATGTCGTGACTTTCGCAGCCGAACGCCCGACAGGTCTCGTCTTTCAGATAGTTGGAGACAGCCGTGATGCGGTCCGACTTCTCGATCGAGAACTTGGTGATTGGAAAGAACGACGGGTCCTGGCCGACGATCGTTATGTCCGTTCCGTGAAGCGTGGTGATGAGATGAACGTCTTCATTCGTCTCTCGCAGCATCTCGCGTGCAATCCACGCGCTCGTGGCGTGGGGAATGGCGTAATGGCAATGAAGGAGCTCGAGTCCGTGTGTGCGGACCACCTCGTGCATCCGTACTGCCAGCGCGAGATCGTACGGAGGGAACTCGAACAGCGGATAGCGGCCGACGTCGACTTCATGAAAGAATATCCGCGGCAGAAACGACGGAAGCCGAAACGGCTGACGGTAGGTGATGAAGTGGACCTCGTGCCCGCGGTCGGCGAGCGCGATTCCCAGCTCCGTCGCAACGGCACCGGATCCGCCGTACGTCGGATAGCAGGTAATTCCAATCTTCACTCAGCTCTCTCCCACCACTCTCGCGCTATGGTCAGAGCGTGAGGGTCATCAGGATTTACATGTGTCACAGCCGCGGCCGGCAGCTGGTTTCTGAACCACGTGCGTTGCCGCTTGGCGTACTGTCGTGTCTCAATAATGACCCGCTGCGTTGCTGATGACAAATCGAGAGCGCCCTCGACGTGACTCCGGATTGCCATGTAGCCACTCGCTTTCCACGCCGGCGCGTTGGACGGAACTGTACGCATCAGCTCACGCACTTCTTCGGCCCATCCGGCGGCGAGCATGCTGTCGACGCGTGCCTCGATTTTCTTCCCTAGTGTGGTGCCAGGATCCACGACCAGGTACGCAGGATCCTGCGTATCGGCCGCGGTTTGCTTCGCGGCCTTGTCGCGGGAATGGAGGTCGCTGATACGTGAGCCCGAGAGCAGCGCCGTCTCGATCGCCCGCAGCAGCTGTGTGCGTCCGAGGTGTGATCGGGCCGGATCGAGCTGCTGGCACCAGCGGCGCAGCTCGTCGGGGGACAAAGTCGCGAGCTCGCGCTCGAGCTGTGCGCGCTGGTTTGGATCGTGATCTGGCGCCTCGAAAAGCGGTTCGACCAAAGCCTTGATGTAGAGCCCAGTTCCACCGACCACCACTGCCGCCTTATCCAACTCACCAGCGCATTCAATCCATTCCGTAGCATCGCTTGACCATCTCGCCGCGGAATAGCGCTCCTCCGGCTCGATGACGTCGACGCCGTAGTGGGTAACGCGCGCGCACTCCTCTCGGGTAGGCTTGGCAGTGCCCACATTGAACTCGCAATAAACCTGGCGCGAATCGGCGCTGACGATCGCTGCGTTGTAGGTCTCGCAGAGCTCGATGGCGAGGCCGGATTTTCCCGCAGCGGTAGGACCGCAAATAATCCGCAGCTTATCGCCGGCCAAACCGCCGCTCTACTTCATCCCAGGTGAGGTGGACAATCGTCGATCTGCCGTGGACATCGTGTGCCGGGAGCGTCGTGTCGCGAAGTGAGGCAAAAAGAGATCGCATTTCCGCCTGTGACAGCTCTTCTCCCGCCTTGATGGCTGCCTTGCAAGCCACTGTGGCCGCGAGACGCTCGTGTTTGGCGGCTGCGCCCGCAACACGATCTCCCGTCAGAGCGTCCAAGGTCTCCCGCAGGCATCGCTCAGCGTCAAATCTTGAGTGCGGCATCGGCACGGTGTTCACGATCAACGTGTGCCCTCCGAACCCTTCGACTTCGAATCCAAGCCGTTCGAGATATTCACGGTTGGCATCGAAAGCTTCGCCTTCCGCGGGACCGAGATGGAGAGTGAGCGGAAGCAAAAGCCGTTGTGCGGGGGCGGCTCCGCTCTCCAGCGTCCGCATGAACTGTTCGTAAAGAACTCGTTCGTGGGCGGAATGCTGGTCGATGAGAACGAGACCATCCTCATGCTCGAAGCCGATATACGTCCGTCGGAGCTGAAACAGCGGTGGTATCGGAGCCGGAGGTGCTGCGACATCCGTCATTTCTTTCGCAACCGATTCGTTCGTCTCACTCTCGAAGTCGGGAACCGACTGATCGAACAGCGGGACATCTCTCGCCATTTGCGGCTGGAGAATCTCCGAGCCCGGATTGGGCGGCAGGTCGGCGGGTCGAAAGCTGAAGCTCGAGCCACGGAATCCGAGTGAGGCAGCACTTTCGAAGTTTCCGAGTGCGCGTCGAACTGCCGCTTCGACCGCGCGCTCTACAGTCCATCTATCGCGGAAGCGAACTTCCGCTTTGGCGGGATGCACGTTCACATCGACCGAGTCAGCAGGAACTGTTACGTTGAGAAAGAACGACGGCCTCACGCCAGCGATTATCGTAGAGCGGTAAGCGGCTTCAGCCGCACGCGCGATCCCCGCGTCGCGAACGGCGCGGCCGTTGATCGAGAGGAACGCGCGCCGCGTCGAAGTTCCGACATCGGCGGGCCTCTGCACCAGGCCGCTCGTATGGATTGGACCGGCCACGTCCTCGACGTCGAGCAGATCTTCCGCGTACCGCCCGCCCCAGATGGCGCCCAGTCGCGAGCGGACGCTCGTGACCGGTGGGAGCGTGAGAGCGCTCCGCCCGTCGTGCGTGACATTGATCCGAACGGTCGGCTTGGTGAGTGCGAGCGCGGTGAGAGACTCAACCGTGCTCCGCCACTCGGATCGCGCGCTCCGCAGGAATTTGAGTCGCGCCGGCACGTTGTAGAAAAGCTGCGCGACTGTGACGGTCGTACCGCGTCGCCGAGCTACGCGTTCCGGGCGACCGATCTGACCTCCAATCACTTTGGTCGAAGTCCCTTCCCCATCGGCGGCCGCCGTCTGAATCTCGAACTGCGAGACGGAAGCGATCGCGGGAAGTGCCTCACCGCGGAAGCCGAACGTCGCGACGCCCACGAGGTCCGAGGCCTTGGTGATCTTCGACGTGCCATGCCGGGCTAGCGCGAGGGGCACATCGTCCGCGGACATCCCCGCGCCGTCGTCGCTTACGCGAACCAGTTTCCGCCCCCCATCCTCCAGAGCGATCTCGATCCCCAACGCTCCCGCGTCGATAGAGTTCTCGACGAGCTCCTTCACCACCGATGAAGGTCGTTCGACAACTTCTCCCGCCGCAATCTGGTCGGCGACGGCGCTTGGAAGAATTGAAATCAAGGACATGCTGGTACCGAAGCTACCAATCCTTTCCCCTTGGCGGGGTCGGCACGTTCTTTTTCTGTCGTTTGCCTTGTACGTCGGTCTCCTGGTCCTCGGCCGCGTTGAGCACCGCTTCTGCCTGTTGCGGTGTCATCCCTGGTACCGGTTTGGGTGCCGGAGCCTGATTCTGGCTCTGCGCCGGGGAAGGACTTGGGTTGTTGCTCTTTCCTCCGCCGCCGCCCCCGCCTCCTCCTCCCCCGCCTCCTCCGCCACCTTTTTTCTGACGAAGCGCCAGCTCGTAGTTCCAGCGCGCATCCGAATCGGCGACCGCGAGCTCCAGGATCTGCTTGTATCGGAACAGGGCGCTGTCGAGTGGCACGTCGGCGGAATCCTTTGCGCGACGACCCTGAACCAGGTAATCCAAACCAAGATTGAATCGGGCGTGGTGCCTGACTTCGGTGTCCTTTGAATCCGCTGCTTTGGTCAGCGGCGGCACAGCCAGCTTCAGTGAATCGCGCGCGAGGAGCGTTGTCCCGGTGTTGTAGGATGCGATCGCGTTCTTGTCACGCGGCGGAGCCCGGTTGCACGACGCAGTCAGCAAAAGCATTGTTGCGGTAGTTGCCGCCGCGGCGATCGCGCGCCGGCGACGGCGACGAGTCTGCGAGAATGTGTCCGCGAGAAGTAGTATCAGCGCCGCAAGAACGAACCACTGGTATTGCACACCGAGATTCTCCCCGGAAACGACAGACCGCGGATTTGCGCGCAGGTTGTTGAGCGTCAGGCGGATCTTGCCCGCCTTGTCAGGCGTCCGTGCGTCGATGAACACTCCCTTCGCCTCGTCCGCAATCTGCTTCAACAGCTGCGGATCGTAATGCGTTACGACCACATTACCGTTCTCGTCGCGCTTCTGTGTCACGACACGGTTCTCGACAACGGGGATCGTCGATCCCTGGGTCGTGCCGTAGCCGACTGTGATCACGCTGAGTCCCATGTCCTTCGCGCGTCGAGCTTCGGTGAGCACCTCGTCGGGGTTGTCGAACCCTTCCCCGTCGCTCATCAGAATAATCGCCCGATCCCCGGCGGCTTTGTTCAGGGCCAGCAAATTCGTCGCCTGTCTCAGCGCGCTGGCCAAGGAGCTTCCGCCCTGCCCGACGATTGATGGATCCAGGTTCTGCAGAAATAGGTCGAGCGCACTGTTGTCGACGGTCAAGGGAGTGAGGATGTAGCTTCGGCCAGCGAACGCGAGCAGAGCAAACCGGTCTCCCGGCGAAAGATCGCGAAGTCTGTTGATCTCCTGCTTCATCGCCTGAAGCCTGCTGGGCCTTTCGTCGGTAGCCAGCATCGAAAGCGACGCGTCGAGGGCGAGTACGACGTCGACGCCCTGTTGTTTCACCACGGTCTGTTCCACTCCCCACCGCGGGCCGGCGAAGGCAAACCCGAGCAGCAACGTCGCCAGAGCGGCGCGCAGAACCCTGGTCCATGCGCGGTGCGGAGTCACCGAGGGCGCCAGACGCGCGATCATCGAAGGAGTGCCAAGTTTCGAAAGTCGCTGAGTGCGGGCGCGCACACCCCAGAGAACGAACCAACCCGTCACGATTGCCAGCGCTACCGCCAGAGGTAGCGCCCACGGCCATTGCACGAAGCGCATGAAATCGGTCATGGCAGCGGCGCCTTCCACGCCACCAACGCCAGCTCCGCAAACAGCGCGAGCAGTCCGAGGATCAGCGGCCAGCGAAACAGCTCTCTATATCTCACGGTGGTCGTCGAATGGACCGGCGCCCTCTCCATCTGATCGATGTAGGAATAGATGTTCTGGAGAGCTGCCGCGTCGCGCGCCCGGAAATATCTGCCCCCGGTCATCCGCGCGATGTTGGTGAGCAGAGCTTCGTCGATTTGAACCGGCTGATACTCGTAGTTCAGCCCGCCAGCGGCATTCCGCCCGACCGGTACCGGCGCCATTCCGACGCTGCCAACGCCGATCCCATAGATCTTGATTCCATACGCGGCCGCCGCCTTCGCTGCGGTAAGCGGATCGACAGACCCGCGATTGTTCACGCCGTCAGTAAGGATGATCATCACCCGCGATCTTCCAGGTGCATCCCGCAACCGATTGGCAGCCGTCGCTATAGCCGTGCCGATCGCCGTCCCATCCTCCAGCTGTCCCGCCTGGAGATTCGTCACCGCCTGCATTACGACTGGATAGTCCGTGGTTAGCGGGACCTGGGTGAGCGCTTCGCCCGCAAATGCTACGATTCCGATTCTGTCGGAAGTGCGTCGAGAGATGAACTGCTTCACCTTCTGCTTGGCGACTTCGATTCGGTTGGCCGGACGAAAATCGAGCGCGAGCATCGAGCTCGACAGATCGATCGCCAGCACTATGTTGATGCCTTCGCTGGTCTGTTTTTCTATGTGCGCGCCTGAGCGCGGCCGAGCGAGCGCGATGACCAGAAGAGCCAACGCGACGTTGCGGAGCAGGAAGATGATTTTCGGAATCCAGCTTCCGGTCGCCGGCCCCGTCGCGAGCACTGACGTGCGCGAAAAGACGATCGCGTCCTTCCGACGACTGCGTCGCCACAGCCACCAGATCGGAAGCAGTAGCAACAACCACAGTGCTTCCGGTGTGTAGAACTCGAACAGGCCGAAGACGCTCACGCCGCCCGCTCCCGCGTCGCCGCTTTTTTCGCTGGCTCTGATTCCGGGTTGAGCCTCGCTTCGACGTGGTCCACGATCGCGCGAATCGCCAGCGCCGCCGCGCTTGCCCCGTCGCGGGTCAGACCTTCCCGCGCGAATTTGACGAGATCCGCACGCTCGAGGAGTCCGGGAAGCTCCGCTTCGGCGCCGTCGTGCGGCTGCATAGCTCGCAAGAGCTCGGAGGTCGTGTCGGAGCGGCGGACCCCAGGCACACGCGCTGCGAGATACTCGCGCGCGACATCGACGAACAGCGCGAAATACTCTGCTCCGCGATCAGCCTCGAGAAGTCCCATTCGCTCGATTCGCTCGAACTCGCGTTGCGCGCGCACATAGGGATCAACGGATTTCTGCGGGCGGTTTCGGTAACGTCGCCATGCCCACCACAGAAGAACCGCCGCAATGAGCGCGGCGAGTAGCGCGAGCCATGGCCACCAGTTGAACACCGGAAGAATGATCAGCGGGCGTGGCGGCTTGGGGACCCTCAGCGAAGTGTCCGCCGGCAGAATCGACTTCACGAACACGAACGCGCCGCTCAGCGGCAGCCGACGCTCCTGTCCACCGAGAGCGGCTCGAATATCGGGTAGCCTAAGTGGTTGGATCCCGACGTCCCACGCGACGAGATGGTAGAGCGCGACCGCGGTATCGCCCAGCATCGAGACGAGCTTCTCGCCGCGCAGCTCGATGGGCCGAACGCCGTTTTGCATCGCAGTGTCAGGACCGGCTGGAAACTCAAAACGAACGCCCATCGGCGCCGCAATCTTCACGAACAGATTGAAGGGCTGCCCGATGATCACAGTGTCTGGATTGACCCTGTACCCCATCTGCACGGGTATCGACGCGCCTGCAGTTTGCTGGGTCCGCGCCGACGCAGGAAGAACCGCCTGCAGCAGGAGAAGGCCGACACCGACCCTTATCACCGGCGGCGCCTCGTCTCTCGTGCGCGAAAAAACCGGAGCAGGGGTTCCACGACGCCCGCTTCGGTGCGCACCGCGACTTCATCTATCGCGAGTCGGCGCAGCAAGTGCTTCCGCGCTTCTCTTTCCGCCGAGACGCGTTCCGAATACGAATTGCGGACCTGTGGGCTGCTGGTATCGACCTCGAACGTTTCTCCAGTTTCGGGGTCGATGAGCCGGGCGACGCCGATGTCCGGCAGAAGGCGCTCGCTCGGATCCTCTACGGTTACGGCGACGACGTCATGGCGCTGGGCCAGGAGCTTGAGCGGATGATCGATGTCACCCTCTAGAAAGTCGGAGACGATGAATACGATCGCGTGCTCGTTGAGCATCCGCGCGACATAGTCGATTGCCGTGACCATGTCAGTACCGCGACCCACTGGCTCGAAAGCGAGGAGGTCGCGTATGATGCGCAGCACGTGCCGCCTTCCCTTCCTCGGTGGAATCACGTGCTCGACGCGGTCCGTGAACAGCAGAACACCAACCCGATCGTTGTTCCTGATGGCCGACATCGCCAGAACCGCGGCGAGCTCGCTGGCCAGCTCGCTCTTGAATCGCTTGACTGTCCCGAATCTTTCCGATCCGGAAAGATCCACCACGAGCATGACCGTCAGCTCGCGCTCCTCGATATAGCGCTTGACGAATGGACGACGCATGCGGGCGGTGACGTTCCAGTCGATCGATCGAACCTCGTCGCCCGGCTGGTACTCCCGCACTTCGGAGAACTCCATTCCCTGACCCTTGAACACGGAACGGTACTCGCCGGTGAAGACGGAGTTGACCAGGCCACGTGTCCGCAGCTCGATGAGCTTTACCTGCCGCAGGATCTCCGGCGGCACGCCCATCGGTTTTTCCGGGGTGCGAGGCGGTGCGGCCTTTTTTCGGCGGAGACGGAACTTCCCGATCACGGAGCCGGGATCGCCTCGAGGACGCGGTTTACTATCTCGTCGCTCGTCACCTCTTCAGCCTCGGCCTCATAGGTGCGGAGCACGCGATGGCGGAGCACGTCGGGCGCGATCGCCTTCACGTCGTCTGGCGTCACGAACGCCCGCCCCCGAAGAAATGCGTGCGCGCGGGAAGCCTGCGCCAGGGAAAGAGTCGCGCGCGGACTGGCACCGAACTCGATCAGCGGCTTAAGGTCCGGCAGCCCTGCCTGCTCCGGATTCCGGGTGGCGTGGACGATGTCGACGATGTAGTCGACGATCCGATCGTCCATGTACAGCTCGGCGATGTGGCGGCGCGTGGCGAGAATCTGCGCCGGTGTGGCGACGCGGTCCACCGGTATCGGCTCTCCGCTCGCCATCCTTCGCAGAACTTCCTTCTCCTCGTCGCGCGTCGGATACCCGACGTGCAGCTTGAGCATGAACCGGTCGACCTGCGCCTCGGGAAGCGGATACGTCCCTTCCTGCTCGATTGGGTTCTGAGTCGCGAGTACCAGGACTGGTTCCTCGAGGATGTGTGTAGTTCCGCCTATGGTGACCTGCTTCTCCTGCATCGCTTCCAGAAGCGCGGCCTGCACCTTGGCTGGAGCGCGGTTGATTTCGTCGGCCAGGATGATGTTGGCGAAGATCGGGCCCTTCTTCACCGAGAATTTTCCGTTGGATTGATCGTAGATCTGGGTGCCGACGACGTCGGCCGGCAGAAGGTCAGGAGTGAACTGTATTCGACTGAAGCTGGTGTTGATCGTTTCAGCGAGGGTCCTCACAGTGAGCGTCTTTGCGAGTCCGGGAACGCCCTCGAGAAGTACGTGACCGCCGGTCAGCAGACTTATAAGGAGCCGCTCGACCATGTAATCCTGCCCCACGATTCGGCGGCCGACCTGCCGCACGACCTCCTGAACTATCGATGCGTCAGCGGCTATTTCGGCGCTTTGTATCACGTCTTGCTCCTCGCTTGATTGTCTTGCTGCTGTCTCCGCTCCTCGTGAGGGCGGAAATGATCTCGTTTTCCCGCGCGGTCAGCGCTCGCGTCTTTCCAGATTCAAGCGACCCAAGCTTCACCGGTCCGAATTTGGTGCGTACGAGGCGCTCGACCCTGAGCCCCAGCGCCTCGCAAAGCCTTCTCACTTCCCTCGTCTTCCCCTCGGCGATCGTGAGCTGAAGATCCCACAAACCGCGACCGACCTGTCGCGCCGAAACATCAGCCGGTACGACGAAGCCGTCTTCCAGCTGTACACCTTTCGCCGCTTCCCGTGCCGCGGCTCCGCCGTCGCCGCGCACAGTGGCTACGTACGTCCGTTCGATTTCGCTGCTCGGATGTGTCAATTTGTGCGCCGCGTCGCCGTCGGTCGTAAGAAGGAGCACACCCTCGGTCATGTAATCGAGTCGGCCCACATAGGTCAGACCGGGTACGTCGTCGACCAGATCGAAGACCGTTTGCCGACCCTCGGGATCGAGGCGGGTGGTAATTACCCCGCTTGGCTTGTTGAGAACTATCCAATGCGCCGCGGCCGGCATCCCGACTTTTTTGCCGTCCAGCGTGATGGTATCACGCGCGGGATCCACACTCTGACCCGTGATCGCAATGGCGCCGTTGATCTTGACCCGACCCGCCGCCACGAGCTCCTCGGCGGCGCGACGTGACGCGACTCCGGCGCGCGCGAGGGCGCGCTGAATTCGCATCGACTTGTCGGGCATCAATCAGCCCGTGGCGGGGCCTCGCCGTTGTCCTTTGTCGTCGCGACCGACGTTGGAGTCGCCTGCCTGGGAGTCCGAAGCGCAATAGCAAGCTCGTCGGCCCGGGGTAGTTCTTCGAGATGTCTCAGCGCGAACTGCTCCAGGAACGATGGAGTAGTGCCGTAGAGGAGTGGCCGTCCCAAGCCTTCGCCACGACCGGTGATGTCGATCAGCCCCCTTTCGTTCAGCGACTTGAGGATCGCGCCGGCTCCGACCCCGCGGATTTCCTCGATCTCTGCTCTCCCGATTGGCTGGCGATAGGCGATGATCGCCAGCGTCTCCAGCGCCGCTGCGGACAACCGTTGTGGACGCGCGGCAAGCTGGGCTCGCTCGATCGCTTCGGTGTATTCTGGGCGGGTCAGAATCTGCCATCCTCCGGCCACCTCGATCAGCTCGACCCCGTGCCCTTCATTGTCATAATGATCGCGCAGCTCGGCGAGCGCCGACTCCAGCGTCGACTCTCCATCCTCCGCGTGCGACGCCATGAGACGCAGTGCATCTGCGGGCACGGGAACAGCGCTCGCGAAGAGCGCCGCCTCAAGCAGCTTCGCTAGAGGGGTCACGATTTATCTCGAAAGCGGCAAATGGCCGCGGCTGAAGGAGTCGGAGCTCTCCTAGCTTGGCGAGCTCCAGCAACGCGAGAAGCAACGACAGAACTTCCCACGGTTCGGCTTTCTTGGGCACTACGTCCTTCCAGTGTGCGTGCGCCCTGATAGCCAGAAGGGCGCGGACAATCCCAATGGCGCCGTCTACGTCCAGTGCCCGCGGGATGACGTCGTGGATATGCGGCTTCTTCGCCAGACGGAGAACGCGATCGACCGCGCTCAGGAGCTCCGGCAGCGAGATCCTGAGCGGACCGGCGACTGGAAGCTGCACGGATTGCTGCGTGTAGGCTCGTGCAAACCGTCCTCGACGCTCTTCACTCCGCCGCTCGAGAACGTCGACGACCTCACGCACTTGCTGGTATTCGAGGAGGCGCCTCACGAGCTCCGCACGTGGGTCATCCCATACGTCGTCGCCTTCGCGCCGCGGAAGCAGCATTTGCGCCTTGATGCGGACCAGGCGGGCAGCCATCTCCAGGTAGTCCGCGGCTTCATCCAGGTTGAGCGTCGAGATGCGCGCGAGAAACTGCTCCGCGATTCGAGCGATCGGAATGTCGTAGATATCTATCTGCTCATCGCGGATGAGCGAGA
>JAXDME010000168.1:0-10445 GCA_034666285.1 Gemmatimonadaceae bacterium | reverse complement strand
ATTTCTCCGCCAGCGGCACGAGCGGAAGGCGAACCACGTTTGCCATTTTCCCCATCATCGCAAGCGCAGCTTTCACCGGAATTGGATTCGATTCGACGAATGCCGCCACGGTCCATTCCGCCAAACGGTGGTGGACGGCTCGCGCCGCCGCGAAATCTCCCGCCGCACAGAGAACGGCCAGCTGCGCCACGAGAGAGGGTGCAGCGTTGGACGTGACAGAGATCACTCCGTCGCCCCCGTCAGCCATTACTTGAAGCGTCAGAGGATCGTCTCCGGATAGCACAGCGAAGCGCGCCGGACGGTGCCGGATGATCTCGCCGATCTGCGCGAGATTTCCAGAGGCCTCTTTCACCGCCACAATGTTCTCGTGCTCCGCCAGCTCCAGGGTTGTCGCTGCTTCGATATTGCTCGCCGTGCGGCCGGGCACATTGTAAACGACGATCGGTAGCTGCACTGCATCGGCGATCGCGCGAAAATGCGCGACGATCCCCCGCTGCGGTGGCTTGTTGTACATAGGCGATGCATGGAGAAGGTGCGTCGCACCCGCGGCAGCCATCTCGCGCGAAAGGGCTATTGCCTTTTTCGTATCGTTGGACGCAGCGCCCGCGACGATGGGCACTCGACCGGCTGTCTGCTCCACGGTTATCTCGACGACGCGTCGGTGTTCGGCGACCGTCATCGTGGCGGCCTCACCGGTGGAACCGCACGGAACCACGAAGTGCACGCCGCTCGCGATCTGCCAGTCGACAAACGCGCGCAGCGAGCGCTCGTCGACCTTCTCCGATTTCGTGAAGGGCGTGACGAGCGCCGTTCCACACCCCGTAAGCCGCTGCGATTTCATTCGGTAAATCTACGCGGCACTCGTCGCGAAGAGCGAGTTCGGGTCAGGCGTCCCGAAGATTCAACACGTCGCGCATGGTGAACACGCCTTTCCTGCCAACCAGCCAGTCGGCCGCGGCGAGTGCGCCCTCAGCGAAAACGCGTCGATCACGCGCCATGTGTGTGAGCGAGAGCTGCTCGTAGAGGCCGTCGAAAATCAGCTCGTGCGTCCCCGGAACCGATCCCGTCCGTACGCTGGTGGTGGGAATGGTTCGCTTCAGTCCCTCGCTCGCCGCGTTGCCGATAGCGACTGCGGTCCCCGACGGCGCGTCCTTTTTCTGCGAGTGGTGCGTTTCAACTATGTGTGCGTCGAACTCCTGCAGCGGCTGCATCAGAGTTCCAGCGTAACGAGCCAGCTCTATCAGAACGTTGACTCCCAGCGAAAAATTGGGTGACCACAATAGGGCTGTCGCGGCTTGATTCGCGACCTCGGTAACCGCGGGGAGCTGCTCGTACCATCCGGTCGTCCCCGCGACCACAGGTACTCCGGCCTTCAAGGCTGCAGTGATATTCGCGACGGCTGCCTTGGGTTCCGTGAACTCCAGAGCAACCTCCGCGTTGCCCAGCGCGCTTCTCGTAATGCCGCTTCCCCGCGCGCTCTCGCCCTCGCCAAGCATCGCCGCGACTTTCCAGCCTTTGGCTAGAGCGAGGTCACGAATGGCCTGACCCATCTTGCCATCGCCGATGATAGCTATGCTTCGCCCGCTCATTTCTTCGCTGACCCGAAGAAGGCATTGTGAAGGCGATCCAGCGCCGGGTTGAGCTGATCACCGTCGACTATGATCGTGAGGTTTATTCCGGTCGCGCTGAGCGACATCATGTGAACCTTGATTCCGTCGAGGGCACTGATCGCCCGACCCATCGCCCCGCTGTCCTCGCTGATTGCCGCACCAACCACCGCGACGATCGCGCGATCCCGTTCTACCGACACGTCCCCGAAGGCCGACAACTCCACGACGAGAGACTCGAGGCCTGACGGGTCATCGACCGTTACCGAGACTGACACCTCGGACGTCGCGACGACGTCGATAGACACTCCGTTCTGCTCGAAGATCTCGAATACGCGACGCAGAAATCCGCGAGCGTGCAACATCTTCGCGGCTCCAACCTTGATGATCGTGATGCCGCCCTTGCCAGCGATCGCGCTCACTGCGCGTCGCGGCGCGTCGAAAGTGATGCGCGTGCCCTTCCCGCCTGGATTCCTGGAGTTGTAAATGAAAACCGGGATACCCAGCCGCACCGCGGGAGCGATCGTATTCGGATGCAGCACCTTCGCCCCGAACGTAGCGAGCTCGGACGCCTCGTCGAATCGGATCTGCTCTATGAGCTTCGACCCCTTAACGACCCGCGGATCGGCGGTCAGCATTCCATCGACGTCCGTCCAGATCTCGATTGCCTCCGCATGCAGCGCAGCGCCGAGAAGGGATGCGCTGTAATCCGAACCCCCGCGCCCGAGGGTGGTCGTAATTCCCGCCTGCGTCCTGCCGATGAATCCGCCCATCACCGGAACCTTCCCGGCCTGGATCAATGGCTGCACGACATCGCGCGCGTTCTCGGCGATCGCATCTGTCTGCGGCTCCGCCGTCATGTAGTTGTCGTCAGTGACGAAGACGTCCCTGGCGTCGACGTGCTCCGACGGAATTTCACGCAGCTTGAAGAAGGCAGCGACGAGATGTGAAGACAGCTGCTCCCCAAATGCAGCAATCGCGTCGAAGCTGCGCGGTGTCGCGTGACCGAGGATGGAGAGCGCTTCGGCGAGACTCGCCAGCTCGTCGAAAGTAGCGCTCATCTCGCTCGCGACTTCCGCGGACTCGCTCGACGTCCCGAGCAGTGCCTCGCATTGCGCAAAGTGCCTGTCGCGGAGCGTCTCGACACCGCGCAACGCACCAATGAGATGCCCTTTCGCGGATTGCTCGCCTATTGCGAGAAGAGAGTTGGTCGCGCCCCCGAGGGCAGAGACGACCACGGCCGGCTGTCGCGCAAGTCTGCCTTTGACGATGGCAGCCGTACGCTCTATCGCCTCGGCGTCACCCACCGAAGTGCCGCCGAATTTTACGACGATCACGCGGTGTCGAGAGCGCCGTTGGCGGCCAACAGCTCCGCGTTCAGAACCGAGCCGCCTGCCGCGCCTCGCACAGTGTTGTGTCCGAGCGCGACCATCCTCAGATCGAGCACGGCGTCACGACGCACCCGGCCCACCGTCACCGTCATCCCGTTTCCCGCGTTGACATCGCGCTTCGGCTGAGGGCGATCCGGTAGGTCTGTGACCACGAGCGGATGAGCGGGTCGAGTAGGGAGTCCTGCCGTCGCCGGAAAGCCCTTCCATTCACGCATTGTTTGAATCGCGGCTTCCGGGCTGGGCTTGTCGTCGAATCCTATGCTCATGCAGATGGTGTGGCCGTGTTCCACCGGCACGCGGTTGGTGTGCGCGCTAACCTTGAACGATGCGCTCACGACTTCACCGTCTTCGTATCGGCCAAGAAGCTTCAGCATCTCGCGCTCCAGCTTCGGCTCCTCGTCAGCGATGTATGGAATGACATTTCCGAGAATGTCGAGCGATGGCACTCCAGGATACCCGGCCCCAGACACAGCCTGCATCGTGGAGAGGAAAAGCTGCTTGATACCGAATTTCTGATGCAATGGCGCGAGAGCGACCGCGGCGACAGTCGCTGAACAATTCGCGTTTGTGACAATCGCTCCGCTCCAGCCACGTTTGGTGCGCTGGGACTCGATCAGCGCAAGGTGATCGCCATTCACCTCCGGAATGACGAGCGGTACATCCGGCTCCATGCGAAAATTTTTCGCGTTACTGAGCACGAACTTGCCCGCCTGCGCGAACGCCAGCTCGATCTCTCCGGCAGCGACCGCATCGAGCGCGGAAAAAACAATCGGAGCGCTTACCAGGCCCGGGTCGCAGGCAATCACTCGGCGTGACATGACCGAGTCGGGCGGCGTCGCACCCTCCAGCCATCGTGTGACCTCACCGTATTTCTTCCCCGCCGACCTTTCCGATGCAGCGAGCTCCTTGAGCTCGAACCAGGGGTGGTCTGCCAGCATCCGGACGAACATCTGTCCGACGGCGCCCGTTGCTCCGAGCACCGCGACCGGCCATTTGCCCTTGCGATTTCCGGGCAGTTTTGAAGGCGTCATCGCGCGAGAAGGGTTTTGGCCAGACGCTCATATGCGTCGACGCTCGCTCTCAACTCGTCGACATCGATGAATTCGTCCGGCGTATGGGCAACGTGGATCGATCCGGGCCCGAATAGAAAGGGCTCGCCCCAGTTGGAGAGCAGCGGAATGTCGGAGGTGTATGCAACCGGCTCGGTGTCAAAGCCGGGCACCGTCGCGAATCGCTGCGCCGGGATGTGCGACCCGAACTCGATGTCGGCACCACCCTTTGTTGCCCAGTCGACAAGCATTTTCTTGATCGGTTCGACGTCGCTCACCAGGCGGAACATGATCTCCGCCTCGGCGTGCGCCGGTATCACGTTGGCTTCCGTTCCGCCCTTGATCGTTCCGATATTGACGGTCGTCTCCCCCAGCACCGGATCCGACGGTAGTGGAAGCTTGCGGACTGTTGGCAGAAGCTCCAGCATCGGTTCTATTGCGGATCGACCGAGATGCGGATACGCCGAATGTGCTTCACGGCCGCGAGTTCGTATCGTCGCTCGAAGCGAGCCTTTAGCCCCGCTCGCCAGCTTACTCTCGCTGGGTTCTCCGTTGATCAGGAACCGGCTCTTGGTCCCGAGGTGGTTCGCGGCTCTCGCGCCATCAGATCCCTTTTCCTCGCCGACGACAAAGAGAAGCTCGACGCGTTTTTCACCGGCGGTGACGAGTCGGTCGGCCGCGACCAGCATAGCCGCGGCAATCCCTTTCGCGTCGGACGATCCGCGACCGTAGAGTTTCGATCCCTCGAGTCGCGGCGGGACATACGGAGGGACGGTGTCGAGGTGCGTCGAGAACGTCACTCCGCCACCTGAGCGTGATGCCCAGATGTTGGCTCGCCCGCGACTCACTTCCTGAAGAGTCACGTTCCAGCCGCGCCCCACGAGCCAGCGTGAGACGAAATCCACGGCCGTGCCTTCGGAGCCAGTAGTCGATTGAATCGACAACAGCTCCGCCGCAAGTGAAACGACATCGGTCATGCGGAGAAGTTAGCTCCGCCCGTGTACAGTGTCAGGGCGGGAAAACTTCGAGATCAGGAGCAACAGAGGAGCGCGAGCCGCGGTCGACACCCTGCGCGTTCTCCACGAACATGTGCTGGACGAGTCGGTTTGCGTCCTTCACGTATGCGTTGTGGCGCCGTTCTCCGATGTCGCCGACCTCCTGGAGCGTGTGATATCCCATCATCTTGCCGGCTTCGCGAAATGTCTTGAACGTGTCTTCCGCCTGCCGCGCCATGGCGATGTCGGCCTCCAGTCGCGCAAAGTCGCTTTCCCTGGCCGAGTCCGCGAGGTCGCGCGCGGCGCCGAGAATCGCACCCAGGATGTTCGTTCCGGTTCCTTCTTCGGCGCCGAGCTGGGACCGATACTCTTCGAGCATGCGTTGATGATCGCGCATCTGGGGAACGTGGCGAGAGCACAGATCACGGAATCGGTCGTCCTCCGCCTGATCTTCATGGGCCTCGAGCGCATTGAGAAACGCCCGGTGCTGAACGACCGCGTTGCTGACCTGATTTTTCAGAAACCTGGGACCGCGTTCCATAGGCGTCGGCGAAGCGAAACTTGTGCCCGACACGGGCGAAATTTTTCCTGGTACACGCCGGTGAGGTGAACCTTGCCGCATCTGACCCTTGCATCCAAAGGTGTCAAACGTTTAAGTTTCAGTACCCGAATATGTGCCGAACCCTCAGCACGTAACTGACGGCCCAGCAGGAGTTTACGTTGGCACCAATAAGGAGGAGCATCAAGGGCAGGCGGAAGGAGAAATCAGAGGTAAAAAGGACGGTCCGAATCAGACCGATGGACCCGATTGAGAAGTGCGGTAAAGGGACCACGGTGACCCGGCTCTTTCGCGTCCAGGAGCAACTGGATCAGATCAGAATCAATCACCTCGTTTTTTTCGACCGGCACGGCTGGTATTGCGAGCACGGCAAACAGTGCGGTGTTGTGAAGGACGTGCAAAAATTCACGAGAAGCAAACCATAGCGACTAACAACGGATGGATGAGAGTATGATCGCAAGACAGGATGCCTACATTGAAAAAACCGACGTATGGGCGAAGCTATCCGCCCCGGTTCCCTCTGGTGTCATCTCCTGGAGACAGGATGGTAAAGTGACGGCGCGTGATGGCAAGTATTTCGCCCGCTTCGTCGCCTATATCGAGGCAAATACGGTACGTGAAAGACTCGACGCTGTCGTGCCCGGCGAATGGGATCTCACCCTCGATTTGATGCCCGCTGTTGCGGGTGAGGACGGAGACGGTGCGCAGTGCTCATTCAAGGCGCGGCTCCAGATCCTTGGCGTGATCCGCGAGGATATTGGAACCGGACGTGATTACAAATCCGCTTCGACCGACGCATTCAAGCGCGCCGCTGTCAGATTCGGCATAGCGCACGAGCTATACGCGTACGAGCAGAACTGGGTCGAAATGGACGGCGACGGTAAATACTCGAAGCCGCTGGAGGACCCGCAGGTCGCCTATCATCGGCGCTACGGGACGCCCGGCGTAGGGACGAGCGCCGCTAACAATGGAACAAGCACGATGACCCCTTCCGCGCCACCGTCTCTACTGACGGATATGGATATCGTGAGCTGTCCAAAATGTGGCGGACGGATGTGGGACAACCGGCTCACAAAGCGGAACCCGCGGGCGCCCGACTACAAATGCCAGAACCGATCCTGCGACGGAGTGATCTGGCCTGCAAAGCCGGCCGTGACGTCGCCTGCCGAACGAGAGCCGGAGAGAAGCGAAGGAAGATCCTCCGCACTCGTCGGAGCGGAAGAAGAAGAGCTTCCGTTCTAGGCGCCAACAAGAAAAAAAGGGCGAGCACTGATTGCTCGCCCTTTTTTTCTCCTATCGCGACGTCTCGACCGTTCCCGAAGTCGTGTCTCCGTACTTGTAAGTAGCACGGGCTGCCTTGTTGAGATGCCAATTCGGCTTCGCTGCGAACGACCCGGGAGCCACGTGCCCATAGGCCTTGATGAACGCAAGCGCGGCCTGCGTACCGGCGCTCGGCTTGCCGTCCTCATCCGGCGTCCGCGGTGCGATTACCGTCACCGGCTGCGGCATCGCCTTGACCTCGTTGGCGATTGCGGTCGCTCTCGCCACATCGTTCGGTGGCAGCGGCCGCATCACGAACTGTATCGAGTACTCCTTCAACAGCTTTTCCATTTCCGCGTTCCAGGCGGCCTGCTCAGGATCCGTCGCATCGAGCAACGACACGACCTGTCCCCCCTGTCCGCCAAGGATGAAGCCGAACATCTCGTGCTTGTTTGGATAGGGAATGAGCCACTTGCCCGGATCGAGATGAGCGAGCGACCCACGCTCGAACGGATCGGGGCGGTCTGCAAATCCCGTCGCGGTCTTGACGTCGACAGCGCCAGCGATCTTGGCTCCTTCCGCCTCGATGATTCGCTTCGCGACGTTGACCCGATCGCGGCCGAGTCCGCAATGGACGAAATATTTTCCCTTACCCTTCCGAGCGATCTCGCGCAGCTTCTGCAACGATTCTTCGTTGTCGCTCACCCACGGCAGCATCGGCGCCTGGATGAATTGGAGGTGCAGCTTCTTGGTGGCGTCGCGCTCGGCGCTGATGCCCTCCCTCTCGATCACCACGCCGGGATGCTGGAGGGATATGACCGCAGTCACCCCTGCCTTCTTGAGGGCTTCCAGTTTTGCGTCGTCGGGATATGCGCCGAACAGGAACTCTGCTCCGCCGCTGACGTTATAGCTCCCTCCGTCACCTCCACCGGCAATGCCCGCCAGCATCTTCGCCGGATTTGACCACTCCCATGCGGTTCCCGCCGCAAGAAGAGTAAGAACGGCCGCGATACCCCAGCGCGTATTCCGATTGCGCGCGCGGAACATCAGGCCGACGATCCAGCGTGTAAGCAGCAGCGAGAGGACGAGGTACAACATGATCACGACTATCAGCACGTGATCCTGTGAGCTCTGTTCCCAACCCGCGCGGCCCATTCCTTCAGTGATCAATCTCACCGGCCCAACGAGAACCGCTGTGCCGAGCACCAGACCGACCAATAGCCACATATAAAAGAACGTC
Source organism: Gemmatimonadaceae bacterium (assembly GCA_034666285.1). Lineage (GTDB taxonomy): Bacteria > Gemmatimonadota > Gemmatimonadetes > Gemmatimonadales > Gemmatimonadaceae > UBA4720. Next base: position 2,344 of record JAXDME010000168.1, on the reverse strand, counting down.
CCGAGAACCGAACCGGCGCTCGGCCTAACACGCGCAGACGCAGAAGTTGCCATCCCGCCTCACCTCTCTTGGTTATTCCGTCTTTCCCCTCTTTGGAATAAGCAAGCAGCCGGCCAGCGGGTCCACGGACACGGATAGCGGCGTGTCTGGCAGGAGCTCCCCGTCCGCCTGAGCGATCATGGGCGGGGTGGTCTCGACCGTGAATTCGCGGCCGGACTTGTAGAAGAGGCAGGGATCGGCCCGGAAATCCTTGCGCACCATTCTCCAAAGTATTCGGACTGCATCCCACAAGGATTCCGGCGAGAAGACACATGCGTTCAGGAGCCCGTCGTCGTGAACGATGCCATCGCCAAACGCGACCAGGTCGTTGAGAACCGCCCCGAAATTGGCCACCAGGATTGCCGAAGCAGTGCGCTCATATACCGCGCCATCAACCGTAAGTCGGAGATGGAACTTCTGGTTGCGAAGGACGGCCTTGTACCCGCCAAGGACGTACGCCATGAAGCCAAAACGTTTCTTGAGCCTGTCTGGCGCCTCCGATATCATCGTCGCATCCAGCCCTACTCCCACGCCGATCGCAAAGCGGCGCCCGTCGCCCAGTCGCCCGAGGTCCATCGTTGCCTCATCGCCGGCCAGCAGAAGCGGGACTGCACGACTCGGATTCAAAGGAATTCGCAAGGTTCTGGCGACGACGTTGGCGGTTCCGCCAGCAAGAACGCCCACTGGCGGGCCCTGGTGCGCAAGCGCGCTCAGGACCTCCATCACCGTACCATCGCCGCCGAGCGTGAACACCGCGTCGTACCTGGAGGCGTGCGTTTTGGCGAGGATCGCCGCGTGCCCAGGCGCTTCGGTGATCATCATGTCACAGTCCACGCCCGCATCTGCGAAAGCGCCAAGTGCCTTCGTGCGAATCCTGTTTCCCCGCCGCGATGCGGGATTCACGATGAGCAACACTCGCTCGATCTTCCGCGGCGCCAGCTTCATTGCGGTGGCAGCGCTCACGCCGCGTCCAGCACCCTGCGAACCTGCATGGCAAGATTCTCCGCCGTGAAGGGCTTCTGGATGAATGACATTCCCGGATCGGTCAGCCCCCGTCTCAGGATCTCATCGTCGGTGTACCCGGACATGTAAAGCACGCGCAGGGCCGGACGATCGGTATGAAGGGCCTCGACCAGCTCGCGGCCGCTCATTTGGGGCATCACGATATCAGTGAGGACCATGTCCACCGTAAGCTCGACGGCCGACGCGAGTTTGAGCGCGCCACCACCGTCTTCCGCGGAAAGAACGTCGTAACCGCGGGCCTTGAGCACCCGCTCAACGAGATTTCTCACCGACTTGTCGTCCTCCACGAGCAGAATCGTTTCGGTCCCCGATAGCGATCGGTCCTGCGCCGCCTCAGTTGCCTCAGTCAGAGAATATCCCGCGGCACGCGGGAAGTAGACACGAAAAACCGTCCCCGCTTGCGGAGTACTGGCAACAGAGATGCCGCCTCCCGACTGTTTCACGATACCGTAGACCGTCGACAATCCGAGACCGGTTCCCTTGCCTTGCCCTTTTGTGGTGAAGAACGGCTCGAAGATTCTGGCCTGGGTGGCCGGGTCCATTCCGAGGCCTGTGTCCGTAACCTCGAGCATTACGTGCTCACCCGTCGCGCTTTGCATTGCCGACAATCCGGAACCGTTCGCGGCGGGTTCGTTCGAGGTTCTGAAAGTGATCACACCGCCGGCCGGCATTGCGTCGCGGGCATTGAGTGCAAGGTTCATGAGTATCTGCTGGAGCTGGCCGGGATCGGCGCTGATCGGTCCGAGCTCCAGCCCATGAACAATCTCGATGCGGATGTCTTCTCCGATGAGACGCCGCAGCATCGGCTCGAACTCGTCCAGAGTGTGATTCAGGTCGAGCACACGCGGCTGCAAAAGCTGTTTGCGGCTGAACGCGAGAAGTTGACGCGTCAGCTCCGCCGCGCGGACAGCTGCTTTTTTTATCTCAGCGAGGTCCGCCTGCTGTTCCTCGTCTATGTTGGGCGCGCCGACCAGAAAATCGACTCGCCCGGAAATGACCGTGAGAAGGTTGTTGAAGTCGTGCGCTACTCCGCCTGCGAGCTGCCCGACCGATTCCATCTTCTGCGCTTGTCGAAGCTCGCCCTCCAGTGCCGCATGTTCGGTGACATCGCGAAGGTTCACCACGATGCCCTCGATGCCTGGTACATCGAGGAGGTTGGTCATGGCCCCATCGAAGATTCTCCAGGATCCATCCTTGTGGCGATAACGCGCCTGCCCCGAAACCGATGCCCCGGGTGATTGCTGGACCTCCCTGAGCAGCTCTCGTATCCCCGGCCAGTCGC
>JAXDME010000167.1:0-5019 GCA_034666285.1 Gemmatimonadaceae bacterium | reverse complement strand
CGGACTGTCCTCCCCAGAATGCCGTGATCGTATAAACCTTGGGGAGATTCGCGCTGGTGAACGACGCGACGTACTTGATCGAGAAGTCGTGGGTGAGGAGCGCTGTCCAGAGTCCGATCGAAGCGAGCACGACCATGGCGAGCGTCGCGTAGAGCGCCCTTTCACCGCTTTCGATGAGATCGCCGCGACGCATCTGCCCGCCGGCGAACGAGACCGTTGCTGCCCAGGCCGCCATCAGGAGGGCAACCCAGAGAGAGAGCTCACCAACCAGGATCACGCCCGCTGCTCCGCTTTCTTGTAGCCGGGTGTCTGCTTGTATTTGTCGGGCGCGTTCTCGTAGCGGGACGCGCACTTGGCAAGAAGGGTTGTCGCCCTGAAAGTCCCGTCGTGGCCCAGCCGTCCTTCGACAACGACGTCGACTCCGTCGGTAAACGTGTCCGGAGTAATCCCCCGATAGACGACGTTATACGTCTGGGCTCCGTCGGTCATCTTGAACGCGACTTGGCGTCCGCCCGGATCGCGGGTGATGGACCCGTTGACCACTCGCGCGCCAACCTTGACGCCGGTCTCATAGAAGGTCGGATCGGCTTTGGTTTTCGCCGAGAGCTCGCCCGGGGTTAGGTAGTAGACCCCGGTGTCTTTGATGGCGCTCGCGGCGAGGTAGCCTGCGGTGCCAATCACCAGGGCGCCGCCAATGAGGAACTTCGTGCGTGGCTTCACGAGTTGAATATACGGGAAGGATCGGCTCTCCTAAAGCCGAAAGAGGAGCCTTAACCGGCTTCTACGTAACCTGACGTATTAGCCGGCGACCCAAAAGGGCATATCCTGACGTACTACTCAAACGGAGAAGCGACTATGCGTTTCTTTCAGATTGCCGTGGCGCTGGCAGTGGTGCCGTTTACAATTGCGACCGGCCAGTCAAGGAGTGCGGCGTGGCCCCTCGATTCCGGATCGCGAGTGCGAATCCAGGCGCCGATCTTCAGCGGCAAGGAGCTGCAGGGAACGGTCGTCGCGACACAAGGCGACACCCTCCGTTTTCGGCCGTTGTACGCCAGCGCCGACCATGCGGTCGCCCTCAACGACATCACCCGACTCGACGTTCACCAGGGAACACACGGTCGAAAGCTGAAGGGGGCCCTGCTTGGCTTTGTGATTGGTGCTGGCCTGGCAGCCGGAATCACCGCCGCCACCTGGAAGAAGCCTGCGCCAAACGATGGCTTCGGTTTTGATTTTGGTCAGGGTGGTGATGCAGCATTTGCCGGAGCGTTTGGAGGAATCGCTGGAGGAATCGTCGGACTGGTCATCGGCGCTTTTCAGACGGACACCTGGACGCCGGTAAAGCTTCCGAAGTAGATGCCAACGGCGCCGATTACCTCCGCGTCTGCGAGAGTAGGACCGCACCCGCAGTTGTACCTACGACATCCCAGGTCAGATCACGAACGCTGAAGATATTTCCGGGCGTCCGCTTGTCGTGAATCTCGCGGCTAACCCCAATCGCCAGCGTCACTCCGATCGCGCTACCGAGAGCCGGACGATGGTTCACATGCGCCGCCTGGAGTGCGCTGTAGGTGACGCTCTCGATGAATGCCGACATGAAGAAATGCTTGATCTTGTCAGCGCCAAACCAACTGTCCTGATGAACGACCGCCGCCTGGGCGTAGACAAGATTGACGGCGAGGCACAAAGCGTACACCTGATTCATTGCGCAGAGCTACCAGAGCTTGTCTTCGACGAGCTTCACCAGCCGCTTTTCCAGCTCGCCTGTCGTCCCGCACTTGATGTAATCACCGGAGAAGGACGCCGGTTTTGCCACGCCATCGACAGTGGTCGTTATCGTCGTACCGCCATAGGAGTTCGGCTGGAGCTTCGAGACCATCGACAGATTTATTTCGTAGATGTCCGCGCTCGGCCCCCCTTCCCCGTTTCCGCAGTTGAGGTATTCGCCGATTCTTGTTTTTCCTATGCGCCGGCGCGCCTGCAAGCCCTCGTTGCCAATCGTGCGCGACGTCGCGTCGAAGACGCTCAGCGGAATCGAAAGCGAATCGTACGCCGGTGCCATCGCGCTCCAGACTTTGTCTATCGGGAACTGAAGATTCGCGACACCTCGCACCACGCTCGCTCCAACGTTGAGCACCTGCTGTGAGCCGGACGGCATAGTCATGCGCACGTCGGGGCCAGGCGTGGACGCGACAGCGCCCGGGCTCGGCGATGCGCAGCCGACAACGACAGCCACCGACAGCAGGATGAGCGCTCTCATTTTTATCGTCCTCGCTTCGGTTTTGGTTTCCCCGCGGATCGGGTGACCTTCGATTTTCGCGAAGTACCACTTTTCGCCTTGGATTTGCGAGTGGCACCTTTTTTCTCTGGCGGACCGGGTTCCCGCGCCCATGACAACGCGGCGCGAACGGCGCGTTGCCATTCCGCCATGAGTCCGGTCGCGGATTCCCTCGCCATCACCGGCGCAAAGCGTGCGAATTGCCTGGTGCCGATGAATTCTGTGGCGTCCTTCCATACACCTCCGGCGATTCCGGCCAGGCCTGCCGCGCCGAGAGCGGTCGTCTCGATCATGTCGGGTCTTTCGACGCCGATTCCGAGTATGTCAGACTGGAACTGGAGCAGCCAGTTGTTGGCCGATGCCCCGCCGTCGACGCGCAGTGATTCGAAGCTCACTTTGCCGCGCTTCGCCATCACTGTGAGCATCTCGGCCGTTCCGTAAGCCATGGCCTCGAGCGCGGCACGGGCGAAATGCGCTCGGCCGGTCCCTCTGGTGAGTCCGACGATCGTTCCGCGCGCTTTCGGCTCCCAGTTGGGAGCGCCGAGTCCGACGAGCGCGGGGACAAAATAGACGCCGTCGTTGGATTCGAGGGACCGCGCCAGACGCTCGCTCTCCGCCGCGTTGTCGAGAATTCCCAGCCCATCGCGAAGCCACTGTATCGCCGCGCCGGCGACGAAAATCGAAGCTTCGAGCGCATAGGCGGCGCGGCCGCTCTCGTCGCACGCGACCGTTGCCAGCAAACCATCACCGGCTTTGGGAACCGTCTTTCCGGTATTGAGCAGAAGAAACGCACCCGTCCCGTACGTATTCTTGGCCGCGCCCGGACCGAAACAACCTTGACCGAATAGCGCTGCCTGTTGATCTCCCGCGACACCCGTGATCGGCAGTGCCTTCCCAAAAAACGACGTGACGGTCTTGCCGAAATCTCCTGCCGACGGCCGAACCTCGGGCAGAATCTCCATGGGAACGTTGAAGAGACTGCAGAGCTCCTTGCTCCACCGCAGCCGCTCGATATCGAAGAGAAGCGTGCGCGACGCATTCGTCGGATCCGTCGCATGCACCCGGCCGCCGCTGAGCTTCCAGATCAGCCACGTGTCGATGGTCCCGGCGAGGAGTCTCCCGTTCCGCGCGACGAACGCAATCTCGGGCCGCTTGAGGAGCCATTCCAGCTTGGTCGCGGAGAAATACGGGTCAGGGCGCAGCCCCGTGCGCTCGGCGATCATCGTGGTCTTGTTTCGAAGCTCCGCGCACCGTTCGGTCGTGCGTCTGTCCTGCCACACGATCGCCCGCGCCAGCGGCTTCCCGGTGTCGCGATGCCAGACGACAATCGTCTCGCGCTGGTTCGTGATTCCAATGACGTCTGGGGTGACGCGACTGGACGAGATCGCCTCGCGCGCGGCGATCAGCGTCCGCTCGAGGATCTCGTCGGCGTCGTGCTCCACCCAGCCTGGCTGGGGAAAGTGCTGGGTGATCTCCTGATAACCGCGGCCGGCGACTTTGCCGTCGGCGCCGATTACGAGGGCAGTCGTGCCCGTTGTACCCTGGTCGATCGCGAGGACGTGTTTCATCGCCTATAAGGTGTGACGAAGTTGTGCGAAGCGGAACGACAGCCCCATGGTTGTGGCATTCCCGGGTGTAAAAATTGCCCCTGCTGGCCTGCAACTACAACCAAAGGGACGGAAAGTGCAGGTACGGAATTTGGTTTCGATGGGCGCGGCGCTCGCGCTCGCTGCGTGCTCCAGCAAGAAAGACGCGAGTACCACTGACACCACCGCGCTCGCCGCGTCGTCCACCACCGCGACGACCGACTCGACCGCCACAGCGGCGCCCGCGATGACCGACGCCAACATTATCGCCAAAGAGAGCGACGGCGACTCGGCGGAAGTCGCCATTGGCCAATACGCGCGCACCCACGCGAGCGACCCGCAGGTGAAGGCCTACGCCAAGCTGCTGGTGGATGACCACGGAAAGGGGCTTCGCGAAGTGCACGCGCTGGCGAAGAAGCTGTCGATTACGCCGGAGCCACCGGCCGACGACACGGCCAGTCAGGAGACGGCGCACACGCTGCAGCATCTCGCCACACTGAAAGGTCATGACTTCGACACCGCTTTCGTGGCGCACGAGATAGAGGACCACAAGACGGACATCGCCGACGCCAACAAGGCCGCCGCGGCGGCGCAAACTCCGGAAGTGAAGCAGCTGGTCGAAAAGTCGCTGCCGGAGCTGCAGAAGCATCTCGACCGGGCTCAGGCGCTCGACAAGAAGTTGTCGGCAACCAAAGGCTAGATTCGGTTGCCGTTTCCGCGGGTGGAGAGGGTAACGGACTAGTCGATCCGTTGCTCTTTCCGCCGCTCGGGAAAGTACTCGTCGAGAAACTCGATCAACGCGCTCTCTTCCGGAGCATGCCCGAGACCGTTGGCAGATGAGCTGGTGCGAGTCGGCAGCGTTATGGTGGTGCCGCTCCGCAGATAACGCATCACCACCACCGGGTGCACGTAGGACTTCCTACATATAGTAGGGGTGTTCCCCAACTCGGACGCCACCAGCCGAACCGCGGTCAGGACGTTTTTCTTGCGCTCCGTCTGGCTTTTCCCTTTTCCGAGCTCCGCCAGCACAGTCGCGGCGCGCAGCGTACCGCCCCAAGTGCGGAAATCCTTCGCCGTGTACGGGAAGTTCGCGATTCGCTCTATGTAGTCGTTGACGTCGCCCGAATCCACGTTCTGCCACTTCCCGTCCTCGAGGTA
>JAXDME010000166.1:0-3890 GCA_034666285.1 Gemmatimonadaceae bacterium | reverse complement strand
AGTATTCGCACGTCTGGATCGACTTCCGCGGAATTCAGGACGCCTACATGCGCGGCAAAGGGATCGATTACTTCGAGAACTCCAGACGGGCGACCATCACGCAGCGGTCGTACGCGATCGATAACCCGGCCGGCTGGCGGGATTATGGGGCGAATGTCTGGGGATTTACGGCGGACGATGGACCGCATGACACGACAGTCGTCATCGATGGAAGGACGAGACAGTTCCACACGTATACGGCGCGCGGTGTCGCAGCCGACTACGTGATGGACGACGGTACTCTCGCCGCGACTGCTCCGGGAGGGTCAGTTCCCTTCGCTCCGGAGCTAGCGGTGCCCGCGCTTGTCGCGATCCGCGAGAAGTACGGCGACAATCTCTTCACCAATTATGGATTTGTTGATTCGTACAATCCGACGTTCCAGCTGCCGATCACTCCGCACCATGGGCACGTTGTTCCGGGCTTAGGTTGGTTCGACACGGATTATCTGGGGATCGATCAGGGCCCGATCATAGCGATGATCGAGAACTATCGGTCTGATCTTATCTGGAAGACGATGCGGAAGAATCCGTACATCGTTGCAGGCCTAAGAAAGGCGGGCTTTACCGGCGGTTGGTTGGCGAATTGACGGCCGGTAAAGCCCTGAGAGTCATAGTTCAGAGAGTAGGGGCGATTTTGTAATTGTAAATGACTGATTGGCCCGGGCTTGTCATCAGGCTCAGCCCGTAATCAGAAATTGTGCCTGAGAAGCCTACGACGCATAGTGCGCTTGCTGCAGCCGGACCAAAACAGCCGATATCTACTCTGTTGCCAGAGATTCTATAGTCCAGTGTGTACGTTACTCTGACCTCACTCTGACTCATGTCCCGTTGGAGTTCGGTCATAACTACTTTGCCGGAGCGATCGAAATGCAAGGTCGCAGAGACTATCGAAGGCACTTCCGGGATTGGTGAAACGAAGGTGGGCAACGGTCTGCCGTTGATGTTGTCGAGGACGAAATCTGCAGCGATCCTGGCGGGTTCCGAAACGCTTCGACACGCAAGGGTTGAAAACAGCAGCACGATAGAAAGTTTCTTACAGGATAGGCGCATGCGAACCTCCGATTGTGAGATAATTTCAGGCTAATGGCGCGATGACGATACGTACGGGAGTGAAAGTCCTTTGTTCATACCGGGTCGGTGGGAACGCGACGATATGTGTAGACGATGTGGGAGTCACTCGAGTATGGATCGAGAATGAGGCTTAAACCGAGTGGGGAAATCGTGCCCCTCCAGACGAATGGCGGGCAACTGCCTATGGCTAGGCACGCAACAGGCAAAGCTATCTCTACCTCAGTGCCGTTTCGTCGGTATTGATAAGTGGTTGTATCAGTAACATCGCCTCTGAGCATTTCGTTGCGATGCTCGATCACTACCGCGTTACCCGCTTTGTCGAGAATCAGGTTGGACGAGATAACGATCGTGGTCGGCCCGGGAGTCTCGGCGATGAACGTCGGCAGCGCTCGGCCGTTGATGGTCTGCAACGTGAAAAACGCGGATACGGGACCGGTGCTGTCACTACACGCGATGCCAGAAACGAGTAGCAGGAGAAAAACTTTCTGACTAGACAGGCGCATAACAACCTCCGGGGTTGGAAGGGGATGGATCCACTGGCAATTATGCCGCATTTGACAAGCCAGCGCTTGTTACGCCAAGGCTCAAGTGTTCTGCTTGCCGCTTTCATCCTCGCGTGCTCCTCTGCCTCCGCCGGCAACAAGACGACCCTTCGCATCTGGGCCATGGGTAGAGAGGGCGAAGTCCTCTCCCAGCTTATTCCCGGATTCGAGAAGGAACACCCCGACATCCATGTCGAGGTTCAGCAAATACCCTGGACCGCCGCGCACGAAAAGCTGCTCACCGCCTACGTCGGCGAGTCGACGCCCGACATCGCCATGCTCGGCAACACCTGGGTTCCGGAGTTCGTCGCGCTCAACTCGCTCGCGCCGCTCGATTCCTTCGTGGTGCAATCGAAGGAAGTCAGGCGCGACGACTTCTTTCCCGGGATCTGGAAGACAAACGTCGTCAACGGAAAGACTTACGGGATTCCGTGGTACGTCGACACGAGGCTGATCTTCTATCGCACCGATCTGCTTGCCAAGGCGGGTTACAAGACGTTTCCCACGACGTGGGCGGATTGGACCACTGCGCTGAAGAAGATGAAGTCGCAAATGTCGGCCAGGCAGTTCCCGCTATTGATGCCGACCAATGAGTGGCCGCAGCCCGTAGACTTCGCGCTCGAGGCAGGCTCGCCAATTCTCCGCGATGGCGGGCGTTACGGCGCTTTCGAACAGCCAGCGTTCAGAAAGGGGTTCGACTATTACATCGGCTTCTACCGTCAGGGGCTCGCTTCACCGGTGAGTACGAGCCAGATATCGAACCTCTACCAGGAATTCGAGCGCGGCAACATCGCGATGTTCATCATGGGCCCGTGGTACATCGGTGAGCTGAAGAATCGTCTCGGTTCGTCCGTGCAGAACAAATGGTCGACCGCCGCGATGCCGGGCATCAACGGTCCCGGCGTGTCCATGGCTGGCGGATCGAGTCTCTCGCTCTTTGCTGCATCGCAACACAAGGCCGAAGCGTGGAAGTTGATGGAGTACATGTCGCGGACGCCGCTTGAAGTGGAGTTTTACAAGCTCACCGGAGATCTGCCGCCGAGGATCAGCGCCTGGCGCGATACGGCGTTGGCGAACAACAAATACGCGTTGGCATTTCGGGCTCAGCTCGAGCACGTGATGCCGCTGCCACAGGTGCCCGAGTGGGAGGAGATCGCCACCACGATTTTCGAGCATGGGGAGCAGGCCATACGCAAGGCGCAGACTGTGGATCAGATGCTTGCCTCGCTCGATCAGGATGTCAACGCCATGCTCGAGAAGAGACGGTACCTTTTGGCTCAAAGCAAAAAACCGTGATGGGTTTGAGCTATGAGCTGACGACATCCATGTATGGTGGGAGGGGCGAGGTTATGAGCGCTTCTTGCCGCCGGATCGATCCTCTATGAGCGCTACCCTTCCTCCCGATGGGGCGGCTTCTGGCGAGTTGATCTCGGAGCCGTTGCCGGGCATGGTCGCGAGCAAGCGGCGGTGGGGATGGCCGCGCGATCCGGGGGCGCACATGCCTGCCGACGTCGGGAAGGCGGCGTGGCTGTTTTTGGCGCCAGCGCTCGTGCTCATCTTCGTTTTCTTCTTCCTGCCTGTCCTCGCATCGCTCGTACTGAGCGTCACCGACTTCGACATCTACGCGATCGCCAATCCGCCCACCACGCGGTTCGTCGGGCTCGCGAACTACGCGAAGCTCCTGCACACGCCCGAGTTCTGGACAGCGCTCAAGAACACATTCTACTTCGCGATTGTCGGCGGACCGATCACAATCGCCGTTTCACTCGCGACCGCTCTCCTTCTCAACTCCAAGCTCGTTCGTTTCAAGAGTTTCTTCCGCACGCTCTACTTCACGCCTTTCGTAACGACGCTGGTCGCCGTCGCAATCGTGTGGCGTTACCTGTACCACACTCGCTACGGCTTGCTGAACTACACGCTTGGCCACTTCGGCATTGGGCCCATCGACTGGCTCGGTAATCCTCGTTGGGCGATGCCGGCGATCATCCTGATGTCGGTGTGGAAGAACTTCGGCTACAACATGCTGATTTTCATCGCCGGACTGCAGGCGATTCCGCAGGATCTCTACGACGCCGCCGAGATCGACGGAGCGGGGCCGATGCGGCGTTTCCTCAACGTCACTCTTCCGCTGCTGGGGCCGACGCTCTTGTTCGTGGGCGTGATCACGATGATCGGGTACTTCCAGCTGTTTTCGGAACCGTACGTAATGACCGGCGGTGGGCCTCTGCGCAGCACCAC
>JAXDME010000165.1:0-17678 GCA_034666285.1 Gemmatimonadaceae bacterium | reverse complement strand
CGCAAAAAAAATCGGGGCGCTCGCGCGTCCGGATGACATTCTGTTTTCCGCTGATCTTCCGAAAACGCGCTCGGGAAAAATCATGAGGCGACTGTTGCGCGACATTGCCGAAGGAAGGGCACTCGGTGATACGACCACCCTGGCCGATCCAAATGTTGTTGCAAGCCTGAGGGACGAGTACGAAGACAAAGAAGGTTGATTCTCTATCATCTGTGCCCGGGCTGACCCTACAGGTCCATCCCGTTTTGGGATAAGGCGTTAAGCCCCCCGCCCGAACAAACGCCGACGCATTCCCGCGCCAGCCCAAAATGTCAAAAATCTGTCCCCGGAATTGGTTGCAGATGAGGTTATATCTCGTCTATAAGGCAGTAGGACACAACCGATTGAAGGACCGGTTTCGCCTCCGTGTCACCGGCACCATCAAGACTTCCTGGAGAGAACCAAAAATGAAAGCGACCCGTTTACTTCTGGCCGCGATGGTGCTTGGAACTGCCGTCGGCGCCAGCCAGGCCAATGCGCAGTGCAGCAGCAACACCGGAAGCTGCAACACCACCAATACCGCGTCGGTTACCGTTGGCGCGCTGGTCAAGCTCGCAATGAGCTCGCCGGCGACCACGTTGACCGCCCCGTCAGTCACTGACATTGAGTCGGCGTTGTCCCTGGACGACGTTGGCCCGACGTTCACGATCAAGGCTAACCGCAGCTGGACCCTGAAGGTCAAGTCGCAAAACGCGACGACTTTCACGTACAGCGGTTCGGACGCCGGTGTGAAGCCCATTAGCGATCTTTCGTGGGCGACTACTTCGGGCGGCACGTACTCGCCAATCACCGCCAGCGATGTGACCTTCGCTTCAGGCGTCAGCTCAAACAGCACCGCAGCGGCTGCGTTCTTTCGCACCAGCTGGGCAGGTGGATTCTCGGCGGCAAGCAACGCTCCAGGTACGTACACGCTGCCGATCGTCTTCACACTCACGGCTCCGTAACCGTGAAGATCTCTTGCTCTCGCTCGCCCGAAAGGGCGGGCGCAGAGCGTAGAGGGCGAGCTCGGGTAACCGCGCTCGCCCTTTGCGCTGTAGGGATAGTGGTCCTCTCGCACCGCGCCTCCGCGCAGCTGCTTGTAGATCCACTCGAGCTGACCATGACCACAGCGGGCGACACCCGCGCGGCCGCCAGCTTCTCGCTCTCGAACACGTCCGATGCCGCCATCCAGGCGACGGTCACCCGTCAGGACTGGGATCGCGTCGAGAACGGCGACAATCGCTTTCTCCCCGCCGGCACCACCGGAACGTCCTGCGGAGCGATGCTGACCGCATCACCCCTTTCGATTCGTGTTGAGGCTCACAGCTCGCGGATAATCCGTCTTGGCGCGCAGAGCGCAACGGCTTTGACCAAGGAATGCCGGGATATCTTCTTCGTCGAGGAAGTTCCGCAGCGCGCCTCAACGAAGGGCAATTCGCTGCAGTACATTTTTCGTACGGGTGTGAAAGTCTACGTAGTACCGCCCGGACTCGCCCGCGATGGCGAGGTTGAAGATATGGCAGTCGAAGATGTACCGGTTGCCGCGCCGACTTCGGCGACACTCGCGAAGCTTGCGACTAGCGCAGGAGCTCCCGCGACGAAGCGGCAGATCTCTATCCGGTTCCACAACACCGGTGGGATGCACCTGCTCGCCAAGGGGCGCCTCGAGTTCCGCCGGCTGGACAACACGCTCGCGATGCAGGCTCCGATTGGTGAATTCCCGACCCTTCCTGGCGCTGTTCGCAAGCTGATGGTGGATGTACCGACGGGTCTCGCTCCGGGAGATTATGTGGTTCTTGCCCTCATCGATTTCGGCGGCGCCGAGCTCGTAGCGGGCCAGATCGATTATCAGGCAAAGTAGGCCAGGTGCCCTGTCGCGTCCGTGGACTCCTGAGCGCCAGCACCAGCGGAGCCATTGCGCTCGCGCTGGTTCTGTTCGCATCTCCGGTCGCGGCGCAGAAGACAATCCTTACTCTGGCTGGCGCCACTGTCACCTTCGCTGCACCTACCGCGGCTGATTACATCGCCGGTTACGTGGACGCCGCGACGGGCGTCAACTTCACCCTTAACGCGCAGACTGGTGCCTCGCGCACCACCACGGTCGCGATTCGCTCCAGCTCCGCGACCCTCGGGGGTGGCAAGTTGATCGGCGATCTCATGTGGCGGCGGTCGGACCTGGCAACCTGGAACAGCATCACACTCACCGATGTGCAGGTTGAACAGCGCGTCCAGGTACGCAACGGTTCTAACGATCCCTGGAACAACACGATCTTTTTCCGAATGGTCCTCAGCTGGACGGCCGACGCTCCAGCGACGTATTCCGGGAATTACGTGATCACGCTTTCCCAGACCGTGCCGTGATTGGGTCGTTGGTGCGGGTCGTCCCGCTCGTAGTCGCGTTATCGGGCGCCGCCGCCTCGGCCTCGGCACAGTCGGTAGAGACAAGTGCTCCAAGCGGAAATCTTCGCCCGACGACACTCACGACCGGGAATGGCCCCAAGGCGGATTCCGCCAGCGATATCGAAATCACTCTTCCCTCGGTCACTGCCTCCGGTGCCCCACGAAGCTATCAGGTGGTCTCGATTCCCATCCCTGATGCATTCGCCGGTTCGGCAGACGTAAAACTGGAGATGGTCCCCCACGGCGAATTCGTCGTTCTCGGTCCGCGCACCCGTTTCCTTACGGCGAGCGCAAAGCATCGTGTCGGTGTCACAATCGGCATCCCCGCGAGCGCGCTGGCCGGTCGCCTGATCGTCGCCGACGCAAGATTTTCCGCGCCCGGCTCCGCAACGCTCGTGGTGCCAGTAGAGATAGACGTCAATCTCGTCCGCCAGATAGCGCTACGTCCGGGCTCGGCTCCAATCAACGCTCAGGCCGGCAGCGATGTGATTGTCCCGTTCACGATCGTGAATTCCGGCAACGCCCGTGAGAAAGTGAATGTCGAGCTGCAGCTGCCGAGCGGCTGGTCGTCGAGGGAATTGCGGCAGACCGTCGTGTCGATCGAGCCAGGAGAGTCGATCAGGAAACGGGCGAGACTTTCTGTTCCTCCGCTATCGAATACCGGCTCTTCATTCGTCAGAATCGTGCTGCGCAGCGGTGAGGAAGTCGTCGGCGACGAGACAAAGACGGTCGAAGTGTTCAACTCCGGCTCGATTGGACGACAGGCGGGACCGCTGCTCATGTCGTCGATCGCTCACGCCAACGATGAAAACGGGCGGCCCAACACCTTGGTCAATCTCAGCGCAGTCGGAGCGCTCTTCGACTCCGTGCGAGTCGACGCACGAATCTCACAGAGCTCGGCACTCGGTGGTGCTGCGAGCAGCGTTTTCGCGCATCTCGGAGCATTTCAGTCGTCCGCGTCGCTTGCGTTTTCGTCGCCCTCAGGGCAGCTCAATCTTGGCAACACCGGTACATCTTTCTCCGAGTTGACCGGACTCTACCCGTACGGTCATGGTGCGCTGTTACACCTCGAGCATCCCGACTGGTCGTTCACGGGACTCGGCGCTGCATCCGTAGCGCAACAGGGGGACAGCATCAGGAAACCAATGGTCGGGATCCGCGCAGAGCATCGTTTCGGAGAGGTGCAGCTGAGCACGTCGGCTTCGCACCTCGCGGACACAGGTCCATCGCCCCGGCGCCTGGATGCAATCGGCTTCGGCGCTGCGGCACCGTCGATCTTTGGAAGCACGTTCAAGGCTGAGATCGCCGAGCGGCGCTTTGCCGGGGGAACCGGGTTGGGGTGGTCGAGCGGACTCGTGAGAACCGGAGGCGAAAGCAACGAGGAGTTTCGCGTGACTCACGCGCCCGGCGGAAGCGACGCGTTCGCCCGCGCGACCAACGAGGTCGTTGCGAACGTCTCTGAAAAACTGACTTCGCGAGTGGCGATGAGTGCGAGCGCGTGGCGCACGACGGACGCGACCTCAGTGTTCAGCGGCCTTCGCGCCACCGGTTTTTCCCTCAGGCCGCAGTATGCGATTCGATCCACGACCACGCTGGCGATCGAGGCCCGATCCTACGTTTTCGATGCGACTTCGCGTCCTACAGCAACGAACCAGGGAGGGGGCTTCGGAAATCGGGACGAGCAGCTCGGGATCAGCCTCAGCACTTACGTCCGCCAGTATTATCTCAACAGCTCTGCCTATCTGGGGAACGTGACGCGCACCGTCTCGCCTGTCGGTCAGAGCGTTGTGACCGATCGCTCGCCACGAAATTACTGGACGACGAACGCAGGCTGGTCCGGAGTAGGCGGTTTGCTGGAGGTGCAGACACGAATTGAGCAGACGCGCGATCGTGGTGGCTTCGTGAATCAGCAAACGATGTTCGGGATTCGCGGCGAGCAGGTCGTCCTTCCTTGGCTTGGCGGATTGCGCGCAGAGGGAGAGCTGCAGCGGGTTTACGGGTTCGGTGACGAAAGAGCCGGAATTGTGCGAGGCGGGTTCGCGATCCCGATTCTGAGCGGTGTCGCGCTAAAAGTCGACGCGGAACGCAACACGATCTTTCATTCGCTGAGCGGTCACGTGCCCTGGATACTCGGCGTCCGTTTCGAGCACGCGCTCAGCGTGCCGATGCTCCGTACTCCTGGAACTTCCGGTTCCGTGTACCAGGATCTGAACGGAAATCAGCGCCGCGATCCAGGTGAACCGGGAGTAGCCGGCGCAATTGTCCGACGCGGCAGCGAGACAGCAGTCGCCAACGCAAGCGGAAAATATCGGGTGGGAGGAGATTCGAGACAGCCCGTCGTCATCGATGAGACGTCGCTACCGGATGGATGGACCGCGAGTGGAGCGGCAGCCGGGGATCTCAGCGTTTCGCTTTCGACGTCATCAGAGGTTGAGCTGGTGGTCGCTCCGCGTTCGGGCATCTCCGAAGTTCAGGTCGACCTCGCCAAGACTCACGTGATTGCGCGCGATAGTGCCGGCCGCGAGTGGGCAGCCAGAATGACCGGCCCCACGACCGCGACCTTCGAGGCGCTTCCGGTTGGTACTTATACGCTGGAATTCGATCTCTCCGAGCTCACCGAGCCACTCGTACCGAGAGCGCCGGTTCCAGTACTGATCGTGAGCGGAAAGGACTCGAAGTCGATCACCGTCACGCTCGATCCGCGCCCCCTTCGCATTTGGAAAGGTCCGCAGCCGCACGCCAAGGAACCCGCCAACACCAAGCCGCCCGCCGCCGAACAGGCTCCTTCCCCAGTACCACCGTCGCAAACATGAGAATCGCGACGGCGTCCCGCGTTCGGTCAGTCATGGTCGGAGTGCTGCTTACCACTGCGCTGCTCACCTCCGCCTGCCTTCAGTCAACTTCCCCGCAGCCTTCGGTGCTGCAGCTAAGCGGCGCGTGGAAATACACGGGGGTGCAAACGGCGCCGGTCCGTGCAGCGCTCACCGGGACACTGACGATATCGCGTGAATCAGGGAGCAGCTTTCAAGGGCGCCTCGATCTTATTTCCGCCAATCAGCAAACGGGGCAGAGCTCGGTGCTGGGAGGCTTGGTAAGCGGATCAGCGAGCGGCACCGACGTCATCGATTTTGATGCGGACGTCGACGTCGTCCGCCGTCACGTGGGTCAGATCGTAGCAGATACAATTTCCGGAACCTGGATCGGCTCCGCCCCGGACGGCACCATGTCTTCCGGAACCTTCAGAGTAGAGCGGGAGCCCAAATGAGACGTATCCAATTGTGCGCGGTGTTATTCACGTTCGCGGGTGCTGGGTTAGCCCATCCTTCGATCGCGGCGGCGCAATGCACTGCCAACGGAGCCCCCGCAAACTGCAACGTGCCGGGCAGCGTCTCGATGACTGCGGGCCGCGTCGTAAGGGTGCAGGTGAGCGCCGGGTCTACCGCCCTTAGCACGCCGACCCCGTCCGATTTCGACGCAGGATTCAACTCGACGACCGGTCCATCGCTTACGGTGAGCGCGAACGCGGCGTGGACGCTCCACGTTCGGGCATCCACCGCCGTGTGGGCAGCAACCAACACTTCGGCCGGAGCTCCAGCGCGCACGACCAAGCCTGCTGGCGATTTGAAATGGAGCACCGCGGCAAATGGAACCTTCAACGCCCTCACGACCAGCGATGTCCTTCTCGTCGGTGGCTCGGCGACGGCGAGCACCGCAACGACGCTGTACTTTCAGACGCTCTATGGGTGGACGCTAGACACCCCAGGGAACTACAGCGTTTCGGTAGTCCTGACGCTCACTTCGCCGTAGGAAGTCAATGGGCTTTGAGCCCTATCGTCTGGTACGCTCCGTGCCTAACATCAAGGTACTGAAACACTCCTGATGGAAGGCCCAAATGGCACTGCGCAATCTGTTCCCTGAATCGATTTTCGGTCGCAAGCTCAATCCCAACGCCGAGCGACGGCTTCGCCTGTCACAGGCACGCGCCGAAGAAACAATCATTCGCGGTCACGTCGATAACGCTCTGATGTTCGTGGATACGCTTGCCGAGGATCTTTCATTCGACCGCGCGATCGACACGTACATCCGAGTGATGGGAATTCCCGAGCCGCTCGCGAGCACGGTCGCAACCCGTGCCCTAGTGCACCTCGGCCGAGACCTGGTGCCGTTCCGCCGCCGCATGCAGCGCGAGGGAGAGGACGCCGTGGCCGAGAAGCCGCGGCTTAGACTCGATGAGGCCTCGCGGGCCCAGGACGTAAAGCGCGGGGCGTAGAGTCTGGCGTTTATCCGCGTAGGCGGGCATCCACAGAACTGAAGCCGGGAGCCTCGAGCTATAAGCTGACCGCTTTTCAGCTTTTGGCTTTCGATTCTGTGGTTGGTTTGAACGGGAGTCGGTGTACTCTCGAAGAACTTCGACAGGCTACCCAATAGGGGGCCGGTCTCAGCTCAATAGTTCTCAGCTTATAGCTGGGGGCTCCCGGCTTCAGTTCTCTGGATGTCGAGCGAAGCGCGCAGCTCCCTCAAATCCGCACTGGCAGCAATGAGTATCGCCACCACGATGCCCGCCGAAGTGACGCACCAGATGCAGATGGCGTGAATCACGGCCAGCTCGAGGTATGTCAGCCAGGCGGAAAAGAGGACGCCGAAGGCCGCTTCCGTCACTAGCACCAGGGACACCAAGGGTTCGTTCTCGAAGCGGGGCATCGTCCCCAGCAGCGCTACCACGAACACCTCGGCGTAGAACAGGAGTCCCCAAGCCGCGACAGGCAGGTGCAGGAAGGTCGACCACTTGCTCGTGTTGACCGTCTCGCACGAGCCGATACTGCAGGTCAGCTCCCCGATCACTCCAAGCTTGAAGAGCGTCAGGTAGAGACTGATGAAGATCCCGGCCAACGCGAGCGCGGCCACGATCATCCGCTTGGTCACTTTGGTTTCTGAGTACCCGCTACGGGTTGCGCGTTCGCCGCTGGCGAGCCAGCCGTCCTGGCGATGGAATCGACGATTGCCTTCATCGCGTCATAGGACGGCATGCCCCTGTAGAGCTTGTTGCCGATGATGAACGTTGGAGTCGACCCGACGCCGCGTCGCAGCCCATCGGCGAGATTGGCACCGATCCTTTTCTTGTACTTCGCCGCATCGTAGCAGGTCTCCCACCTGGCGACGTCGAGACCCATCTCCTGCGCGTAGCGCTTGAAGAAAGGTTTAGGGCTGTCAGTCGCCTCGCCATTCCACTCGTCCTGCGCCTGGAACAGCCTGTCGTGCATGGGCCAGAACTTTCCCTGCTCGTCCGCGCACGCCGCAGCATTCGAAGCAGGCACAGTGTTCCGGTGCTGGGTCAGGGGAAAGTCGAAGTAAGTGATATTTGCCAACCCTGCGTTGATGATGTGGGTCCTTACGTCGGGCTCGGTCACCACGGAGAAATTGCCGCAGGCCGGACATTCGAAATCGGCAAACTCGAGGATTTTCACCGGGGCATCGACTTTGCCCATCAGATATCCCTGCGAAGGGCCGGCGTTAGTAGTGTCCGCAACCTGGATCGCGTTGGTCGCGCCACCCTTCGGCTTGGTCACGACGTAAGCAAGAGCGGCGACTCCGACGACCACGATCGCTCCAAGCAGCCAAAAGAACGCTTTTGGCCGACTTGATGCACTGCGGACCTCCCTGCCGGCGTTCCTGCCAGGTACGTTCCTGTCTCTCGGTCTATCGTTATTAGGGGGCATTTTCCGTGGTGAATTTGTTTGCTGTGACCGATGAGTCGGTTGTGTCGCGAAAGCTAAGAGAGAGGTATAGAGATGCAAGCTGATGTCCTCAGGGCTCCCGTCGGTCCGGGCGCGATGCACGTCGAAAGGTACGGACACGGTGGAACCGCTGTCATCCTTCTGCATGGCTTCGGCACCTGCAACTTTCTCTGGCGCGCGGTCGCGCCCGCCATAACCGCCGCGGGTCACACAGCGTATTCGGTCGACCTCCTCGGGCACGGGCAGTCCGACCGCCCGATCGATGCAGATTTTGGGATCGCCGCGCAGGCGGAGTACCTCGATGCTGCCATGACGGTGCTTCGCGTTTCGCGCGCGGTGATTGTCGGAGTCGATTTTGGTGGCGACGTCGCAATGAAGCTGGCGGCAAACCGGCCGGACAGGGTCGAGAAGCTTGTGTTGATCAATACGCCGGCCTTCGATGAGCTTCCTGCCAAGGACATCACCCAGATGCAGCGGAGGACGGCGCGATTCGCGTTCAGTCTCACGCGCGGGGTAATGGGAGCTGCTCCCCTCCTGGAGGGTGTGCTGAAAGGCAGCGTGGCGGACGCGGAACACATGCCGATGAAGCTGGTGGCGCGGTATCTGGCGCCATTCGTTGGAAAGGACGGCGCCAATCACCTTCTCACGCTCGCAAGCTCGGTCCACCGGGCCGATCTCGATGAAGATGAGTACGGCGAGATCAAATCGCCGACGCTCATTATCTGGGGCGACGAGGATAAGTGGGTTGATCCAAAGCTGGCGGACCGGCTGGTCAATGCGATCCCCGACGCCAGGCTGATCCGGCTTGCTGGGGTTGCGAGGCTCGTCCCCGAGGAAAATCCGGAACATCTTTCGGAATTGCTGCTCGATTTCATCAAAAGACGAGCGGCGGCATGAACCTTTCTTCTATGAAATGGTGTCTAAGATTGGTAGATTGATGAAGCGCGATTTCATAGACGTTTTTACTCCAACCGAATTGATGAATACTCAGAAAAACAGATTCAGGAAGGAGCCGGTCCGTGCGGCAACTCCTTTTGAGGAGGCCCGGGACGAGCTGTTCCAGCAGGTTATGCGCTGCGGCGTAGTCGGCTCGGCGCCCGAAGATCAGAAGGACTGGTTCGACAACACGATGGCATACCTGACGGAGCGCTACCATGAGCTCAAGCCGTCGGAATTAGAGGAGCTCAGGGTTCTCGGCGAGAGGTTCGCTCAGCCGCCCAAGGTCAGGAAAGCGGTCTAAAGGAAAAGGCGCCAATCTGGCGCCTTTTTTTTTGACCTGCGGCATACCGAGACGCCGGTTATCGTCTGCCGGCGATCCCTCTTCGTAGAATTACTCCGACCCTGGTTCCTCCGCCCAGCCCAAGCTCGACGGCCGGTACCCAACCCAACAGCTGGGTGACCGGCAGTGGTCCCTCGATGCCCAGAAGTATCAGCAGAAACCCTTTCGCCCCGCCGTCGGCTGAGTCTCGAAATCGGCCGGAGATCCCCGCTCCGGCGTACGGCGCCCAGCGGCTTTCCCGGAAAGGATCCAGGCTGAATCGGGAGATGAAATCGGCGCGCGATTCGACGCCGTGGCGCCCAGCACCGACGGCGCCCACGAGCCCAGCGCGCACGTAGATGCCAACCGGGATGCTGACACCGTAGCCGGCCTCCACACCGCTGGTCCGCGCGAAGATCCCATCCACGCGGGCTTCGCTCTGGACTGCCTGTGTCGGTGTCTGGGCAGCTGCCGGCGAGGCCCTAAGGATCGCGATGGCCGCCGCGAATGCGAGGACGCCAAGTGTCCTTGTCAGCATCCCGGCGTGCGCGTCTATCGCGCCCGCCCGCGCCACAGCGCGATAGTGTAATCGATGATCGATGCGATGGAGATTATTCCAATCGCCATGACCAGGGCGTTCGTGAGCTCCGGAATCACGACTATCGCAACCAGCGTGATCAGCTGCACGACGGTGACAATCTTGCCTAACATCCTCGCCCTGAACACCGCGGGACGGAGCGTTGGAATAATTTTGGCGACTACGAACCCCACCGCAGTGGCCAGGTCGCGGGTAAGGAAGATGAAATACTGGCCGGTGGTCAGCCGGCCCTCTATCAGGTAGGTAGAAATCGCAACGAGAACGAAAACGCGATCAGCAAGCGGATCGAGGAGCGCGCCGGCCGTGCTCTCCGATTTTTCGTGGCGCGCAAGCCACCCATCGATAATGTCGGTGAATCCGGCTACGGCGATCAATGCTATCCGGTCCCACGGCTCCGACACGAGCACGAACGCGAGCGCCAGAACCACGCGCGACAGCGAAATCGTATTGGGAAGAGTAAACAGGGCGCTGCGATTCATGCGACCGAAAAGTAAGAGCCACCGTGAGCGCTTGCCAGCGCGTTACCTCATGTCTAGCTTCGCTCGATGACCTCGCGCGGGTTGCTCGGACCCCTTTACGTCGCCCTCTGTATGGCGATGATTGCATGGGACGTCCTGATGGCGGGGCGAATCGCGCAGCTGCGGCGCACTCCACGCGCGTTCCAGGCAATCACCGGTATCGCGGGTCTTCTGCTCGTTCCGGCGCTCGTCGTCGCGTATACCGCGCAGTCGCTGCTTTACGGACGCGCGATTCTTCTAGTCGCGTGGCTGTGGCCATTTACTGCGCTGCTCTTCGTCCTGCAGACCGTCTACGCCCTCGCCCGCCGGCTGGTGACGCCGCTGCTGGGATTCCCGTTGCTCGTTTACAACGTGATAATCGCCACCGTAGCGGTGACGAAGTTCGTCATCACCCGTGGAGATTCGCCAGCGGAGTTCGGGCTGGCGCTCAATGCCGCTCAGGCGAGCATGCTCGGGACTTTCTTCGGCACGCCGGCGCTCTGGAATCCGATTTTTCTGCAGGTCCCGCTGTTCGCGCCGTCGCTTCCGGCCCGCTGGGGTTTTACGAGAATGGCACGCGTCGCCCTCGCTGGTGCCGCAATCGCGATGACCGCCCTTGTGCTGGTCGAGCTGCCCGGCGCCTACGAGGGAATCAAGAGCTACGCGATTCATTCGAAGGACCAGCTACAGGAGCATCCCGAGGGTGATTTCAGGATTGGGCTCAAGATCTTTCCGGATTTGAGGAGCGGACCGCCACCACTCGCGATCGACTACGATCTGGCTCTGGCGGATACGCTCAACGTCGGTGCGATCAGCATAGTGGTCGATCCCGAAGCCGCACGCGGTGTCGCGCTCGACTCCCTGGCCCGCTCGATCGAAGAAGCTCGCGCGGACAGCACGCTCATCATCGTCGCGCTCGGCTACCCCAAAAACGGCGACAAGGACATAAGGCAGTCGCGCGATGGTTATACCACCGCCCGCCTCAAGGACATCGACAGGATCGCGAGACGGCTCAAGCCCGACTACCTCATTCCGGCCGTCGATCCGCTCGAGGAGGGATCCCGGGTTCTCGGGGACCAGGCCCCGCAGTACTGGATCGACTATTTCACGCGAGCGGCGCGAGTGGCGCACTACATCTATCCACGCATCAAGGTCGCAGTGCCGATCAGCAGTTACGGGACTAGAGACAGCACGCTCTACGCCTGGGCTGCGCAGCGTGGATCACCCATCGATGTAATTGGATTCTCGCTGCTAGCGGGATTTGACGGCGCCAGGTCGCTCGATACTCACATGAGAGTGGCGCAGCGCTGGATGCGACTCTATCCCAACCCTAAGGAGCACTGGGTGTTCGCGGCGGGCGGTTATCCGCTCGTGCACGGCGAGCAAAACCAGGAACGTGCGATCTGGGGCGTTCTCGCATGGGCGACCGCTGAGACACCGATCAAGGGACTCGTCGTGTATGAGGCCGGCGACTACTACACCGTGAGAGGATTGCGCGCCCCCGGCGGTAGACTGCGTCCCGCCACCGCGGCGATCCTGCGCGCTGAGAAAGGACTGCAGTCCAGCGCGCAGTAGTTTCTAGACGGTTCGACCAACTCCGCGCACGATTCCCTCGACCCGTCGAGCCGGATCGAAGTAGCGACGCGCAACGTCGCGCATCTCCTCCGCGGTGACCGATCGAACTCTCGCGTCGTGCTCCGTGATCTCGTGTAACCCGGCGCCGAACATCCACGCGTCCAGCATTTCCGCGAGGACCGCAGCTCCAAGCTCCTGGGAGATGGCGTGGGTTCCAATCGTGTACTGCCGGGCCCGCGACAACTCGTCTTCACCGACAGGCTCTTCGCGGAGCTTGGCGAACTCGGCCAGCAACCCACTCCGGGCGATCTCTTCTTTTTCTGGGGAAGTGGCTATGTAGGAAAGGAAAACTCCCGCCAATCTCTTCTCGCTCAAACCGGCATGTACGGTATAGGCGAGCGATTGCCGGTCGCGGAGCTCCTCGAAAAAACGACCGCCCAATCCGCTGGCGACAGTTCCGATCAACGATGCCGCGAACCGGTCGTCGTCCGTGCGTGAGGGCGCCGGAAACGCCAAAGCAATCGCCGTCTGCGACTTGTCTCGCGATTCCGCGGCGATCTTCACGCTCTTGGGCCAACGTGGTTTGGCGATCTTGGGACTCTTCTTCGGCTCCAGGACGCCGAACTGCCGCGCGACGAGATCCGCCGCCTCCTTCACTTCGACGTCGGCAACGATTCCAATCACCGCGGCTGACTCGAGAACACGCGACCGATGCCAGTCCCGCGCCTGGTCCGCGGAAATCGCACGCAGCGATTCCTCGGTTCCCATCACTGGTCGGCCGTACGGATGGCTGCCGAACGCGACCGAGCTCGCCAAGCGCGCGGGATACCGGTACATGTCGTCGCGCAGCATGGCGACGTTGGAGAGAGCGACAGCTCGCTCGGTCTCAAATGCATCTTCCGGAATCGTCGGCCGCTGAATCACGTCGCCGAGCAGCTCGAGCGCTTCGGGCAGTCGCGCGTTGGGCACGGAGAACGACCAGCCGAAGCTGTCACTGTTAGCGCTGGCCGAGATTGTCCCACCGAGCATCTCGGCATCTTCCGCGATCTGAGCGGCGCTGCGCGTCGTTGTGCCTTTGAGCATCGTGAGCGCGGTGAGGAGCGTGAGCCCCGCCTGATTCTGGTCCTCTTCCACGGCGCCACCCACGATGTAGATCCCGATGCTGGCGATCGGCGTTCCGACTTTCCTTTTAAGGAGAACAGGAATTCCCTCTGGAGTTCGGAAAATCGAAACTCCGACCTCTTCATTCTCGAACTCGGCTCCCTTCTTCTCGTGTGTTGGTGGTACAACGCGCCGGGGGATCGACTCGAGGCGCTCGGATCGACCCTCGCCGAGCAGATGCTGCATGTCTGCCGCATTCTGAGCAACGATTGGCGTGGTCTCCGGACGGTAGATGAGCGCGGCCGCTCTCTCCTCCGAGAGATATTTGCGCGCGACTCGCTGCACATCATCCGCGGATGCGGACATGAAGCGCTTGAAGTATTCGTCTCCAAGACGCCAACCGCCCAGAGCTTCCCACTCCGCCAGATAGTTGGCGCGGCTCTCGGCCGTCTCCAATCGTCTGGCCCACCGTGCTTCGAAAATGCGGCGAACGCGCTCCAGCTCGTGATCCTCGAGTGCACCGACACGAAGCTGGTGCAGCTGATCCCAGATCACTCCCGCTGCCTCCGCCGTCTTCTCCGGCTCGGTCTCCGCGTGAACGACGAACACACCGAGCTCCTCTGGCGTGTAGTCGTATGCGCTGACCGACGATGCGAGCTTCTTTTCGCGTACGGAGCGGTAAAATCGGGACGCGCGTCCGGTGGCGAGAATCGCCGCCGCAAAGTCCAGAACAGGCGTATCGGGATGAAGCGCACCGGGCGTTCTCCATCCAAACACCAGCTGCGTCTGCGCGATGTCACCGGCGAGCTCGCGGTAGCGGAAGCCTTCGTGTTCCGGCTCGCGCGGCCCGGGGGTACGCACCGGGGCCGCCGCCTCGAGACTCCCGTACAGGTCAGTGACGCGACGAAGTGCTTCGGCGGAATCGACGTCCCCGGAAATGCTGAGGATCGTGTTCGAGGGGCGATAGAAGTTGCGGTAAAACGCATTCATCTTGTCATGCGTGAACGCGCGAAGCCCGGCCTCCCGACCGATGCGCCAGCGCCGCATTCGGTGCGCATCGTGTAAGAGCTCGTACAGCGTCTCGGTCGCGACCGCGGAGGGACTGTCCGATTTCCTCTTTGCTTCCTGGATGATGACTTCCATTTCCTTCGCGAGCTCACCGGAGTCGATCAGCGAGTTCGCGTACGCATCGGACTGGATGTCGAGCCCCTGCGCAAAGCCCGAAGACGGCAGCACCGTGTAGTAGGTGGTGTGATCGTAGATGGTGTGCGCATTGAGGAATCCGCCGCTCGCCTTTGTCTGCTTGGCGATGTCGCCTACGCCGCGTTTCCCGGTTCCCTTGAAGAACATGTGCTCGAGGGCATGGGCGATCCCCTGTTCGTCGTCGGTCTCGTCGAAGTATCCGGCCTTCACATACGTCACGATCGCGACGACCGGCGCCGAACGGTCCTCCTGCACGATAACGGTCAAACCGTTCGGAAGCACAGTTCTATGAAAGCAGTTCGGAATCATTACCGCGGCGAGATGGTAGGTGATCGGTCTCGCTAGTCCGCGAGGGATGCCTGTCGAAGGAGGATAAGTCCGATGGCAAGAAAAAGCGCGCCGTAGCCGAGGAGCCAGAGCACATCGCTGGTGGGTGCGCTGCCATTCGTGATGAGGCCGTTCGCCACAGCGTCGAGCTTGTGCACGGGAGGGAGAACCTGAACCAGTTTTCCCGGCAGTCCCGGCTTCGCTCCGTAGAAGTCACGCAGGGCCCGCGACCCGAGCCAAACTCCGGCGAGAGTGACCCAGTCGAAACGCGTCGCCACCGAGAGAAAAAAGCCGATTCCGCCCATCGCCACGAAAATGAGCGCAGTATAGAGGAGATAATTCACCATGCTGAAATCCGGCGCTATGGTGCGCAGAATCCCCGACAGAACGACCATGGCGGCAAAGACGCCCACCATGTGGACGACGTAGAGCTGCGCGTAATACGCGACAACGCTCACAGGTTTCGAGAAAAGAAACCGGTAGTAGCCCAGTTTCCGGTCCGTCGACACGATCCCGTTCACCGCGATGAGCACAGATACCGACACGATCGAGGACGTGACAGTGATCAGAAGCGGCCATATCGGCGAAGAACTATTCAGCTGGAGTTGCGGCCCCCTTGCTGAACGGAATGGAGCAATTAGCGCGTAACCCCAGAGAAAGCCAACTATCAGAATCGCGATGCCGCGATCAATGGCGAAATCTCGGAACTGCCAGAGTGAATATTTGCCGAGCCGCCCGGGGTTCATTGTGTCTCACCCACTGCTTCCCTGAATTGCTGCTCGAGCACCGACCGCTCGGGGACTACGCTGGCGACGAGCGCTCCTCTGCTGATGAGATCAGCTAGCGCTGCGTTCAGCTCCTGAATGCTTCGCACCGTCACGTCGTACTCGCCTTTACCCGCACTTTCCGCCAGCGGAAACGATTCGCGGATTCGGTCAAATCCGGCGGCGAGCGTCAGGCGGAAACGCGTCGCTGTCGGTGCATTTTCTTCATAACCTGTACTGACGACGCGCTGCAGCCGGCCGTGATCTATGATCGCGACACGGTCTGCCAATCGCTGAAGCTCATCGAGGTTGTGCGAGGCGATGAGAATCGTTCGATCAGGCCGCCGCAGCTCTTCGACGATGTCGCGGAATCTCTGAGTCCAAACCGGGTCGAGCCCGTGAGTCGGTTCGTCGAGGACAAGAATCTGGTCGTCCCGCAGCAGCGCCTGCGCGAGCCCGAGTCGCTGAAGATTTCCCTTGGATAGCGCTTTCACTTTCTTCTCGCGATGCTCGGCGAGGCCGAGCTTCTCTATCATCTCGTTTACCCGGTGGGGAATCTCCTGGTCGGAGATTCCCGCAAGCGTCGCGAACCGGACGAGTGCCGTATCGGCGCGCCACTTCGGGTGGATGGAGACGAGCTCCGAGAGATAGCCGATGCCGTTGCGTTCGATGTAGGTGCGCGGCGGAAGGCCATTGATCTCGACTGTCCCCTTGGTCGGCCGGAGATAGCCAAGCATCATCGCGATGAGAGTGCTCTTCCCCGCTCCGTTCGGGCCGGCGATGCCGAGAATCTCGCCTTCGAGTACCTGTAACGAAAACTCCTCGACCGCTGTTACCGAGTTGCCGAGGAGTGATCTGTAGGTCTTCCCGACGTTCCTGAATTCGATCACAAGGGCGGGGGCGCGGTCGAGGTGACAGGTTGCAGACACGACTGCCAGGAACCGTTACCGGCCTTACTGATGAAATTGCCGCCTTCCTGAGACCGACCGAGTCGCATCAAGGCGCAGCCGAGGTACCCCTGCGCCGATCGATCCTGCGGATCAGCCTGAACGGCGCGCACAAAGAATCTGCGCGCGAGATCGTATTGCTTGGTCGAGAAGAGCACGAGTCCCATCTCGCGCAGCGCGAGCTCGTTTTTCGGCTCGAGGCGGAGCGCCGTATCGAGCTGCGCACGTGCGGAGGCGAGATCTCCTTCATCGCGCGAGATCCGCGCAAGGTATACGTGCGGTCTGGCCGCGTTCGGGTTGTCCTTTGCCGCCTTGGCGAATTCCCCGCGCGCCTTCTCGCGCTGTCCTGTCGTATAAGCGGCGATCCCTGCGGTCATCGAGTCGCCGCCCGAGCCACCGCCTCTGAACGCGTACCAGATGCCGACGATGATAACGAGCAACACACCTGCACCGATCAGGATCGGCATCGACAACTTCGGCATGCGACTCCGCGACTGTGCCGCGGCGAGGGCGTGCTCGACGTTGCTCCGACCAACACCGCCGCTGCTCACGGGGCCGCTTCCGCTTGGCGGTGTAAAGGAACCCGGCGGTGGCTGCTCGATTGTCGGAGGGCCGGACATTTTTCGTCCGGTGGTGTAGGCCGAAGGCTGTCTGTAGCCCCCACCAGCGGAAGGCGGCGCATATGGCGACGGTGGCGGCTGCGGAACAGGTGACTGACGCTGCTGTTGCGACCCGCGCGGGGTGTACACGGCCTGGAGCGGACTCGACGGCGTCGCGCGCGTTACGGGTGCCTTGCCCGTAAGGGCCGACTCCAGCGCTCTGAAACCTTCGAGTGCGGCGTCGCCATCCGCCTGTGTCGGCTTATAGCTGGTGCGATTCGCGCGGTCGCGCGCCGCAAGAAACTCGAGAAGAGAATGTGCCTGGTCGAGCGTGATCAGCTCTGCCTGCCTGGCGGCGCGGACCAGCTGTTGGCCGGTGAGTGACGAATTACCGACGAGCGACTGAAGAGACGTTTCGGTGCCGGTCCAGAGATCGATGATGTCCGCCGCGAGATCCTCGGCGTTGCGCGAAGTCTCGAAGTGCGTGAGAACGGGGCGGACCCCGTTCAGAGCGGTGAGCGCCGCCTGTGAGTTCTGCGGGCTCACCTTAGGATGCGCAAAAGCCCGGCATTCGCACTACGACGAATGAAGCTCTCTGCATCCTGCTCCGGCTTGGGAGTCTCCTTGAGGCAATTTGCATCGCGCATCTTGTCGAC
>JAXDME010000164.1:0-8520 GCA_034666285.1 Gemmatimonadaceae bacterium | reverse complement strand
CGAATCGCGCCCAACGAGACCGCTTCCGGCTCGAACGCGGGTGCACTCTCGAACAAGGAGAAGCTTTGAAGCGTTCACTGTACCTCGCGATCGCAGCGATCGCACTCGTAGTCGCGCCGCGCGTTTCGCAAGCGCAGCTCGGCCTCGTCAAGCCCTTCCAGCTCGGTATCGCTGGCGGTGGCACGCTCCCGATGAGCGACCTGTCCAACACCACCAAGACCGGATACAACGGTACGGTCGCAATGGGCATCAACCTTCCCTTCATCCCGGTTGGTCTTCGGGTCGACGGCGCGTACAACGCGTTCAGCGAGAAGGCAGCTGGTGGTGCCAAGCTTCACGTCATGAGCGCGACTGGTAACGTCGTGTGGCACCTGCCGAGTGTCGGCGTGTCGCCTTACCTGATCGGCGGCGCTGGACTCTACATGCCGACCGTAACGGCCCCAGGCTTCGCCAGCACCACCGAGAATCATTTCGGCTGGAACGCCGGCGCGGGCATCAACCTGCCGTTGTCGGTCTTCAAGGCATTCGTCGAAGCGCGGTATAACCGCATTTCGGCCAACGGTGGCAACATGGAATTCGTTCCGGTTACCGTCGGAATCATGTTCTAAAGCTGGAAGGCTCTAAGTCTGAGCCGCGCAATACTGACGGGGGAGGGCGAAAGCTCTCCCCCGTTTTGCATCCATCAGTTCCGATGACAGAGTTGCGAAGGACTCGCCGAGTCCCATCTTTCCTCGGCTATGATTCCCCGCCATTGTCTGCTTTTCCTTTGCGTCACGTTTGCCTCCTGCACTCGGGGCTCGGCGCCGTCGGTGGATTCCGCTTCCGTTAGCGATCTGCCCGCACAGGCCGTCACGCCCCCGAACGCGGAATCGGGGGCGGCTGGAGCAACCTCCTCTGCATGCCCGCGCACCGGGCGGTGGGCGCTATGCAGTCTGGAGAAGCGCCTGACCCAGTCCGGTTTCGTCGTGCGCCGGGTGGACGGCGAAGCTCCGCGACGAGCTGGCTTCAGTGTGCCTCCAACGGCGTACACGCTTGGCCATTCCCGCCTGGAGGTGTTCGTCTATCCGGACGAAGCCGCGCTGGCACGAGACGTCGCGAGGATCGATACCGTGACGGTGTCTCCGCGCGGAAAGCCGAACGCCTGGTGGGCGACTCCTACTTTCGTACGCTCGGCGAACATGGTCGCCGTGTTCCTGACGGATAGTCCAGTCCAGGCCGAACGATTGACGCTCGCAATTACCGCAGGTGCGCCCCAGCCCAACTAGGCGGATCGTCGCGCGCCCCGGATTCTTCTGGACATCACTGCACTTCGCAGGCAGAATTGAGGTCCTCCCAAACTGGAGTCGTCCCATGAAGATCCGAATCAAATACGCGGTCGCCGCCGCGCTCGCAGTTATTCCGAGACTTCTCACCGCACAGCAGGCGAACCCCGTCGCTGACGCGTTTCGTGACAACTACAAGCAAGAGGCGACGAACCTGATCGCCGCAGCCGAAGAATTTCCGGCCGACAAATTCGGTTATAAGCCGACGCCTGCGCAAATGAGCTTCGGGGACATAGTGATTCACCTGTCCCAGGGAAATGATTACCTGTGTGGCGCCATCGGCGGCGTAAAAGCGCCGACGCGCAGCAAGGTCGACCACGACGATGCGAAGCCTGCCCTCGTCGCGCGGCTCAAGGAGACTTTTGCGTTCTGCGATCAGGCGCTCGCGCCGCTGACGGACACCAATCTGTCTGAGCAGCTTCCCTTTTTTGGCGGTCGGAAAATGTCGCGCGCGGCGATCATGACTCTGACCACTGGCGATTGGGCGGACCACTACAGCCAGTGGGCGATCTACATGCGTCTGAACGGCATGCTTCCCCCAACAGCCAAGAAGCCCGGAGCCTAGGAGGCGATCCCCGCCTTTCGACGGCCAGTCTGTTCGATCTGCGGCGTCGCGTCACCAGATGGCGCCGCAGAGATATCCGACGCAATCGGAAGGGTCAGCGTGAACGTTGACCCGATGCCCTCGACGCTTTCGAGAACCAGATCGCCTTGCATCGCGCGAGCCAGCTCTCGGCTGATCGACAAGCCGAGGCCTACGCCCTGTTGCGTGTCAGACGTCAAGTGTCTGTCGATCTGAACGAACGGCTCGAACACCCGTTCCAGGTCGAGCGCACGAACGCCGACGCCAGTGTCTTTCACACGGACTCGCGCCACTCCGCCGGTATCGTCGGCCATCACGGCGATGCTCCCACCTTTGGGAGTGAACTTGATTGCATTGGTAACGAGGTTGAGCAGAATCTGCTGAAATCTCTCCGCATCGGCCTTGGCGAAAATCTCGTGTGCGCAATCTTCCACTATCAGTTCCAGCCCGTTCGCCTTCGCTTGCAGGATGCATAGGCTTTCAACTTCGGAGAGCACGGGGTCCACTGCGATGGAAACCAGGTGAAGGGGTCTCGCCCCTTCGAGCCTTGCGATGGTTAGAACGTCATTGATTAGGCGGAGCAGATATGCGGACGCCCGCTTGATTCGACCGAGATCCTTGACCTGCGCCGGATTAACAGTTCCGCGAATCCCCATTTCGAGGATCTCTGTATAACCCGAGATCGCGTTCAAAGGAGTGCGAAGCTCATGACTCATTGCCCGCAGGAACTGTGTCTTGGCATTGTTGGCGTGTTCTGCCATCAGTCGCGCTTCGCTCGCCTCTGTGAGCGCGATCGCCAGTGCCGCGTGAGCGACGCGCAGCTTGTCTCCGTACGTCTTGAGCCGCAGCAGATTTCTGACCCGCACGCATAGCTCCGCGCGATCTACAGGCTTGGTGAGAAAGTCCTCCGCTCCAGCGTTCAGCCCAAGCATCCGGGCATTCCGATCGTCCAGGGCGGTGAGCATGATCACCGGGATGTTGTGCGTGGCGGGATTCTGTTTGATTCTCGTTGCTACCTGGTACCCGTCCATGCCGGGCATCATGACGTCGAGCAGGATCAGATCGGGCTGCGCATCCGCGACGATGGCGAGTGCGTCCTCGCCACTACTGGCGGTCAGTAGCACATAGCCTTCCGGCAGCAGCATGACTTTCAACAACTCTGCGTTGCGGCGCTCATCGTCGACGACAAGAACTCGCGGCGGACTCTCCGCGATCGGGGTTGTCGGATTCGTCATTGTATGGGTGCCCTCATTTTACAGTGTCGCCTTGAAGAGATGAGTTGCGATCGTGGCCAGGAAGTCCTTGTATGCGAGGGGCTTGGCGATGTAACCATCGCATCCGGCGGCGCGTATGCGCTCCTCGTCTCCTTTCATGGCCAGAGCGGTCAGGGCAATAACAGGAATGTCGCGCGTCAGCGCCTCGCCCTTTAGTAGTGCCGTCGCCTCGAGTCCGTCCATACCTGGAAGCTGAATATCCATTAGAACCAGGTCGGGTTGCTGTCCCCGAGCCAACGTCAGACCGGTTTCCGCGTCCGTCGCGCTAAGCACCGAATGCCCGGCCGACTGCAACAAGAATGTCGCGAGGGTCATGTTGGCCGCGTTATCCTCGATAATCAGCACCTTAGCCATTTCCTGTCACCATGTACCGACCGGCCATTGCCCGCCTGACTTCGGTTATGAACCGGTCGCGGTCAAAATCGGCTTTCTCCATGATTGCGGTCACGTAACCATTGAGCTTGCCGCGATCTTCGAGGGTGATGTGCTTGGCCGTTACCACAATTACGGGAATGGCGGCTGTGTCCCGATCCTGGATCAGCGCCGAGACCACATCGAAGCCATTGACTTCGGGCATCATGAGGTCGAGCACTATCAAATCCGGGAGCTCACGCCGCGCGACATCGATCGCCTCGCGGCCGCCATAGGCACGCAACACCGTGCTGGCCAGACCCAAAATGCGGACAGCGATAAGCTCGACGGCCTTCGGGTCGTCATCCACTACGAGGACCTTGAGTGCCTTCCCATCGGCGAGTGGGAACAGCCCGAGTCCAACGAGCGCTTCGTACAACTCCTGGCGGGAAATCGGCTTTTGCATGACGCCCGCGGCGCCAAGCGCAAAGCCCTTGGCGTGATCAGCTACGATCGAGATGATCATGACCGGAATGTTCTTGAGGGCCGGTGTCTTCTTCATCTCGGCCATGAATTCCCAGCCGTCCATATTGGGAAGTCTGATGTCAAGCGTGATCAGCGCCAACGGCTGCTTCACCGCAATCACGAGCGCAGCCTCCGCCGATGCGGCATGGAGCACCTTGAAACCTTCCGCTTCCAACTGCACGCGAATGAGATCGGCCGACTTGTAATCGTCTTCCACAACCAGCGCCGTAAGGGATCCGGGCACGGACTCCATGGATATGGCGGCAACCGGCCTGGTCGGTGTGTGCATTACGACCTCTGCTGGGCGGAAAGGCAGCCAGACGGTAAAGCGGGAACCCTTGCCGACTTCACTCTCGACTGCCACGGCGCCACCGTGCAATTCCGCAAGAAGCTTTACCATCGCCAAGCCGAGACCAGTGCCCTCGAACTTTCGAGACAGGCCGCTGTCGATCTGACTGAATGGTTTGTACAGGCGCTCAAGGCCGTCGGGCGAGATGCCCATTCCCGTGTCGGTGACGGTGATCTTGAGAAACTCCTCGAACTCCTGATCGACCAAGGGAAACGTTCGGCCCATCGAGGACTCGGAAAGCTGGCCGACATCCGACCTCGGGACACGACTCGCATTTAGAGCCACTTCGCCGCGCTCGCTGGTGAACTTGACCGCATTCGAAAGCAGGTTGTACACGATCTGCTTGACCTTTCGCGCATCGCTGCGGATTGTGCCGAGCTCGTCCGGTGCATCCATGGTCAGCTGGATGTTGCGAGCCGCGGCCTTTTCCCTGATGATGGACAGGCTGTTCGCGAACAAGCCAGAAACCTGAACGGGCTCGAGATCGAGCGTCATCTTGCCAGCCTCGACCTTGGAGAGATCGAGGATGTCATTGATCAGCGAGAGGAGGTGCTTGCCACTGCTGAAAATGTCGCCGATGAACCCACGCTGTTGATCGGTCATTTCGCCGAGGAGGCCGTCGACGAGAACTTCCGAGAAGCCGATGATGGCGTTCAGAGGCGTCCTCAGCTCGTGCGACATATTGGCGAGAAATTCGGACTTCATCCGGCTCGCCTCTTCCAGCTCGCGGTTTTTTTCCTGGAGTCGCTGCTCGAACAGCTTCAGCTCAGTGACATCGCGGGCTGAAGCGAATACGCCTTGAAGGACTCTGTCGCGGTCGTGGAAAGTCGTCGCGTTGTACGACACGACGGTCAGCGTTCCGTTTCTCGCGCGGGCGGTGAGCTCGTAGTTGGTGACCTTGCCCTCGCTCAACACCTGATTGATCCCGGCTTCGGCGCGGCTCGGCTCGGTGAAGTAGTTCTTGAACGGAGCACCGATCAGCTCATCACGCGTGCACCCTGTCAGCCCTTCCATCTGCTTGTTGACGTCGGTAATGATGCCGCGTGGATCCGTCGTCATAAGCGCATCGATGTTCGACTCGAGGAGCGAGCGGTTGTAGAAGTGCTGATCGCGCAGGCGCTGGTCGAGCTTCATGCGCTCTTCCTCGATCTGCTTGCGCGCGGTGTTGTCCGTGCCGATCAACAGGTACCCGATGATAGCGTCCTGCGCGTCGCGCAGCGCCGTCACCGATACGACGGCCGGGAACCGGCTTCCATCCTTGCGGATGTAGGTCAGCTCGTAAATGTCCTCGATGCCGCGCGAGGCTTTAAAGACCAATGCTTCGAACCCGGGCGTAATTTGGGTCCTGAGCTCGACACTCAGTGCTTTCGCACGCGCAATGACTTCCTGTGGATCAGAGATGTCCGCGGGTGTGATCTTGTTCATCACCTCAGCAGCCGTATAGCCGAGCATTCGCTCGGCACCGACGTTGAAGATCTGGATGACGCCCTTGGCGTCCGTAGCAATGCTCGAGAAATTGGCGCTGCTGAAGATCGCGCTCTGCAAGGCACCCGCCTTGAGCAAGGCATCTTCGGCCTCCTTGCGCGCCGTGTTGTCTGTGCCGATCAGCAGGTAGCCGATGATCGTCCCGTTGTCATCACGTAGCGCCGTAACCGAGACAACGGCAGCGAACCTGCTTCCATCCTTGCGGATGTAGGTCAGCTCGTAAATGTCCTCGATTCCGCGTGAAGCTTTGAAAACCAGCGCCTCGAAGCCGGGAGTAATCGGAGTTCCCAGCTCGACGCTGAGTGCTGTAGCGCGAGCAATGACTTCCTGTGGATCCGAAATGTCGGCGGGCGTGATCTTGTTCATCACCTCAGCGGCCGTATAACCAAGCATTCGCTCGGCACCGACGTTGAAGATCTGGATGACGCCCTTGGCGTCCGTAGCAATGCTGGAGAAGTTGGCGCTGTTGAAGATTGCGCTCTGCAGCGCTCCGGCTTTGATGAGCGCCTCTTCCGCCTGCTTGCGCGCGGTGTTGTCAGTGCCGATCAGCAGGTAACCGATGATTCCGCCCTGTGCGTCGCGAAGCGCGGTCACCGATACAACGGCTGGAAAGCGGCTCCGATCCTTGCGGATGTATGTGAGCTCGTAAATGTCTTCGATTCCGCGCGAAGCTTTGAAGACCAGAGCTTCGAACCCTGGCGCGATCGGAGTTCCGAGCTCGACACTCAACGCTTTGGCGCGCACGATCACTTCTTGGGGATCAGATATGTCGGCAGGGGTGATCTTGTTGACCACTTCGGCTGCGGCGTACCCCAACATTCGCTCGGCGCCAACGTTGAAGATCTGAATGACACCTTTTGCGTCAGTGGCGATGCTCGAGAAGTTGGCGCTATTGAAGATCGCGCTCTGCAAAGCTCCTGTGGTCAGCAGAGCATCCGAGTGTCCCGCGCTGATTATCGAGCCGGTCGCACTGGGTGTGCGACGATCGGAAGGCCGATGTGCTGTCGTCATCTGGTTCCTAGGTTCTCGACACTTTCGTGCGAGCGGATGTCGACTGAGCGACGTCAGCCTCGGTGTGCGGCCATACGCCAAGGGGCTGGAGCGCATGTTGAGCGATGAATCCGCAGTTCTCGCAGACGATCATGATGGCGGGGATGGTGGTTCCTTCGGCCGTGTGGCGCTCCATCGTGGCCTGAACTTCGATCCGCGCGTACTCGCTAACCGTCCATTGGCTGTCACGGCAACGCGGGCAGCTTCCCGCGCCGCGAGCTTTGAGAGCAGCAATGATCTTATGCTTGTCGTCTGCTGAGATTCCCTTGTAATTGTTCATGGCACGTCTCGACTGTTTGGGGACTGGGCTGGACCGCGGCTCGCCGAAGGTCTATTGGGGAGTAGAGCCGGCAGTATGGGACCCTGTGATCCGGTGGGGGTCAGAAGGGCGTTGCTGACATTTACGGACAACGGCTGGTAGGATTCGACGCACCAGGCCACTGCCTGCCTCGATATGGCTCGGTACGCGTGTGATGGAAAAGGCTTTGACCGCAGAGCGTCCTGCTCGGCAACGCGCACCATTTCACGTACGTGAACGACGATTTCAGCGAGCGATAACCCATGCTGCTGCTCTTCCGCAACTTTGGCCTTTACGGAGAGGCGGAGCGTGTTTATGAACGAAAAGAGGTCTTCGTCGTCCTGCGAGACGAAATCGCCGGGTAGCCCTGCGATTGGAATTGGGGAGTCTTTCATGAGCGCCTTGGCGGAGGAAAAGGCGTCGCCAGTAGCGCCGGGATGCTGCCTCGAATTCGAAGCAGATCTGAGGTGGGGGCTGGTGTGAAACTCCCGCACATAATCAGGTTGAGCCTGTACTTTAAAGCTAACGCGTTTACCGTACAATTGCGATGCTTTTCGCAAACAGGCGAGTCGCGGCTGAGGCTGTTGGCTGCAAGCTTGCTGTCTAACAGCTCTCGCGTCGCGAACATGCGAACCGGCGCAACTATCACACGCTCCTACCCCTTTGTTGCCTCGGTGCCTCCGCGGCTATGTGAGGCAAATGCTGTTTTCGAGAAAGCCCACGCGAGTGCCCGACGGCGAGACGAACTTCACCACGCTTGCTCGTTCTCTTAAGAGTGAGAAGAGCAGAGAGGATTTAGTGCGCGAGGATCTGTTGCACCGTTTAAAGCCTAGCTGCGCCGGGATGTCGAGCGCGGAATTCGAAGCGCTCGTCTTGAAAATGACGCGAGAGCAGCTGAGAGGCGAAGGGGTCGTGCGCAGGAAGACTCCGCCTTCCTGAATCCCGAGGTGACAGAGATCCGGAGTGGTGCCCGGATCTCAGCCGACTACGTCGTTGGAACGACCTCGGGGGTGGGAGCAGCAGGCTTCGGCTTCTGCCACGCTGGCCTCTGGTAGGCCGGACGCGCCTCGGTTGCAAGTAGCGCGGCGTAGTACTCGATGATTCGAGCCTGAACCGACTGCTGAGTGTCGGTCGCCGCCGCTTCGAAGGGCGCGTAGCGTGTGCTTTCGCTGGTGTCCAGGCGGAACCACCACCATGGCTGCATACCGGCCTGGCGCGGCACTTCTACCGAACAGAAGAAGGTGCGCCCGCCGTCCACGAACTGGAATTCTTTCGGCGCTTTG
>JAXDME010000163.1:0-2773 GCA_034666285.1 Gemmatimonadaceae bacterium | reverse complement strand
TCGGTTCCCACTTCGCGCTGGTTGATGCTGCTCTTGATGTCGCGGTGGAGGAACTCGATCGGATCTTCGATCGTGATGATGTTGGCGTGCCGGTTCTGATTGATGTAGTGAAGCATCGACGCCAGCGCGGTCGACTTTCCGGATCCGGTAATTCCCGTCACGAGGATCAAGCCGCGCGGCATCAGCGCGATGCGCTCGCACACCTCCGGCAGATTCAGCTCGGCCACCGTCTTCGCTTGGAATGGCACCGTTCGCATCGCGTAGGCGATGGTTCCGCGCTGCTGGTAGGCATTGACGCGGAAGCGTCCAATGCCCGGCACGGCTAGCGCGAAATCGGATTCCTTCTGCTCCGAGAACTCCTTGATATTCTTGGGCGCCATGATCTGCTCGGCAAGGCTGCGCAGATCTTCCTGCGTCAGCGCCGGCATATCGAGCGAGACCATGTGGCCGTCGACGCGCAGTGTTGGCGGACGCCCGACCTTGAGGTGCACGTCGGATGCGCCCTGCTGAATCATGTTCTGCAGAATCGATTTGTAGTCGAATCCACCGGCGCCACGAGGAGGAACGGGGGCTGGGCCGCTTCCGGGTGGTGGCCCTTTGGCCGGGGCCTTGCTGCCCGAGGCTTCGCGCTTGTTTATCGGATCAAGTTCATCAGGCATTGGGATCTATGCGGAGGAGGACCTGCCCGTATTCGACCGGATGCGCGTTCTGCGCGAGAATCTCTTTCACGACTCCGTCGAACTCGGACTCGATCTCGTTCATGATTTTCATCGCCTCTATGATGCAGACGATCTGTCCTTTGCTGATTCTGTCGCCCACGGCGAGATAAGGCTTCGCGCCTGGTTCGGGTGCGCCGTAGTACGTGCCGACCATCGGCGACTTCACTTCGAGATACTTCGACTTCGCTGACTCGAGTCTCGGAACGTCCACTCCGGTACTTGCTTCGGGCGCCGGGGCGGGAGCAGCCGGCGGCAGCAGAGCCGGCATCGCCATTTGAGGCGCCATCTGCACCGCGCCACGCTGTTGAGGCGTCTTCGAGATTCTGATCTTCATCCCCTTGTCAGAGGATATCTCGATCGAATCCACGCTCGACTCGTCCAGCATTTCCACCAGCTTTTTCACGTAGCGGAGGTCGATCATTGTCGTCATTTCGAGTCTGATGGGTCCGGCAGGAGAGCGCCGCTCAGGCAACTTCGAGCAGCTCTCGAGTGAAATCCGTGAGTATCTCGGGCCCGCTTGGGGAGAGATGCACGTCGTCCTCTATACGGACTCCTCCCCAACCCGGACGGTAAATTCCCGGCTCTATCGTCACAACCGCGCCTTCGCCGAGCGGCGTCTCGACGGTCTTGGCCAGACGAGGAGCTTCGTGCACCTCCAGTCCCAGTCCGTGGCCCAGGCTGTGTCCAAATGCGTCGCCATAGCCACGGTCCTCAATGTAGCGACGAGCGAGACCATCGGCATCCTGCCCCTTCATACCGGCGCGCACCGACCTGGAAGCGACGGCGTTGGCGTGCCGCACGATCTCGTAGATGTCGCGCTGCTCGTTGGTTGCCTTGCCGATCACAACGGTGCGGGTGACGTCCGAACAGTAACCGCAGTACTGCGCGCCGAAGTCCAGCAGCAACAAGTCGCCGCGCTCCATCACACGCGATGATGCGCGCGCGTGTGGAAGCGCCGCGCGCGGGCCGGACGCCACGATCGTCGCAAACGGGAAATCCTCGCTGCCTTCATCGCGGAGCGCCTTCTCCAGAATGCCCGCGACATTCAGCTCGCTGAGTCCCGGTCTAACTTCCTCGAGAGTTTTCCTGAGAGCAGAAATCGCCATCTCTCCGGCTCGGCGAATGAGCGCTACTTCCCCCGCGTCCTTTGACTCACGCAGTGCTTCTACGAGGCTCACCTGCGGGCGCCATTGCCAGCGAGTACCGTCGGTGAGAAGGCGTTGGAAATCGCGGTGCAGCAGGTGGGCGGATTCGAATCCGAGGACCTCGAGCCCGCTGAGCGATGCGGCCAGAACCCAGAGTCCCGACCAGAGGCTTTGCTGCTCGATGCGGACCGTCGCGGTGTCTCCGACTTCGTCGCGAACCTGAGTGTCGTATCGGAAATCCGTGATGAGATGCAGATCGCGCTGGGTCACCAGCACGAGCGCGCTTGAGCCCGAGAAGCCAGTGAGATAGCGCACGTTCGGCAGACTCGTGAGCACGAGTCCGTCGATGTGCGCCTGGGTGAGCGACTCGCGCAAAGCGGCGATTCGCGCCGGACGGCGATCAGTCACCCGCAGGCACCGGAAGCGCTTTCACCAGCCCGCGCAGCGCGAGCTCGTAACCGTAGGCGCCGAACCCGCAGATCACGGCGAGCGCAGCGTCAGCAAGTGCGGAGCGACGACGCTCCAGCTCGCGCGCGTAGATGTTGGTCAGGTGGACTTCGACGAACGGAATCTTCACTCCGGCGAGGGCATCACGAATGGCGAGGCTGGTGTGGCTGTACGCTCCGGCGTTGACGAGCGCACCGTCCGCACGTCCGCGCAAGGCGTGAACAGCATCCACGATGTCCCCTTCCCCATTGTGTTGTGAGAATGTGAGCTCGACGCCGAGCTCCTTCGCGACCTTCAAGAGGCCCGACTCGATGTCGGCGAGAGTCTCCGTTCCATACAGCGCCGGCTCGCGAGTGCCGAGCAGATTGAGATTCGGGCCATTGATGACGGCGATTCTCACTCGCCTGTGAGTCCGTCGAGCCAGGCGCGGAACTTCGCGACGTCTTCCTCCGACTCCTGCGT
>JAXDME010000162.1:0-3717 GCA_034666285.1 Gemmatimonadaceae bacterium | reverse complement strand
AAAGAGAGGATCAGTACCAGGCGCGAACGGAATCGCAGTTGATTCATGGGGATTCGAGTATAAATTATACCTGTACGGCGCGACTTCGAGGATCTGGCGACCGGTCAACCAGCATGGTTGACGCGCTCGCACCGACCTGAAGACGCACCGCCTGCGGCGACTGTCGCAGGGTCAACATAGGCGTGCACCCGCCCAGAAAATTTCGCCGGTACGCAGCCGCGCACACGTAATCCAACAATTCATGACTCCACGACCCCATCGGTCCGCGCCAGTTCATAATAGCGCGCACCGGCATGTCGCCCCGATCCATCGCGGGCCGCAGGCAATGTCCCAGGCCGTATTAGCCGGCCCGCACCACGCACCCAACGCTTGTCTGCTGATCGACTTCGACAACGTTACCCTCGGCATCCGCTCCGATCTTCAGACGGAGCTCAAAAACCTTCTTTCTTCCGATATCGTGAAGGGAAAGGTCGCGGTACAGCGCGCTTATGCCGATTGGCGGCGATATCCGCAGTACGTCGTTCCCCTCACCGAATCCTCCATCGATCTGATCTTCGCCACCGCCTACGGGTCGGCCAAGAAAAACGCGACAGACATCCGCCTCGCGATCGATGCGATGGAGCTGGTATTCACACGCCCCGAGATCGGAATCTTCATTCTCCTTTCCGGCGACTCCGATTTTTCCAGCCTCGTCATCAAGCTGAAGGAATACGGCAAGTACGTCATTGGCGTGGGAATTCGTGAGTCCTCGAGCGATCTGCTCGTCCAGAATTGTGACGAGTACTACAGCTACAATGCCCTCGCGGGACTGGTGAAAACCGGTGAGGAAGAAGTCGTCAAGCGCGATCCGTGGGATCTCGTCACCGAATCGATCAGCCGCATGAAGCGCAACGGCGACGTAATGCGCGCCGACCGGCTCAAGCAGGTGATGCAGCAGATCGACAGCTCGTTCGATG
Source organism: Gemmatimonadaceae bacterium (assembly GCA_034666285.1). GTDB lineage: Bacteria > Gemmatimonadota > Gemmatimonadetes > Gemmatimonadales > Gemmatimonadaceae > UBA4720. The sequence goes on along the minus strand of JAXDME010000162.1, from coordinate 2,761 downwards.
AAAAGAATCTCGGGATGTCCAAGTTCTCGCGATTCGTTTCCGAAGCCGCACAGCGCGGACTTCTCTCGCTCACCAAGCTCGAGAACGGACAATTCGAGGTCGGGCCACCTCGTGCCGCGGGCGCTCCTGCATCCAGCGAGCCGGCCACCGTGTCCGCGGTCGCCAGAATCGCAACGCCCGGCACAGGCGAAGTCGAGACCAGCGATCGACCACGACGGAGTCGCAGAGGTGGCAGAGGTCGTGATCGCGATCGGGATGGACGCGGACAGCGTCCAGCCGCCGCGCATTCGGCCGGGGCTGCCGAAGCGCAGACGATTTCTACCGTTGATGTTCCGGCCGATACCACCGTTGCCGGCGCTCCGGCGACGAACGGGGATGTAATTGGAACGAGCGGCTTACGCCTCACGCGCGAGGACGCCTTCAATCTCGTCCGTCGCGCGGTTCAGGAGAGCGGTCCAGCGCGCGCAAGCCAGGTGAGGACTGCGGCGCGAGAGATTCTCGGACGAGACAGCGAAAGTCTCAACGAACGGAATTTCCTGCGGATCCTTCAGGACGCGCACGACGCGAATCTCATCGATCTGCGTCGTCGCGGCGCAGACTACGAAGTTGCGCCAGCAGCTGCCGAGACACCGGTCAGCGAGCAGCTCGCCGCGGCGGAGCCGCCAAAGGTTACCGCTCCGTCGGCGCCATCGATGCCGACCGGAATGGGTGCGCGCAGCGCGCCTGGTCGTGGTCGCGGAAGAGGACCGATCGGCGCCCGAGTGGGCACGCCACCGGCAAATCTTCTCTCGGTGGGGGTTGTCGAGACATCTCGTCCCGCTCCCGCACCGGTCTTCACGGAATCGGTTCCCGATCTCCCATTGACGGGTGAAGACGCGCTGCACGAGCCAGAGCCCAAGGCAAAGAGCGCGAGAAAGCGTGGCGGTCAGGACGCGAAGCCGCGCCGTCCGCGCAAGGCAGCGTCTGCATCAACCGATGGAGACAAGCCGCGCCGCGCTCCCCGCAAGAGCCGTAGCAAGACTGTTAGCGAGTAGCATGGGCAGGCAAGAGACCTCGAGCCCCGCAGATTCGGAATCGAGTCTTCTGGGCTCGAGGCCACGCTCCCAGTTTCACCGCGGTCACGCCTTGCCGCGCAGCTTTTACGAGCGCGAAACGGAGATCGTCGCGCGTGAGATGCTTGGCACCGTCCTCGAGTGCGACACCGATGAAGGACGCGCCAGCGGCATCATCGTCGAGACGGAAGCCTACCTCGGCGAGCATGATCTGGCCTGCCACGCAGCAGCGGGACGGACCGCTCGCACCGAGGCGCTTTACGGCCCACCCGGTACGTCGTACGTCTATTTCATATACGGGATGTACTGGTGCTTCAACGCCGTGACGCGGGCGGAGGGATTGCCGAGCGCGGTTCTGGTCCGCGCTCTCGAGCCGCTCGACGGTATCTCCCTCATGCACAAACGGCGTCCCCGCATCAGGAATGAAGTCGATCTGACCAACGGTCCGGGAAAGCTGTGCACCGCGCTCGGCATCACTGGCTCCTCCAGCGGGAAAGTCCTTCACCGCAAACCACTCCTCATCCGCGAGGGCGAGCCTCTCGCGGACGACATAGTCGAGGTCACGACGCGAATCGGTATCACCAAGTCGGCTGATTGGCCGCTGCGGTGGATCGTGAAGGGAAACCTCTTCGTCTCACACTTCCGACGTAGCGATCGCGATGGGAGAAAACCTCCACATAACTGAAGCCGGGAGCCTCCGGCGGTAAGCCAAGAGCGGGACAGCTTAGGTAAGCTCTCAGCGTACGGCTCGCGGCTCCCTGCTTCATCTCTGTGGATGCCTGATAGCGTCTCGATCCACACGCCGTGGCAGCAAAAAAAAGACGGCCCCTTTCGGGGCCGTCGGCTCAACATCGTCAGGCGCGCCTAAAGCAGCTATTCCCGATCGATCGAGCTTCCAAAGTTGTAACGAACTCCGAATTCGAAAAACGATAGAACACTTGGGAAGAGGAATTCGGAATTGCTGGGAAGTATTGTTTCCTGCGCGAATATCGCCGCCCGCCTGGTCTGGATCTGCACACCGCCCATTCCAAACACCGCTCCGCGACTGCGAGCCTGGTCGACTTTGTCGAGAAATGCATTGTTCGGGAAAGTGTTGGCACTGTCCAGGTAAACGCGCGCGTCTCCGAGGACGGCGATCGTATAACCAATGCCGCCGTAAGGAGTGATGCCACCGAAATGCTTTGGAAATGCAAGCGCTGCGAAAGAGATGCGGCGCAGGTCGCTGACCTGCACCGTCCGCTGGGCGGTTCTCGACGCCGGGTCGAACACGTCTACGTCGCGCTTGAAAATTGACTGATCGCCGGAGACGTAGAGTCCACCCTTGGTACGCGTGATGAGCCAGTCTACGCCGAGGTCGACAGTAGATGTGTTCCCGTGACCTGGCGCGGAGAAAGTATTGACTCCGCTCTTGAATCCCCAAAACCACGAGTTGTCGAAGTTCCGCACCTCTTGCGCGCTCGCGCCGGCGGAAACGACTACCGTAGCGACCAGTGCCACGGCTACTGCTCTGAGCTTCTGCATGAAGGCGTCCTCTAGATTATGCCTAGCTTCGTCCCGACGGTCTTGAAGGCCGCGATGGCCTGATCGAGATCGTCGCGTGAATGGGCAGCGCTGAGCTGACAGCGCACACGCGCCTGCCCTTGAGGTACGACCGGAAAGCCGAACCCTGTCACAAAGACGCCTTCGTCCAGCAACATGTCACTCATTTT
>JAXDME010000161.1:0-7842 GCA_034666285.1 Gemmatimonadaceae bacterium | reverse complement strand
GAACGCTCTCTGATCGTCGCTCGCTCCGCCACAATCGTGTTTCTGTCCCTCTCGCTCGCGTGCCAGCAGGAGCGGAACGTATCTGCGCAGACAGCATCTTCGACCTCTCAACGCCGCGCGACTTCTTGCACTGGGTCCCGGCGGGTCGATTCGGCGGTGCGCCCTGTCGTTCGCGTTCCGACACCGGATACCCTGCGTGGACTCTACGTGAATCGCTGGGCTGCGCTGGGAAGGAAGCTCACTGACCTCATTGGCGTTGCGAACAGGACGGAGATAAACGCGCTAGTCATCGATGTGAAGGATGACCGCGGGTTTTTGCTCTATCCATCCACGGTTCCGCTGGCCCACGAGATCGGCGCTGATACGGCCGATGGCCACTCGCTGTCGCGCTCACGAATTCGCGCAATTCTCGATACCATGGTTTCGCACCACATCTATCCAATTGCGCGAATCGTCGTCGCCAAGGATCCGCTCCTCGCGCAAAAGAAGTTGGAGCTCGCGGTCAAAAGAAAGTCGGACCGGCTGCCGTGGCTCGACAAGAACGGGAATCCGTGGCTCGACCCGCATCAGACCGCAGTATGGAAGTACGCGGCGGATCTCGCCCTCGAGGCTTATGACCTTGGATTCAGCGAAGTACAATTCGACTACGTGCGCTTTCCCGATGAGAAACGACTCATCACCGAGACCGTGTTTCCGCTGGCTGGGGGCCGGACGCGGGCGCAGGTGATTCGCGATCAGCTCGGACTTCTACGCAGAACACTCAAGCCCCGTGGAATTCGTGTGACCGCCGATGTGTTCGGACTGACCGCAACCGATACGACGGACATGGGCATCGGTCAGAAGTGGGAAATGTTCGTCGATCAGGTGGATGTCGTGCTCCCCATGGTCTATCCATCCCACTTTGCGCGCGGGACTTACAGGATCGGAAACCCGAACGCGCATCCGTACTCGACGATCGACCATGTTCTGAAGGATGTGATCGCCAGGACGGACTCCATCCCACACGCGGCCAGAGTCATTCCATGGTATCAGGATTTTACGCTGGGCCCGCCGCACTACTACGCCACGGAAGTTCGCGCGCAAAAAAAGGCCGGATACGACAACGGGTTCCAGAGCTGGATACTCTGGAACCCGAAGAGCAACTACACCGTCGCGGCTCTCGAGCCGCGACCTTGACCCGAACTTAGCTGCTTCCCTTGCGGCGAGCTTCCATTCGATCTCTCATCTCCTTCAGATTGCCGTCGAAGACTTTCTGCTGATCGGCCGTCAGTATCCCGCGAATTTCCGCCGCCTGCTTTTCCTGCAGATCCATCATCTTGCTCATGGTAGCCTGGTCCGGTGGTCCACCTGTAGCTTGGGCGGATTTGCGAAGTTCCATCTGCTGCGGCATGTACTTCTCGCGAATCGTTTTGATCTGATCCTTCTGAGTGTCCGTCAGGGTGATGTCCTTGAGGAGCATTCCACCCATTCCACCGCCACGGCGCATCTCGCCCTGACCCTGTGGCTCGGGCTGTCCCTGTGCCGCTGCAACCGATGTGAGGCCAGCGCATAGGGCAAACGCCAGCGTGGCGATCCGAATAGCCTTCATCCTTCTCTCCTGGAGAATTTTGTGTGTGACGGCGTTTCGCCGTCCCGAAGCTAATACTCCAAAGCGGCCCAAAAGGTTGACGCCCGCTGTAGCTCGAAGCTTTTTCATCGGGTTCTTGGGACGCCCAGTCATGTGCAGTTCAAACGGTGGCTCGAACCGCCTGAATCTCAGGCAGAGTTCAATAGGTAACGTCTTGTAGCAACAGCACTTAGCTTCGTGCCCTAGCGCCAGCGTGAAAAAGTGCTATTCTTCCGCGCTATCGGCGGCTCATGCGCCTGCCGCCTTCGAAGGCCTGCCCCCCAAATCGAGCGCCGTTAGTGACCGCACCCGGGACCGCCGTCGAGTTATCCCCGACGATAACGACACCTGCTGCTGAGCCACTCTCCTTTCCGGTGAGCTGGCTTCTGGAGCACGCGTCAGCGCCGATCCGGTACCGCGCATTGACGGAGGTTGCGCGTCTGAGCGATCCCGGATCTCGTGGAATCGATTGGCTTCCATATTCCCATCGGCCCGCCATCAAGCTTGCGGTCACCCAAACTCGTGATGGAATGTGGAACAACTCCATTCTGTCCCTACCGAGTCGCCACAGCACCGATTTCGCCAACATCGGTACGATCCCGGCGGTTCGGCGGCTTATCGAGTGTGGCTGGACTCCCGACTCGCCCCCGCTTGTAACCGCGCGCCGCCTGCTTTTTCGCCTGCTTGCCGAAGACAACGATCCGGCGTTTACATTCGAGCTCGGGACGAAGGCTCGCGACGATGATATGGTCCGGCGCTCACGCGGAGTATTCCGCGAGGCGGCCGCGGCGACTCTAGCCCAGTGTGGGTATGAGAACGATCCGCGGCTGCGAGGGGCGGCCAGGCGGATCCTCGAGAGAACATTCGCATACCTCAACTCACCTCTCGGTGAAAAGCCCTGGATGCGCGTCGGCAACACTCACGTGCTCGCTCCGGAGTCGGCACCACCTTCTATCTACACGCTTACGATGCTCGCCTACATGCCGATCTTTCGGCACGAGCACTTCACTGCGGTGGAGCGGATCTACGACTGGATCACTCAGCCCCTCCCGCGTCAGGAAGTTCTTCAGCTGTACGGCAAGAAAATGGTACCGCAGCCGCACCTGATCATGGGCGATGTACTGCCACATCGAAACGCGGTCGAAGCCGACGTACCTTTCGCACTCACGTGGCTCGAGACGATGGCCAGGCTCAACTTCCTACGCCGCAACGAAGGCTGGATGAAGTTGTACGAGCGATTCGTCGATGACCGCGATCGCGCCGGAATCTGGCACCCCCACAAAGGGATGGAGCGGCCAACGACCACGCATCCCTGGGCATGGTCGGCGTTTCCCCTCGATGACGGGACTGGGCTTGAATCGAAATGGACCGATGTCACCTTCCGGATCGGGCTCATCGGAAAACTTCTCGGCAGGGAAATTGAATTGATTTGATCAGATGATCAAATCACATCGCCGGGACAACCTCAGTCCCGGCGAAATGTTTCCCGCCCGCGATCCGGCTTATCGCGTGAGCTTTCCGCGGCTGCGCTCCGGTCTGAAAGTGAGAGTGGTGGAGCGTGGCGATCCCGATTCACCTGCAGTCGTGTTCGTTCACGGGTGGGGCTGCTCCGTCTATGTGTTCCGGTTCAATATGCCCGCCCTCGCCGATGCGGGTTTCCGTGTAATTGCCGTCGATCTGAAGGGACACGGTTTGTCGGACAAGCCCACGGCGCCCGAGGAGTACAACATTGATTCCCTCGTCGAGCATCTCCGCGATATTCTGGACGCGCTCGAGCTAGAGCGGCCAGCGCTTGCCGGGCATTCACTGGGCGGGTCGCTCATCTACCATTTCGCCGCACGATATCCCGACCGTGCAAGCTGCCTCGGCCTGCTCTCTCCGGTGGGATTGAACGGCGTGCCGTTGATGTGGCTCTACCACGCTCTAACACCGAAGCTTCTCACTCCGATCCTCAGACTGATCAAGCCGCGGCTGATTGTGAAGCTTGCCTTGAGACGGGTATATGGACGACGAGCGCATTTCACCCAGCGCGACGTCGAGGAGTTTCTCGCACCTTCGCAGTTTCCCGAATACGCCCTGGCGATGCGGGAACTGCTTCACAATTACGATTGGGCTGCGGGCAAAAATCGGCGGTTGACTACAGTAGACATACCGGCCATGGGTGTGTGGGGATCGCTCGACCATATGATGCCCGACGACGGGATGGGCGTCTATCTTCCGCTTCTTCCGCGCGTGGTCCTCCGGGCGATCCCGGACGCCGGGCACATCATCCCCGAAGAGACGCCGGCCGAAGTCAACTCGGCGCTGTTGGCGCTGCTGAATGCCCACGCTCGTCCAGCCGCTCCGACTGGGTCTGTGACCAGCATATATTACAGCAGATGATTGAAGAGAAAATCGACGCGGGGCTCTCCTTTGCCGAGCTCGACCTCGCGCCCGAAGTGCTCCAGGCCGTGCGCGACGCTGGCTATACGCACCCTACCCCCATCCAGCAGCAGGCGATTCCCCTGGCGCTTGCGGGACGAGACCTGATTGGTCTGGCTCAAACGGGAACCGGAAAGACTGCGGGCTTCACTCTCCCGATAGTTCACAATCTGATCAGCGCTCCGATCACCGACGAAAAGGGTGAGCCTGCCCATCGAGTTCGTGTTCTCATCCTCACTCCGACACGCGAGCTCGCGGCCCAGGTGGAGGAAAGCTTTCGCAAATACGGCAAGTACACCCAGCTCCGCGTAGTGCCAATCTTCGGCGGAGTCGGTATCGAACCGCAATCGAAGGCGCTTCGGCGCGGTGTAGATGTGGTGGTAGCCACGCCGGGAAGACTCCTCGATCACATGGAACGCCAAAACGTCTCGTTCAACGATCTCGAGGTTCTTGTCCTCGATGAGGCTGATCGAATGCTCGATATGGGCTTCGCGCCGCAACTCAATCGGATCGTGACCGAGATACCGCCCTACCGGCAGACACTCCTTTTCAGTGCGACGATGTCACCGGAAGTGGAGGCTCTCGCCCGAACGTATCTGCGAAAGCCGGTGGTTGTGCAGATCGGACGTCGCTCCGAGGCGGTAAGCACTGTTACACACGCTGTCTATCCCGTTCCGCGAGAGCGGAAGACCAAGCTGCTGGTCGAGCTACTGAAGCAATCCGATATGGATTCCGTTCTCATCTTCACGCGCACCAAACACGGTGCTGACCGCGTGGTTCGTCACCTGGAAGAAGCGGGAATCGCCGCAACGGCAATGCACGCCGACAAGTCTCAGGGCGAGCGGACGCGCGCGCTCGAGGATTTCAAGTCCGGGAAGATCCGCGTCCTGGTGGCCACCGACATCGCGCAGCGCGGTCTCGATGTGTCCGGCATCAGCCACGTCATCAACTACGACGTGCCCCAGCAGCCCGAGGATTATGTGCACCGCATTGGGCGCACAGGTCGCGCCGCCGCAACCGGCGACGCGTACACCTTCATGTCGACCGATGAGATCGCAATGGTCCGAACGATCGAGCGAATGATCGGACAGCAGATACCGCGCATTTCCGTTCCGGGCTACGATTTCGGAACAACAGCGGAGGACGGGTCAAACGGGAATTCGCCGGAGCCAGTTGTCGCGGAGGTCAGTGCCGCACCCGACCCAGTCGCGACACAAAAACGGTATCGACGGACGCGTTCCGTCGCACGACGACGCTGAGATTGGCGGCACCGTACCCCATGCCGGTTGCGGAGTAACTCATGCTCGAGCGAGTCGCGAAGAGTCGGACGTCATGATCCGCGCCGATCTTTGCATTTCGGAGTCTGGCCCCATCCGCGCTGATGGAAATCTCGCGCGCGACGGTGTCGATCTCTACCATCGTTTGTGTCCCGCGCGCAATCGCCAGGTGTCTGGCGGTGCTGAATAGTGATTCGATCTGGATCGTCGCGCCGCGCACATGGATCCCGTCCAAGAGCCTTCCTGCGCGGGGAACGGCGATGGCCGAGAGTATGCTCAGAATGCAAAGCGTGACCGTGAGCTCGATCAAAGTGAACGCGTGTCGCATTGGTCTTCCGTGTTTCGCCCCTCGATAGCATATGATTGACGCGCGACTCGCCCGCATCCCGAATCGTCCGGATGTATCCATTCCATTCGCGCCAGCAATTAAGGCGATCCTCAGGTCTGGTTCGGCTCTCGGCGCACTGTTCATAGCCTGCTCCCCGCCTCCAGCCGCCAATCCTCCGGCGCCGTCGCAGCCGGCCGCTGTCGCGGGTCCGTTCAAGATGGATGCAGGCTTGACGCCGGATCTCATCCCTTCCTTTCGTCAGGGCCCCCTGATCGTTTGGGGTCCCGAGCCGGACGGTGTGCCGCACGCGGAAAGGACTCGCACCTACGACTTGCAGCACCAGTCAACAACAATTCGGTTTGACTGGACGCGGCATGCCGTCGTGGGCACGACGACGTTGCAGATGGGCGGATTGTCTGGAGCGTCTCCCCTCTCCAGCGTCGCGGTCGATGCGGGCGACATGGTCATCAAGCGGGTTTCGTCAGGCGCACAAACACTCAAACACGACTATGACGGGCGCACGCTTGTCGTGCATCTCGCCAGCCCGCTTCGCGCCGGCGCAAAAACGTCAGTAACGATCGTTTACGACGCCGCGAATCGATCCAAGGGTGCCTATTTCAAGCCGAGGCACATCGTTTGGACGCAGAGCGAAGCGGAAGACGCGCACTTCTGGGTTCCCACGTACGATTTCCCGAACGACAAGACTACCTGGGAGTTCTATATCTGGAGCGCCAAAGGTGAGCGGGCTTTGTCCAACGGCCGGCTGGCCGGCTCGCGTACAGTCCGTGACAGCATCGAATGGCATTGGATTCAGGACAAGCCAGCGTCCACTTATCTGATGACGGCTGTTGTCGGGAATTACACCGTTCTGCAGGACACGCCCTGGCACAAGGTGCCGATCGGCTACTGGACCTATCCCGACTCGGTCGCTGCTGCGTGGCGCGGATTCGGCAAGACTCCCGCGGCGGTCGACGTCTTCTCGCGAAAGACCGGAGTGCCCTACCCGTGGGCGAAGTACGATCAGATCGTCATCCCGGAATTTCAGTTTGGCGGCATGGAGAACGTAACCGCCACGTCCCAGAACGACAGCGAGATTCTCCTTCCGCCGTGGGCGCCGCCTGAGAACAGCGCCGATGACCTGATGTCGCACGAGCTTGGACATCAATGGTACGGCGATCTGGTCACGATCCGCCGCTGGTCCGACGCCTGGCTGAACGAAGGGTTCGCGACCTTCATGGAGCAGATCTTTCGCGAGGAGGACAAGGGAGTCGATGAAGGTGCAATCGACCGGCTTGACGCGCAGGAGCAGAGCATTGCTGCCGATCACGTGGCGCGCCGCCCGATCGTTTACGACAGATGGGTGAACGAGCCGATCGAAATTTTCTTCAGCGGTCACGTTTACCAGAAGGGTGCCACAGTTCTCCAGATGCTCCGCCACCAACTTGGCGATGCGGCGTTCTGGAAAGCGATGAACCATTACACGACCGCGAACGCGTACGGCAACGTCATCACGTCGGATTTGCAGAAGGCGTTTGAAGAATCGACCGGTAAAGACTACAAGCCGTTTTTCGACCAGTGGATTTACGGCGCGGGATTCCCGGTTTTTCAGGTTGCATCACGCTATGATCGGGCGAGCGGAAGGATCGTGGTCAGCGCGACGGAAGTTCAGCCGCGCGACAGTCTTACCGGGTACTTCGATGTCGATTCTGATATCGAAGTTCGCACGGACAGCGGAGTCGTTCACTTCGTGGTGCCTGTCAGAAACGGAAGCGGTGAGGGAGCTGCGGACCTCAAGGCGCCGCCCCGGGCTATTCGCTGGGACAAGGGAAACTGGATACTCGATATCACCGATTTTCCGCGTTCGACGGCGATGATGCAGTACCAGCTCGTACACGACGACGATGTGACTGGCAGGATTGAAGCGGTGCGTGTGCTGGCTCAGCGTCCAGCGGACCAGCTCGCGCTCGACGCGCTCATTCGCGCAACGCGCAATGATCGTTTCTGGGCGGTACGTGCGCGCGCAGTCACAGCCATCGGATTGTGGGCGAGCGATTCAGCCCGCGCTACCGCTGTACCAATGAAAAGCGTGCGGGATGCGCTGATCAGGGCCACTTTCGACCCGGATGCACGAGTGCGGGAAGAGGCGGCGAAGGCGCTCGGAAGCCTTCCGCTGAGTGGAAAGGCCGCGCTCGACGTCGTGGTTCGCCTCT